>CAZASB010000027.1:0-26081 GCA_964487655.1 uncultured Planctomycetaceae bacterium
TTCGGACCTCATCCTTATCAGGGATGCGCTCTAACCAACTGAGCTATGCGCCCCGCGACGCGGGGGCCACGGTTGAACCCCCCATTACCAAAACATTGGATTTTACCATGCCCGAATCCATTGTCAAACCCCCTAGAAAAAACAACCACGGACCCAAAGAAATTGCAGGATTGCAGGCGGATAAGTGATACATTCGGAATAATCGAAATATTCGGATTATGTTCCGCACCTTGCCACGCCGAAAAACTAGAGTGGTCTTCAAAGGACTGGGAAGATGCCCTAGTAGGCAATGGGAAGAAAAGATTTTTCTAGCAGGAGCGTATACCATGAAACGGTTTCAGTTGGCTATGAACGTCGCTATGGCGATGTGTGCTGCCCTAGCAGTCGCCGCCGGTAGCCCAGCCCACGCGAATCCCAGCGCCGAGCAGGCACTGCAACTCAAGCCCGCCCAGAGAGGGGTCGACTACTCACAACCTTCCGCCGAGGACGCTGTCCGCTGTAAGATCGAATCGCAGAAGATCAACGGAGACGGCTCCGCTTGGGTGATCTACGACCCCAATGGACTCGTTCTGAGAATGTTCGTTGATACAAATGGCAATAATACGGTCGATCAATGGCGTTACTTCAAAGATGGGGTGGAGGTCTACCGCGACATTGACTCGACCATGAACCAGAAGCCCGATCAGTTTCGGTGGTTGCACACGGGTGGCAGCCGTTGGGGGGTCGACCGGACCCAAAACGGCGAGATCGATTCATGGAAGCAGATATCCCCCGAAGAGGTCACCGCCGAGGTGGTCGCCGCCTTGGCTCAGGGCGATAAGGCATGCTTCAAACGACTTGTCCTGACCGACGATGAGTTACGCTCGCTCGGATTGGGCCTGGAACGCGCCAAGCTGCTTGCCGAAAAGCTTGACGGGATTGCGGAGCGATTTCAAGAGATGGTCTCGGAACAGCGATCCGTCACCGACAAGACCAAGTGGTTGCAGTTTAGTAGCACACAACCTGGGGTGGTGCCGGCAGGCACGGACGGATCGAGCAAGGACATCGAAGTTTACGAAAATGTTGTGGCCGTCGTGGAGACCGCCGGAGAGCACGGACAAATACACATCGGAACACTCGTTCGGGTTGGACCTGTTTGGCGGGTGATCGATGTCCCTCAAGTGGCGACCGACGATGCCAACGCAGTGGCTGCGCGAGGCTTCTTCTACCAGCCGGCAGGAGGCCAGCGCGAAGTTCGTTCCGGAGGTCCGAGCGAGGCCGTGCAGGAATTACTCGGACAACTGGAAAAACTCGACCGCGAAGCGGCCGAGGCCACAACGGAAGAGGCCCAGGCGCGACACACCATACAGCGGGCTGAGCTAGTTGAGAAGATCGCTCAAATCGCGCAAAGCCCGCAAGATCAGACCATGTGGCTCCGGCAGCTTGCCGACATGATCAGCGCGGGAGTACAAATGGGCCAGTTTCCCGACGGCTCACAAAGGCTCGACGAACTCTACAAGCGACTCTCCAAGGAAGAGGTTAGCGACGACATTCTAGCCTATATTCGCTTCCGACAGCACACTGCAGAGTATGCGTTGGCATTGCAGGCACCGAAGGCGAAGTTCCAAGAAGTCCAAGAGAAATGGCTGGAAAATCTCCGTAAATTCGTGGAGGAATACCCAAAAGCAAGTGATGCCGCGGAAGCCATGCTGCAGTTGGGTATGGCCCATGAGTTCGCAGGCGATGACGACAAGGCGGTGGAGTGGTTCGGTCGTGTCGTGACCGAGTTTCCTAACTCGCCCGGCGCCGCCAAGGCGGCCGGTGCTCGCCGCAGGCTCGATGCCGTCGGCAAGCAAATTGAGTTCCAGGGCCAAAACCCCGCCGGTGGCACGGTTGATCTGGCAAAGTTCCGCGGCAAGGTCATGCTCATCCAGTACTGGGCGACGTGGTGCGAGCCGTGTAAGGCCGACATGTTAACGATCAAGGACATGATTGCCAGGCACGGACAGCATTTTGGCGTCATTGGGGTGAATCTCGACCACAGCGTCAAGGATTTGGCCGAGTTCGTCAAAGAGAACCAGCTCACCTGGCCACAAATCCACGAAGAGGGCGGGCTGGATAGCCGTCCGGCCAACCAGCTCGGAATCTTGACCGTTCCCACGATGATCCTCGTTGATCAGCAGGGGCGCGTGGTGCATCGGGGCATCCAGGCAGCAGAACTGGATCGTGAAGTTCGCAAGCTGCTTTCGAGTAACGCAGCAACCCCACCGCCAGCAGCGCGTCGCTGAGACATCGCGTTCGGCATTTGTGTCTCGGCGTGTAGTCATTCTGAAACAGTCAAGAACCCCGCCTCAAAACAGGCGGGGTTTTTACTGGCCGAGGTCTTTCCCGTAAAATATCCACCAAAGCACCCAACATGCCAATGCACATGCTTTGGCATTGGCTCACGTCGCCGGAGATTGTAATATGTACAAACTCCCGCTTGCCCAAAGCAGGAAATACTGCACGGGACTACCTTCGTGACCGCTTGCTGCATGGCAAGCAGGTGTTGGCACAAGAGTTGCGAAGGTCCACCATCGGGACGATATGGTATTCATTTCCTGCATGAACGAGTTTAGCGATGGACACTATTTCAACTTTCTCTCCGTCTTGGACGGTTGCTTGCGTACTGGGACTCGGCTTGCTGAGTGCGTGGTTCGCTCGCGTTGGCGCTGGATCCTCCCAGCAAACGACCTCCCAAATACTCTTCTTTGGCTGTCTAGCCATGGTTGCCGTGGCCACCATCCTATCAACCGGTGTTGGCCCTGGTTGCTGGTTGGCCTCCGTTTCGACGTTTGCTTCAATGGTGCTCGCCGCCACGGCCGATACGCGTCGCTCGCGTGAGATCGCATCTCCCTACCCTTCTTCCCATCGACCATTCTGATTTTGGTCTTTTATCGACCGTTTCCAGAGTAAAAGAGTCGCTGTCTTTACTCGCTACGATTCGGATCTTCCTCAAAATCCGAAAAAAGCTTCCGGTCCGCACAATCATTAGCCGAAACCTAGTATCAGGCAGCATTCATGGACGCCGGCGTTGCTCTGAGGGGGGCAATCCTGCAAATGTGGCCGCAGCCAAAAAAGCTGCGGCTCCTCTCGACATAGGTCGGTGGACTCCATAGCTGGTCCTGCGAGCGTAACCAAGTCCTCGCAACAGAGAGACCGCAAGCACAGCCACCATCCGCACTGGTGGTTTGGTTCACCCCGAGCCAAGTCTCGGCGTGATCGCTTTGTGCCGGTAGTCGCGCAGTCGATCGTTGTGAGGGGACCCCAGGAGGAGGGAAGTCATGCGACGTTTTTTCAGTGGATGGATGGTCGTGGTGGTCGTTTCGGCGATAGCCTCAGTAGCTATGGCTAGCAACCAGGAGGTGGCAGAGCAAATCGCACAAAGCCTCCGCCAAAGCGGTAGAATGCAGGAATACAAGATCGGTGTGAAATACCAGGAAGGAACTGTCTGGCTGGTAGGTCGTGTAGCAAGCGAGCAGCAGTTGACCACTGCGCTCGAACTAGTAATGAAAGCCCCACATGTCGAGCGAGTGGTGAACAATCTTTCGGTTTCGAAATCAGAGTCGGATCAGGCATCGGCTACCCAGCCGCCTGCCGACACCGCGTCAAACATCAGATCGCAGCTCCGTTTTGGAGTCGTCCACGATGCCACGTATGAGTCGGAAGTCGCCACCAACGGCAGCACCACTCGTGCAACCAGTCATCCCAGTGGGTTAACCACCGCGCAACGTCTCCAGCGCGCTATCAATGGAAAAGATCGCGATTTGCAGGCCCAACCGGTCGGCGAGAACAGAAACCTGAATGAGATGAATCGAGCCGATCGCGTTCCCGCATCGTTCGATCCCAGTCCTGCTCAGCCGACATCGGCGGCGCAGCCCGCGCTGGCGCAACCCACTCCGGCACAGCGAATGCCGACCATGGAGGAGCAGCAGGCTGTTCCTCGTCGGCCACTTCCGCTTGCCTATGCTCAGCCGCACCCAGCGGCAATGGGCGCACAAGGAATGACGCCGGCAGGACCACGGCCAATGTACACGGCGGCAGCGGCTGGCGGCGTGGCGCCGGCCCGGTACGACCAGCCCAACATGCCCAACTATGCGTGGCCCAGCTACGCGGCGTACCCGAACTATGCGGCGGTGACCTATCCGAAGCAGTACTCACCCACGGCTTGGCCATATATCGGTCCCTTCTATCCCTATCCCCAGGTGCCGATGGGATGGCGAAAGGTGACCTTGGAATGGGAGAATGGTTGGTGGATGCTTGACTTCAAAGACCGCTAAATCCGCCGAAGAGCGCCATGCTCTCGCTCGCAAAGCCCTTGCCCGGTGCGCCCGGACAAGGGCTCTTTTCGTTGGTGGAACGCCGCAATTTCCAGGCTCTCCCGCTTTCTAGCCCGGATTATTCATGATAGGTAGGGTGGGTCAAACAAGCCGCTTCTTTGGTGGGTCATCGGTCGCTATTGTCGGCGTCTTCCCAGGCGGGCGGCCATAAATCAGCTCGGTTGCGGCTTGTGCGGACCCACCAACGATCTACGCGACCTTGACCCACCCTACGTAGATGAATAATCCGGGCTAGCCGCACACAGCCTTTGTTCTTGGGAGCGGTAAAAGGCTTGTGTCTGACACATTACCGCAGCCTGCACCTAGAAACGGAAGAGTGAATTTCCGGAATTATCGCTAGAAGCAAGAATACCCGCAAGTTCTTCCCAGGCTCACACGATAAATATGAGTAATCACGGTCCGAAGGAACGCCATTGGGCGAGCGGACCAGGATGTAAAGGGGGGAACAGTGCTAGGCCAAGCGCGTACCAGCCTCCTTGGGGCCGCCAACTACCGATTCTAGCGAGGATTCACGGATGTCGAGAAACGCCACTGCCATCGTCGGCCTTCTTGTGCTGGCGGGTCTTTGCTGTGCCAGCGGGTGCCACAGCACGTACGGATACAATGTCGGGCTCATCGGATACCCGATTCCCGTGTCGCCATTCTTCCAGGGACAGCAGGAAGATGAGTTCCACAACAAAAAACGCTATGATCGTGTACCCATTATGGGACCGATTACTTCGGGTCCGCATCGCGCGCTTGACCCCCCTTCCGAAGACGAGATTATGCGTGCCCTGGAGAGTGCAAGGCCCGTCCAGGGCGGCCTCCCGCTTCTGCACGAGATACAGCGGAACAACGTCCGGATCGTTGTTGAACCGATCGCCGACTATGTCGATCCGCCGCGAGTCTATCCACTCGTTGGCCCCGCACAGTTGCATCATGCTCACTACAAATGCATCATCTACTTCAACGAAGTAACGCGGGTAGGTTGGCCAGTTCCGTATACTACCGGCGAGGAGGTTCAGGAGGTCGTCTACATTGACCACAACCACTTGCACATGGTTGGCAACGTCGATCCAGGCCCGGGCACCGGCTACTAGCCAACGGGCGGAATCCTTCCGACAAAACCGAACCCCAGTGCCGGAGCGAACCGCCGGCACTGGGGTTTCGCCTTGAGTAGGGCATTCACGGGGATATCCTGCTGGGTTGGAAGAAGGTCGGTTTCCCAGCGGGCTCGCCTTGCGAGACTGGCATGAGCGAGTTTCTACCGGCGGTACCTTGCCATACTGGCGATTCCGGCGTTACAATCTTTAGGTAGGTATGAAGGAACGCATAATGGGCTGCCGGTAACGGGGCTCGCAACGAGGGTTAGGTATGTCTTCCTGGGGTAATGGGGCTTTATCCAGCAACAGGACTTCCTGTGACAATAAGCTCGATAGGCGTCGAACGATGCTGCGGGCGATGGCTATTCTGGCCTTGGTTTGCGCCGGTGGTACGGTACTGGCAGGCCCTGCCGACGACCAGTATGCCGTAGCCGCCGGACACTACTCCCGCAAGCTTTGGAAGCTTGCCGTCGAAGAGTTTAAGGTCTTTCTTGAGAAGTACCCCGAGCATCCCAGGGCCGCTCAAAGCGTCTTCTTCCTCGCCGAGGCCTTACTGCAAACCGATGCGACAGACCAGGCAGAAACCCATTTTCGCCAGTACCTGGAACGCGAGCCGGCGGGTAAATACGCCACGCCCTCACTATTCCGCGCCGGCGAAACGGCCTACCTGCTCGGCAAGGCAGGCGCGGCTCAGGCCGATCTGAAGCGATTCGTCGCCGAACACCCCGACGACAACCTTAATGCGTATGCGCTGCCCTACCTGGGGGATCTTGCCATGGGGGAAGGGAAGTTCGACGCGGCAGCCGGTTTCTTCCGCGATGGGCTGAAGCGTTTTCCCGAGGGCCCCCTTCTCGACGATTGCCGTTACGGTCTTGCCCGGAGCCTGGAACGACTCCAACAGCTTGACGAGGCTGAGAAACTCTACGGCCAAGTCGTATCCCACAAGGGCAGTCCCCTGGCCGACGCGGCTCACTTTCGCCTGGGAGTTTTGCAGTTTCTCCGCAGTCGCTACGATGCCGCCCTTGAAACCCTTTCGGCCTTCGAAACCGAACTAGCGGCGAGCCCGTGGAAACCCAAGGCCCAACTGGCGCGGGGCTGGGCCCTGATGAAACTGAAACGACCGGATGAGGCTGCCGCGTTATTCCAAAGCGCTGCCGACAATGCCGAACTAGGCGTGGAGGCCCGATATTGGCTCGGCTTGGCTCAGCGAGAGAAAAGCCAGTGGAAGCTTGCCGCCGAAACGCTTTTGGCCGCCTCGGAAATCGATCCAAAACATCACCTGATGCCGGCCATCCTCTATTATGCCGGCGACTCTCTGATGCAAGCAGGTGATTCCAGCGGCGCCGCAACCCAGCTTGACCGTGTCCGTGCCATTGGCGGAGACGACAATACATGGCGCGATGACGCCGCGTGCGGAAAGATCCGCCTTGCGCTTCAGGCCAAAAACCACGAGGCCGTGGAGCGGGAGGCCCGCGAATTCCACGAGAGTTTTCCGGAAAGTCCTCTTCGCGGCCAAGTCGATCGCATGCTTACCCGAGCGCTAGTGGAGCAGCGCAAGTTTGCCGAGGCGACGAAACTACTCGAGCCAATGATCGCCGCCAAGCCCGACGGCTCGGAAGCTTTGGAGAACCGCTATCTCCTCGCCGCCGCCCAGGAAGGGCTGCATGAGTTCGACAAGGCACTGGCAACGTTGGTTCCAGTGCTTGAGCAGGCGAAAGGAAAGCTCAAGTCCGACGCTCAGCTTGTGGTAGGTTCGTCGCTCTTGGCGTTGAAACGATACTCCGAGGCAATCGCTCCGCTCGAAAGTTTTCTCACCGAAAAGCCAGAGGGCGACACGGCGGTTCGGGCGCGGGGGGCGCTGGCCGTCGCCTACGCGCGCACCGGTAAGCTGGAGGAAAGCAAGACGCTATTCTCCCCCTTGGTCGAAATCCAACCGGATCATGCCTTGCTCCCGGCCGTCGCCGAACAGCTTGGCGAGGCTGCGTACGCGGCCGGCAATGTCGAGTGGGCCATGTCGCTTTTCGAATGGCTTAGCCACAATGGTGGAACGCCCGAGTACCGTCGGAAAGGACTGTCGGGCGCCGCATGGAGTTCCTACAAGCTCGAAAAGCTACCCGAGGCGGCGGCCCTGTTCGCCGAGTTGCTCGAATCGGAGCCGCCCGCCCCCATGGCTGCGGAAGCGTCTCTCGCTCGCGGTCGAATCCTTGAGGAAATGGGGCAGCTCGACGCCGCCTTGGCCCTGTACGACCATGTGGTTGAAAACCACGCCGACGCCAAGATAAAGGAGTACCCCCTGGCCCTGCTGGCCGCCGCCCGACTACGTCGTCGGCTGGACCAGCATCGGCAGTCGGTCGAATTGTATAAACGGCTGGCGGACGAGTTTCCGAAGTTGCCTGAACGCGATGTCGTTCTTTATGAATGGTCGTGGGTCCTTTTCGATCAGTCTGACGTGGACGCATCCAATGCACTACTGGCGAAGTTGCGGACGGAGTATCCGCAAAGTCGGTACTGGACCGACGCCACCTATCGGCTTGCCGTTCGAGGATTCCAGGCGAAAAAATATTCAGCGGCCGCAAAACTCTGTACCGAGATCATCGACTCCGACGTTCAGGGCGATCTGCGGGAGCACTCGCTCTACCTGCTCGCCCGCATCGCCGCCGTCGAGGCTGAACAGAACGGGAAATGGGACTTGGTGAGCGAGCGTTTTCAGCGATTGTTGGAAAGTTTCCCGAATACCCCCACGCGGCTTGTCGCCGAATTCTGGATTGCCGAGTCGCTATACCGGCAGCAGAAGTACCCAGAGTCGCTCGCGGAATTCGAACGGCTGGCACAACAGACCCAAGGCCAGTCTGGCGACTGGCTGGCAATGATCCCCCTGCGTCGGGCACAGCTTCTTGCGCACCAGCGCAAATGGAACGAGGCCTATGCGGTCGCCTCGAAAATCGGCGAGCGTTTTCCCAGCTTTCCTCAGCAATACGAGGCCGATTACGTTGTGGGTCGATGCCTGGCTGCGCTAGCCGATTTTGACGGAGCGCGTCAGGCGTACGAGAAAGTAATCAACTCGGAGCAGGGGGCCAAGACGGAAACTGCGGCCATGGCCCAATGGATGATTGGCGAGACATTCTTTCATCAGAAGCGGTACGACGTGGCCATGCGCGAGTACCTTCGCGTTGCCCGGCTATATGCATACCCCAAATGGCAAGCAGGCGCGCTGCTCCAGGGCGCAAAATGCCGAGAACTGCTGGGCGAGCCGGAGGAAGCGGCAAAGCTATATGCCGAGGTTCTGGAGGAATATGCAGACACCCCGTTCGCTGAACAGGCGAAAGAACGACTTGTGGCCGCACGTTCCGGGCAGCCCGAATCGTCCCCCGCTTCGACCGTGGAGAATTGAGCAAGCCCCCAATCCCCTCGCCATCGCGCGGGAGACATAAGCGATTTTGTAGATGCCATGGCGGCCGAGGCTGACCATGCGGCCGTCCGATGACGGTGGGCCGGCGATCGAAACGAATCGAAACCTAAGTGGAGCAAAAGAGTATGACATTCCAGTCGCGAGTAGTCGCCAGCCAGTTACGTTGGCTTACGCTGCTGTTGATTGTTGCAGGTGTTTCTTCGTCGTCGGCCATGGCCCAGCCGGCCCCGGCGACGGAGCCGGGCGAGCCGACCGTGCGCATTGAAGAACCGATTGGCGTCGATCGGGAGGCCACTTCGAATATTGCGCCCCCGCGGCCCGAGGCCGAACCGGCCATTCCGACCCGAAATCTCTGGGAGATCATCCTTTGGGGCGGGCCGCTCATGCTCCCCATTGTCCTGTGCTCCTTACTGCTGGTGGCGTTCGCTTTGGAGCGGGCCATCAGTCTTCGCCGAGGTCGCGTCATTCCCAAACCGTTCACGAAACGCTTCCTTCAGCAGCTTCACGACGGGGAACTGGACCGGGAGCGAGCCCTCGAACTCTGCAAGGAGAACGGCAGTCCGGTTGCCGAAGTCTTTGCCGCGGCCGCCCGAAAATGGGGACGTGCTTCCGTGGAGGTCGAGCAGGCCATTATCGACGCCGGTGAGCGCGCCACCAATGGACTCCGACGCTACCTGCGGGTTCTCAACGGAATTGCCACGGTGGCGCCGCTCCTCGGACTACTGGGCACCGTGGTTGGCATGATCCGAGCGTTCAACGACATTGGTCATGCGAACGTTGGTGAACGCGCGCAAACCGTTGCAATCGGGATCAGCCAAGCCCTGCTCACCACAGCCGGTGGATTGACCGTGGCCATTCCCGCGCTGATTTGCTATTTGTTCTTTGTCAGTCGCGTGGACCGGCTCATTATTGAGATCGACGCCATGGGGCAAGAGGTCGTTGGCGTCATTGCCGCCGACGAGCCTGGCAGCCGCAAGACGAGTGCGCCGGGAACCTCTCGTCGCGGCACGTCGCGCGAATCGTCCACCTAGGAACCCCCGTTACCGAATACCGGCCAAATTGTCAACCAATATCCCCTGTCATCGCCCAATATCGCCATGCCGCTGAAAACACACCTCGACGAACAGCCGAGCTTGAACCTGACGCCGATGATCGACATCGTGTTCCTGTTGATCATCTTCTTCATGGTGGGGACGAAGTTCTCGGAATTGGAGCGAAGCATAGACCTGCATGTGCCCGAAGTCACCGACCACGGCGCTTTGACGGCCGCTCCGGAACGGAAGGTAGTCAACGTGTACCGCGACGGGAGGATTGAACTGGATCAACAACGCGTCAACCTGGACGTTTTGCGAGATCGCCTAGCCAGCGCGCGTAGCCAGTATGCCGACCTCGGCGTGCTTGTGCGCGGCGACGGGAAGGTGCCCTATCAGAATGTCGCCGCCGTACTCAACGCATGTACGCAGGCCGGCATACGCGACTTGAACCTTTCGGTGCAAATCAAGCCTCCGGACCAATAGTAAGCATAGTGTCGGCGTACGTTGTGTAACGCAAAGAAGGCAATTGTATGATTCGACTCGATCGCCTACTCGAAATACTGACCGGTACGGAACTTGTGGTCGGCCTGCTCTGGGCCGGTTTAGCCGCGTTCACGATCACGGTCTTGGTTCTCATGCGCACGAAGTGGGGGCAATCGCAGCCGTTGCGCAAGTGCCTTGTCCTTTCGGTCCTGGCGCACCTGCTCTTGATGGGCTACGCCACCACCGTACAGATTGCCACGTCGTCATCGTCCACCCGCGAGCCGGAGATGCGGGTCTCTTTCATGGAAGGTGAGTTGAGTGAAGCATCGGGCGAACCCTCCAAGCAAGCGGTGCCCAAGACCTGGGAGCGGTTCGTCCACGACAACGTCGCCCAGCCGGCGCCCGACGATCCCTTGCGAGAGGAGTCGGCCGACCCCATCGAACCCGAGCGAGAAATGCTTGCCAAGGATCCCAACCTTCCGGGAGACGCGTCCACGGAGCATGTAGCCGTTGTGGAGGCAAGGCAACCCGACCCGGAGCCGCCGCGGCCTGAAGGGGCAACCGGGATCACCGACGTCGGACAACAGCCCGAACAGATCGATGCCCCGGCAGCCCAGCGGCGAACAGCGGTTCGCTTGACCGTACCCGCGCGCCGCGAGCCCCAACGACAGGTAGCGCCAGTGCCGAAGCCGGAGGCGCCGCGCGAGATCGTCGAAGCAGGCATGCCGGCCGCGTTGGTTGAACGGCCGTTGCCGCTACCCGAACTGGCCGAGATACTATCGACCCCTGATCCGGCCGAGGCGGTTGCCGGCATCGTTGACCGCGTTACCGGCCCGCCGCGTCTGCGCACGGCGGCCGCTGACGTGGCCTACCTGCCTGACGATGCCCTCGGCAATGCCGATCGAGCACCGTCCGGAAGTGAACCGGCGCCGGCGGGCGATCCGGACCGAGTCGGTCACGATGTTGCCGGCGAGCGGGCCGCGGGTCAGAGTACTCCGGGCGAAGAGCAACGAGATGTCGTTGTGGCAGGTCGGCCGCCCGGCGACCTCCCGGATCTCTATCGGTTGCGCATGGCGCCCGATCGGGAAACCCAGGCTCGCCAGCGAGGCGCGTCGGAGGAGAGTGAGGCCGCCGTGAAGGCCTCGCTAAAGTGGCTCAGCTCGACCCAGCAGCCTGATGGCCGTTGGATACCATCGCAGTATGGTGGCGGGACTGAACGACACATCGCCGGCCGCGATCGGCAGGCGGCTGGGAGCCAGGCCGAAACCGGAGTGAGCGGATTGGCGCTTCTGGCGTTCCTTGGCGCGGGAAATACGCATCGCGATGGCCAGTACCAAGACAATGTTCGTCGCGGCCTGGAGTTCCTGCTGCGCAGCCAGCGTGCTGACGGTAACCTCGACGGTCCCGCCACGCCCTTCGCGCGAATGTACTGTCATTCCATGGCCGGAATTGCCCTTGCCGAAGCCTACGGACTGACCTCGGACGAACGGCTCCGCGAGCCGGTGCGGAAGGCGGTTCAATACACGGTCAGTGCCCAGAACGCCACTTCCGGCGGCTGGCGATATCTGCCCGGCGATCCTGGCGACACCAGCCTCCACGGATGGCAACTCATGTTGCTCAAAAGCGCGGAACTCGGCGGCATTCCCACTCCGCAGAACACGCGGAACGGGATGATCCGCTACCTGCGAAGCGCGGCGTCGGGCACGCATGGCGGCCTGTCGTCCTATCGCCCCGGCGAGCGGGTGTCGCGGCCCATGACCGCCGAGGCGCTCGTCTGCTGGCAGTTCCTCGGAATACCCCGCAATCACCCCGCCAACGAGGAAGCTGGCGACTATGTCTTCGCCGAGTTACCCGGTTCCGGGCAGGTGAACTTGTACTATTGGTACTATGGCACGATGGGCGCGTATCAGTTGGGAGGTGATTATTGGCAGCGTTGGAATGCGGCTATGCAGAAAACCTTGGTGCAAGCCCAACGTAAGGACGGATCGCTGGCCGGCTCGTGGGATTCCAACACGGTTTGGGGTGGATATGGTGGCCGGATTTACACTACGGCCCTGGCCACCCTCACTTTGGAGGTCTACTACCGCTTCCTGCCGCTCTACCTGGAAGCGACCCCCCGGAATGGGCAGTGAGTTCATTTTCGCATTGCTTCCTCCCCTCGGCGTGGCGTGTCGTTGACGAGCGCCTTGAAGGCGGTTATACTAGAGTTCTTGCCGTGCATTGGCCGGTTTGACACGGCTCCGGACGTCTGTAGAATTAAACATAGCGGTGTCGGAGGCGACCGAATGCCGCGAACACGGTTTCCGGTAAGCTGCCGACGGGCACGGCTTGCCTCCCACCCACACTTGTGAGACTCCTACCATGGCACCCCTGCTTGCGTTTATCGGAATGCCAGGACCGATGGAAATGATGATCATCGGCGCGATTTTCCTTCTCTTGTTCGGGAATCGGTTGCCCAGCGTCATGCGTTCACTCGGCAAGGGAATTGTCGAGTTCAAAAAGGGCATTAAGGGTATCGAGGACGATGTCGACTCGGCCGGTGAATCATCGGAACGAATCGCGAAGGAAGACAACGGCTCGTCAAAGGAAAAGGAAACGACCGCCCTCTGACCGCGTGGGACTTGTCACCCATGCGGAACGTTCTATAATCCATTGCTTCAGGTCGAGCCATGAATATGTTGTTCGCTTTTTTCTCGCCGGGCCCCATGGAGATGCTCATTATCGGCATCATTGCCGTCTTGCTGTTCGGCAAGCGGCTGCCCGAGGTGGGACGATCTTTGGGAAAGGGCCTTATGGAGTTTAAGAAGGGCGTGCAGGGTATCGAAGATGAAGTCGATACTGCCTCACGCACGGTGTCGTCGGCGTCGCAGGTTACCGCCTCGGTTGACGATCGCCAAGAGGCAACGGCGCCAAAGTTTGAACCACCGAAGAGCGAGCCCTCGGCCAGTACGTAGGGAGTCGCTGCCTGCGGTCGGCATAGGAGTCTAATCGGCACGCGACGGAGAGTATCGGGCGGCTAGCTCAGTTGGTTAGAGCGCCATCCTCACACGGTGGAAGTCGAAGGTTCGAGTCCTTTGCCGCCCATTTCGCTCCGTTGGCGCCCACCGTCAACGGAGCCAATGCAATGGTCCTCACGATACGCCTTCGAACGGCCGAGTTGCTTTTCCTTTCGGCTCTGTGCTGCTCTCTTCTGCTGTCTGGCGCCGGGTTCGCCGCCTCCGGCTGCGTTGCCACGGTGCATCCGTTGGCAACCGACGCGGGATTGGCCGCGCTGGAACGAGGCGGCAACGCCGTCGACGCCGCCGTTGCCGCTGCCCTGACTCTCGGCGTGGTCGACCCGAGCAATTCCGGCATCGGCGGCGGGTGCTTCATGGTCCTCCGGCTTGCCGATGGTGCCGTCGTGGCAATCGACGGCCGGGAAATCGCCAGTGCCAAGGCTACGCCAGATATGTACGTGCGCGATGGGCAAGTTCAGCCGCGATTGGCCCAGAAAGGCCCGCTGGCGGTTGCCGTGCCGGGCGCCATTGCCGCCTACGATTCCGCCGCCAAACAATTCGGGCGACTGACGCTCGCCGAACTCCTGCTGCCGGCCGCCGAACTGGCCGAGCGAGGCTTTCCGATCAATGCAGGCTATGCCGGACGTTTTCGGTCGGCCGTGAAAGACTTCGCGCTCGATGCCGGCTGCCGGCAGGTGTTCCTCGACGGCGACGGTTCTCCGCTCCAAGAAGGCGACCTCTTCAAGCAAACCGATCTGGCGAGCACCTATCGCGCAATCGCCAAGCATGGTGTCGACTGGTTCTATCGCGGCCCGCTGGCACAGCAAGTCGACACATGGATGGCGGCCAACGGGGGAATCCTCACGGCCGACGATTTCGCCGCGTATCGACCGCGACAGCGAAAGCCAGTGGTGGGCACGTACCGCGGCCTGACGGTCATCAGCATGCCGCCTCCCAGCTCGGGAGGCGTTCATGTCCTACAAATCTTGAATATCCTCGAGCATTTTGATCTGAAAGCGATTCGCCAGCGCGACCCGGCTCGGTTCTACCATGTCGTGGCCGAGGCGATGAAGTTGGCGTTTGCCGACCGGGCCTATTGGCTGGGCGATCCCGACTTCACGAATGTACCCATGGGACTCGTGGACAAGGGCTACGCCAGGAAACTGGTCCAGCAGATTCGGCTGGACAAGGTGGCCGAGGTCGCCGATCATGGAGAACCGCCAGATGCCGACAGCAACTTCTTTGGCAAGCATACGACCCACATCGCCGCGGCCGACTCCGAGGGTAACTGGGTCGCGCTGACGGCTACCATTAACTCGGGCTTCGGTGCCCGCGTGATGGTGCCAGGAACGGGCATCCTATTGAACAACGAGATGGACGACTTCTCGATTGCGCCGGGTACGCCGAACTCGGCCGGATTGGTCGGGGGCGATGCGAACGCGATTCAACCGCACAAACGCCCCCTTTCAAGCATGAGCCCGACGATCGTCCTGAAGGACGGTCGGCCGATCTTCACCGTGGGCGCCGCCGGCGGGCCTCGCATCATTACGCAGGCGGTCCTGGCTATCGTGAACCATCTTGACCTGGACATGACGCTTGCCGACGCCCTGGCAGCCAAACGCATTCATCATCAATGGCGGCCCAATACTCTGTATGTTGAAAAGGGATTCGATCCCGCGATTGCCGAGCAGCTTCGTGCCTTGGGACATCGTGTGGTCGAGTCGGGTGCGGGCGTTACCCAGGCCATCGCGCAAGCCGCGGACGGCCAGTGGATTGGGGTTCACGATCCGCGAGTACACGGCAAAGCGGCCCATCGCTGAGGAGCGAACAATCGCCCTCCAAGGCATGACTCTATCGAATGACGCCATCCACCAAAGGAAGCGAACGCTACGGGCGGAAGTCCGTCGCCGCCGGGTTGCGCTGCCTGACAAGGAACTTCCGAGCCAGGCCATCTGGCGGCGGCTCACCGCACTGCCCGAGTACGAACGAGCATGTCGCGTGCTGCTCTATATCCACCATCGCAGCGAGGTTCGCACCTACCCGTTTCTAGGCGACGTATGGCAGTCGGGCAAACAGATCGTCGTGCCCTACTGCCAGTCCGGCGTGTTGGTTCTGTTTCGCCTGGAGCATGTTGACGAGTTGGTGCCCGGCACGCTGGGCATCCTGGAACCAAGCCTAGATCTGCGAGCCGACCACCGGCGTACGGTCCAACTCGAACCATCCGATCTGGTCATCGTTCCCGGCGTCGCGTTCGATCGGCAAGGTGATCGCCTGGGGCAAGGAGCCGGTTACTACGATCGGTTGCTGCGAAATGCCCCGCCGGGAGTCGCTTTCATTGGCATCGCCTTCGAATGCCAGTTGGTAGACGCCATTCCCGTCTTGCCACACGACGTACGCATGCACAAGGTTGTTACCGAGAAGGCCGTTTACGCAGGGTGAACCGCGCAGGCGGGGCCAACCCTTGAACGAACCCAGCGAGATCAGCCAAATCGACCGTCGGCGTTCCCTTTCATTCTCGCGGCGCGAATCGACTGACGGACGATTGGCTATTTCTGCCGCACAAAGTCCCGTTCATGTACGACAAGCCGGGCCGGGCCGGCGGTAATCCAGAGTGCTCCCGATTCGATCTCGAACAGGTAGGGATAGGAGAGGTTCCCAGAGGATGCCGACGGTTTTGTCTTTCAGAATGGTCAGGTCGGAATAGGCCGCCGGCTCGTCGGCGATGACTTTTTCGTGCGTGAAGGTTTGCCCTTCGTCGTAGCTGATGCGACCCACGAGCGTTTGACGGCCCGGCCCTTTCGGACCGGTCCAGAGCAGTCGATCGCGGTCGTCGCCAGCCGATTTCAGCGTGAGCCGCTCGATCGCGCAGGCCACCGGCGAGACGCTGACGCCGGGCCGCGGCTGGGACCACGTCTTCCCGCCATCGCTGCTCTCGCTCAACCAGCGATGCCCGCCACCATTCTGGCGAATGTCCATGAGGATGTTGCCGTTGCCGAGTTCGACCACTTGGTTCTCGTTGCCGCCCTGGCCGCGTGCCACCTCGACGCTACGTTGCCAGGTTCTGCCGTGGTCTTCAGTGAAGATGGCCAAGACGTTCGACGAAATCCCCTCGGACGATCGCCACACCGGCGCAATGAGCCTGCCGGCCCGCGTCTGGATCATGCCGCCGGGTCCCACGACACTTGCCTTCCATGTGACGTCGTCCATATTGCGTGCGATTTCAGTCAGATCGATCGATTCCGACCAGGCGAGTCCGTTGTCGTCGCTCCACCGGGCTACTGTTTGCATGTCGTCGGTCTTGGGCCGGGAGGTCACGGTGCTGCGGCCCGGGCGAGAACGGAGATAGAGCACCCAAACGCGATCCGTCTGGCGGTCGACGACCGTGGCCGGGTTGGCAGCCGACCAGCCCTCCCCGGGATCTTCGAGCACCTGCATGGCCGACCACGTCGCGCCCAGGTCGGTGCTCCGCTTGAACACGAGGTCGATATCCTGCTTTCCGAACCCTGGATCCCCGCCGCCGTACTTGCGTGCTTCGGCAAAGGCCAGAAGCGATCCGTCGGGCGTTGTTTCGATGGCAGGAATGCGATACATGCGATAGCCGTCTTGGCCCGAGGTGAACACGTCGGTGTGCGAAACCAGCGGTTCCGCCAAAGTCGAGACGGCTAAGGTCCAGGCCAACAGGACACTGGGGACGGCGAGTCGTTTCATGATCTTCTCCGGTGGGCGATGGAATATGGACTGCTGACTAATTACTGCCTTGCGGACCGCAGGTGAGGTATTGGAATCGGGTCCCGTACCGGTTCAGTCGGTCAACTCGAAGTCTTGGGTGATCTTTCGGCTTCCGGCGAGATCGTTATCGCCATCAGCGCACGGCCGGCCATTTCTCGGTGCGTCCGGCACTGCAAGCGGGCAATCTTCAGCCCGATTCCCTTGACCCAGTCCTTCAAGGCAACGCAATGCATCTTTGAGTACTACCTTTCGGGTTCATTCAGCCCGTTGGCAAGTGACAACCGCAGGGCTAGTCGGCAGCCCCAACCGCCAGCAAGGTGTTCTTTGCGGGAAGGCTGATGGGGTTCGAGTAATGATAGACCTTACAGAGTTCCTTCTCGTTTGCGGTTACCGCAGTCGGTTGCTCCACGACGAAGTCTGCGA
Organism: uncultured Planctomycetaceae bacterium; assembly: GCA_964487655.1. GTDB lineage: Bacteria > Planctomycetota > Planctomycetia > Pirellulales > Thermoguttaceae > PWXP01. The sequence continues at coordinate 17,515 of CAZASB010000027.1, forward strand.
AGTGCGACGCATTGAAAGCGACGAAGGCGAGGCTGAACATGTCGATGAGTGGCTCGACTCGGTGGGATAGATCGGGAAAGGCAATCGGGCCGGTGTCGACCTGGTACATTCGTTTAGGGTGAGAGATATTCATTGTCTTGACGGGACATTCGATGATCGCTCGGAGCCTCGTTTTCGGGTTGGCGATCTCAGTCTGACTGACGACGGGAATTGCCTCGGCGGTGCTGTCGCGGATCTCATCCCACGTGTTCAGTGCGCGAATGTTCCGGCCTTGGCGGAGTTTGAGGATCGGCTTGCCCCAGTGATCTTTCGATTTGGCAATTGTTCTGTACCTGTCGCTCAATTGGACCGGGCGGCGAAAGACGAGTAAGTCTTCGAGTTCCTCGCCGCCAAAAATCGGCAGGAAGTCGTAGTTCTCCGCGTAGAACAGATCCTTTTCGGCAAAGGTGTCCTCGCTTTTGCACGACGCACACTGATAGAATTCGGTTGTGATGCCGTTCGCCTCATCGATCACGGTGGTCCGACTTTCAATCCAAAAGCGGACTGAGTTGTTAGGCAACGTGTTGCACAGGAACGAAAGCCCATAGTCCAGGCAGGCGGGGCCAGAGTCCTTCGTGGTTGCGGCATCTTCGGCCTGAGAAACACCTGAAACAACGCCCAAGCCAGCCGTCGCGGCCGAGGCGGAAACCATGCCGACCGAACTGGCGAGAAATCGGCGGCGGGAGGCGCGTTTGCGATCGGCGGCATTTGATGGATTGCTCATAAGCTCTCCTTTCAACAAGTAGTTCAGCCAAACCTCGGAAAACTGAAAACATCGGTACGGATCATTCCTCCATGACTTCCGCCACCGGACATCGTGCATGGATCATTGGCGACGTCATCCGCTTACACTACCCATGGGGTCTATTGTATCCGGTCGGTTCCCAGAATCAACTATCCTTTCCTTCTGCGTTGTCGTGAAGGGGGTTTTCTGAAATGCCCACAATTCGTGTAATCTGTTTGTGCGGCAAGCCGTCGCTTTTGGGCAACAGCGTCTACATCTTCGGATGCACGCGCGGATGCGGATTGTGGAACCGTAACAACTTGCGTTATCCTCCCCCAAAATCACCGTCGCTCCGTCGGTTTCGTATCGAGTAATTTGACACCGGGCTAACTAGCGGTTACAAATGAACTCGTGTCAGCGAATGTTGCTGGCGTAGCGATCTGGTCGAGTCGTGTGAAAACCACGAATGTCGGTTATCGTAAGCATATCACCTCTCTGTGCAATGTGAACCGCACTGTGAATCTGTTCGTGCACACTCATGCTCCACGGGTGCGAAGCAGGCGTGGGGCTCGAATGCGGAACAGATCGTAACCCCGACAACCCCGCGAAGAAAGAAAGTGTCTTATGCAGAAATCCTTTTTCCTGTTGTGCTTGGCGGTCCTATTGCCGGCAAGGACGCTCGCGGTCGAACTCGTCCTCGCCGAAAACGGCGAGAGTTCCTACCAGATCGTGATTCCCGACCGTGTCGCGGACAAGGTCGACAAGGTCGTGGATCAGTGGCTGCTGATGACGGCCAAACTGATGGAGGCGGCTTTCCGTACGAACGGGTTCGATGTTGCGGTCGTCCGCGAGTCCGCCCGGATGCTGGAGAAGCCCAGCCTATACCTGGGAGCGACTGAGTTTGCGAAGAAGAACGACATAAAGGTCGAACAGCACAACGACTGGACGTATTACCAGAAAGTAGTCGGTAAGGACTTGATCATCGTCGGCAACGATCGCCAGGATCCCGCCAAGACCATCTCTGGCACCGGCACATCGCTGGCGTTGCTCGGTACGGTCAAGGGAGCCTGCGACTTCCTACGCCAATATGTTGGGGTGCGCTTCCTATTCGTCAACATGGCCCAAAATCGATACGCCACAGGCGGCAAGAGCGAGAGTGCCTCGGAGGAGGATGGCAGCCTTGCAATCGATACGCGAAGCATTGCGTTTGTGCCCGTGAAGCGGATCGCGGTGCCCGCGGATCTCGATCTGCAAAAGACGCCGATGTTGCGTGCTTGCGCCGACGGCAACCACGAGACGTTTTATTATATCGCGAATAATTTCTTCCCGCTTCTGAGTTCCGTCCAGGGAGCGACCGTCCACTGGGGCGATCTGATCTCGCGTGCTGAGTACGCCGCGAATCATCCGGAGTATTTTGCCCTGAAGCCCGACGGAACTCGCGCCTGCGAAGATCCAGTGTCGGTCACCGGAGGCGGGGAGGAGAAGCACTGCCCGACGCATCCCGGGGTTCAGTATCTGATGGTTCGGGGCATGGAGCGTCTGATCGAGGGCGGCGATAAAACGATCATGATCATGCCGCCAGACGCCTACCGCCTCTGCTGGTGCAACTGCGAGCGCTGCACCAGTCTGTTCGGAGGAACCGCTAAATCCTGGAAAGAGATTCAGGTCAGGGGCCGTTCCGGAAAGCTCTGGAAGGCGTATTTCGCGATCACGGAACGTCTGCGCCAAAAGTACCCCGAGGCGCGGATCGTACTCTGGGACTATCAGGATACCCCGATCGGTTCGGTCCGGGAATTTCCGGAGAACGTCATCCCCAAGCTTCAATTCGGCAAGCAGGCCGATTTCGACGGTTTGGAAGACATTCGGATTCCCGCCGGGATCTGCGGCCTGGAGGAGACCTTTACCGCGTTTGGAATGGGCGGTCCGTATCTGCCGGAACGGACTCCCGAATATATCGCCGGCCTCGTGCAAAGCATGGCAAACTGTAACATGCAATGGACCACGCGCGACGGCGCAATCGGTTACGTGCGCGGACTGCAGGCGCCAGCCTATTACGTTTACGGCCGCATGATGGACGATCCCTCCGCCGACTGGCGCGTCATTTTTGAGGAGTTCTGCACGGCCGCCTTCGGCGACGTCGCACCGGTCATGACGCAATTCTACGATCGGTTGCACGAGCAGATCGCGCTCTATTCCGATTTTTTCGGCATTATGATGCCCGCCTGGAAGAGTGCCCGCACTACCTATCGGAATAATAAGTGGCATGTGATGAGCATGTACCCGCCCGAGTATTGCGCGGCCGCGGACGCTCTGCTGGCCTCGGCCGAACACGGGACGAAAGATCCGGACGTGAAGGCGCGGCTTCACCTGCTGCGGATTGAGTTCGATTACCTCCGCGATCTGTCGCGCATCTTCCACTTGCACAGCGCCTGGCTTTTGGACCGCTCGCCAGAATTCCTAAATCCACTCGTGGATGCGATCGATGCGTGGCGCACGCGGTTGAAGGCCCCCAGCGGGAGCGCCTCCAAGCCTCTGGACGACTGGCTGGAAATGCATCCGTTCAATGGCCATGGTTACAGCCATGCGGCACTGGAGAGCAGCTCGTACCAGCAGCAATGGAACACGACGTGCCTGAACTGGGATACGGCGGCAATTCGCGGCGGTATTCTCGAGAACAAATACCGCCTGCCGGTGCCTGTCGTCGCGGAAGCGCCGGGTCTCGACGACGACGCGTGGGAACAGGTGCCCGAACAAGTGCTCCGCGTTCGCGGCGATATGCCGTTTCTCGCCGTGCGGACGACGCTCAAGGCTCTCCGCGATCGCGACCACCTCTATATCCGATTGGACTGCCTGAATCCCGCCGAACACCCGGAGGATATCCCGGAGGTCAACGCCGAGCGAGATGTCTTCAAGCAGGAACATGTCGAACTAGGCATCCAGCCCTCGGCGGGCGGTCCGATCTACCGGCTGGCCGCCAATCCGGCAGCCGGCGCGCGCTACGATGCGGCTTGGACGCGCGATGCGGGCCAGCCGAAGGAGGACATGACGTGGAATGGCCGTTGGGAGTTCGCCTCCCGGACGACTGGCGAAAAAGGCCCCTGGAGCCTCCCCGGCCGCGTCTGGACGGCGTGGTTCCGGATTCCATTCGCCGAACTGAGTGGCGCGACGCCCACGGCCGGTGAGACTTGGGGCTTCAACACCGCCCGCAGGCGCATCAACCCGGGCGTCAACCAGCACCTGCTTTGGCACGATGCTCCGTCTGTCACCGACCCACAGACGCTCGGTACACTCGTATTTTGATGAGGATCAACCCCAGAGGAGGATGAAATGCGGATAAAAAGCGCCAAACTGCTTGCCATGATGCTGCTCGCGATCGCCGTAACCGCTTCCGCGCGGGGGCTGGACCTCGTCCAGGACGGACAGCCGTGCATCGGGTTCCTCAAAGACGCGTGTTGCGAAAGAGGTTTGTGAGGGGGAGGGCTGATCGCGGACCCCGCAGCGGGAAGAAGACGGACCTCCAACCTTCGCTCGCGTGGGAGTTGTGGCAAGCCTCAATGTCTTTGCAATCCGGTCAGGTATGCAGCAACTACCGGTTACCGGTGACGTCGTCGGGTTGCCTCGCAACGTGTTATTTCTCCGCTTCCTCCTTCCTTTTCCGACCCGCCGCGAGGATGTCAATGATCTCGAAGCCCAACGGCTTCCCTTCGGCAATCTTCTTGCGCGCGGAGCGGATGGCCTCTTCCGCTCCATCTGGGACGTTGTCGTTCCACCAGTTCATCCGCTCGCTGTAACACCAGACGTACTTATCGGTGGTGTAAAGGGCGTAGTAAACGTTGTGCTCCCACCACTTCAAGCGTTCTTCCGGCGTGAGATAGGTGCTTAGGTATTTTTCCACGGGTTGACGCAGGCCGAGCAATTGATCCACGTAGAGGGCCATTCCGACCCGGAACTGGACGGCGTGTTTGTCGTGCAGTTCTGGCGGCACCCAAGCGAGCGAACGTTGCCGCATCGCATGATAGGCACGGAAATACTGTTCGTGCTGTGTGAAGTAGTACGCCGATTCATAGCCGTCGATAATCCGCACGTCCGGCCCGGCGGCTTCCAGGGCACCGTTCCAAAAGGCACGAAAGAGTCCCCAATGCTGCTTGGCGAGTTCGTCTCGTCGCTGCTCGGCATCCGGAATACCGAGAAGCCGATCGAAAAAACTCTGATGGAAGAAAGTAAGGACGCGCGCCTTCGGCATTTCCGACTGAAGGGCCACAATGAATTGCCCCCCGCGCTTTCGGACTTGCGACTCGACTTCCAAAAAAGTGCGCCCGCTTTCAGGGTCATACGCCCACGGATTGTCGCCGTACGGTTCCGGGTCGAAGACCAAGCCGACGCAGTGGCCGATCCGCGCGGCCTTGGCGCTTAAGTGAAGGTTGGTCTGGATGTGTTCCCACTGCTTGTCGTTGAACCAGTCCATCTTCCAGTTATTGGCCGCGTAGAGGCATAGGAAGTTGTCGGTAAACGTCTCCCACTCGATCGCTGCAAGGTCGTCCAACTGGGGTTGCAGTTTGGCTTCGTCCCAGGGACGTGGATCGAAAGCATGGTTCCATTCCCGCATCCGGAACATGATTCCGTCGAACGGCTTTTTCTCCATCGCGCGGATGTTCTGGCGAACCTGGTCGGGATAGGGCACGTCCCAGCCGTACTCGATCAGCTTCTTGCTCATGGGCCCAGAGGACTGATCTTGGGCGAATCCCGCCGACGGCGCAAATAGCAAGAAGGCCAGGAAAAGGATGGGGTATTTCTCGAACATTGGCTGGTTCCTCTAAGTATAAAAGGCGTCCCATTTCGCGCGAAAGCCGACGCGGGCTCGTATCAATTCGTTCCTGCCCTGCGATTCCGCAATTCAGAGCACGGTAGTCGTTGCCGACCAGCTTACCCTTACCCCTATAGTCTATCCGTCTACCGAGGTGGTGTCAAAGGCGCCTGGGTTGCCAGAGACAAGAGAAACGCCAGGCAAAGAGAAAAGGCAGACGAGGCAAAAGGAAGAAACCTAAGCGACGAGGAAGACTGCCGACGGCCGAGAAGATTGCCAGGGCGGCGCGGACGGAAACGGTCTATCCCAACGCCTGCGATCCCCAGGACTACAGACTGTCTCACACGCGCGTTGCCTGGCAGTTGGAGGACGATAGAGCTGTCCTGGTGGCCTACGAAATCTATCGGCAGGGCAACCGCTACGGCCAACCGCCGGGGGTGCCCGGTCGAGGTGGGTTCGGGATGGAAATCCTGATTGCACTGGCTTATCAGGTTTACACTTTGGGCTTGTCACTGGACAAAGCTTGCCAGGTTCTGGGCTTCTTTCAGAATCTCTCCCTCAAAAACTCGCAGGCCAACGCGTTGCTCAATCAACTCGCTCGGGTTTGGGAGGATGAGTTCGATACGCTCTTCCGAACGTGAGGCAGAAGCCTCTTCAGCCGCTTCAACAGCCGCGCCCACTGACGATCCGAAACCACATCGTAACATAAGACTATTGGATCTCGTTGTGCTCCGTGCTGACGATCATATCTCGCTGGTCAATGAGATTCCAATAATAGATCTTCACTCCTTCGGGAAGGCAAGCGGTCGCTTTCCCGCCGGCGGGATCGACCTGGGCCGGCACGGTTTCCCATTTGCGATCCTGCCATCGGCCGGTCTGACAGGTGTAGTTGAGTTTGGCCTGTTGGATAGGTGAGTCCGTCTCGAAAGTAACCCATGCTTGCTCGCCGTCGCGGCCTTGCCCGATGATTCGGGCGAGCGGCGCGCCGTCGCGCAGGTGGCTGTTGGCGAATGCCAGGATTTCAGCCGGATTCTCGCCTGCCGCGCCGTGCCCGTGCGGCATGCGGACCCGGAGGCATACGGTGCGTGGCCCCCGCGTCAAGCGGTACGACTTCTGGAGCGAGTCCATGGGATAGGCGAAATCGTTAGTGCCCGTCACCCAGAGCATGGGCATCTTGTTCTCGCGGAGCCAGACGGAAGGATCCCATCGGCCGAGCCATCGCGAGGCTTTCTCCTCGCCCATCTTCTCAAACACCGGCAGCCAGGCCGAATTGTCGCCAAGGAAGCCGCAACCGTACACCGGCACGGCGAAACGAAACCGCGAATCGACGCCGGACACAATGCATGTCAGGTAACCGCCCCACGAGATGCCGGTAACGCCGATCCGCTGGGCATCTACCTCGGGCAGCGACCGTAGGAGCGAGTGGGCCAGAACCGTGTCGGCGACGGCGTGATAGGTCCACTGATCTTCGACCGGTTCATCCACCTGGTCAAAGCCGCCCCAGCCCGGCGGGCCGCCGGCGTTGTGCCGTTGCCATTTACCGTATGAGCCAACCGGCACGCATCCGCACGTATCCATGGCAATTGCGGCATACCCGCGCGAGTTCCACAGACGCACCCAGTTATGGAAGGCCGAACCGCCGCCGCCATGGATCAGCACCATCCCTGGCGCCTTCGTCCCAGGTTCGAGCTTGGGCAGTCCGTAATAGGCGAACACGCGGGTCGGCTTCCCACGCCAAGGCAGGGCTTCGAAGAAGACCGACGTCACGCCTTCAACTACCGGCGCGTCGGCCGGATGGGTCTTGGGCGCGGCATCGAGAGCCTTTATGTCCCAGCATGGACCGGCGACCACTTCGGACGCCTCCCGCGCCTTCGCGACGACAACTATGTTGAGGGCAAGGGCCAGGGCGAACAGTAACACTCTCTTTTGGCTCATAATTGCTCCAGTCAAGCAGCACGATTGCGGCATCATCGATTTTGTTAGTGTCGAGTTCCATGGTTGTGCCGATTCTCTTACTATCCGCGATATTTTTTGCGGAACGAAGGCAAGTTCAGGAGTCACGCCGCCCTCTTCCGTAACCGGCTGGCTTCCTCGATCAATCCGAGGGTCTCTTCGATCTGGCCGATATCCTTGAAGCCGATGGTGAAGGCGGGAACGCAGCCGAGGCCGAGTACGTACTTCAGAGAATCGAGCCGCTGCTGGCGGGTTTTGAAGTCGCCTTCTCCGTAAATCTTCATGCCCAAAACACCGCGTCCCTTCTCGTACATCTTCCGAACGAGCGGAGCAACCTGTTCGGGGGCGGCGTCCATGTGGCTGGCCGCGTGATTGATTCGCACGAGCAGGACGTCGATGGCGTCGCACTCGACGGCATCGGCCAGGGCCTCAAGGGTATGGCACGAGACGCCGATGGCGCGGATACGTCCCTTCTCCTTCGCCTCGACCATCACGTCGAGCACCGGACGCAGTTCAACCGGCCAGCCTTTCTTTCTCATACAGTGCATCAGGCAGGTGTCGAGCGTTTCGATGTTTAGTTCCTGGCGAAACCGCTCAATATCAGCACGCATCATCTCGGCCGTTTTCGCGCCGCTCTTCGTCTGGATGAACAACTTCTCGCGGGGCAGTCCCTTGATGGCCTCGGCCACCATCGGGTGGATGCGGTACGAATCGGCCGTGTCGATGTAGCGGACACCCCGCTCGAACGCCTGACGGACCAGCCGGGCGAAGCCCTCCTGGCCCAGTTCGCGCTGCTCGCGTCCGCCGACCGTGCCCGTGCCTAGGCCGAGAACCGACGTCTCAATGCCCGTGCCGCCCAGCGTGACCGCGTCCACGCCCGATCGCACCGCCACGGCCGGTGCAACTGCCAGGGTTTGGCCGAAGGCAAGCCGTGGAGCAAAGGCCGACGCGGCCGCGGCAGCCGAAGAGCGAAGAAGGAATTGACGACGGGATAACATGGACATCGTTAGCTCCTTTTGCCGAATGGGCAAGCCTGCTTCAACAATC
>CAZASB010000028.1:0-26080 GCA_964487655.1 uncultured Planctomycetaceae bacterium
GAAAGAACGCCCTTTGTGCCGCGAAAATTGGGACAGTCCCCCTGTGAACGGTTGCTTCAAACGTTCGCCACGCTGCATACGTCCACCGCTCCTCCCGCCGCTCCGAATTGCCCAGTCCTCCTGGATGCCTAGGCCGATAAATTTTGGCTAATCGGCAGAACTGGTATATCCGATACAAAGATCAAGGAGCCCCCGGGATGGAGATGTTGCCAACATGAATCGCTACCAAATTCTCGCTATGACGCTGGCATTGTCGCTTGTCATGGTAGGTAACTGCGTTGCCCAGGATGACAGTGGCGAGCCCATGCTTGTGCCGACTTTGCGGCCGGAGGCTTCCTCTCTCCAGCCAGCCATTCTTCCGAATGAGGCGGCAAGTCCTCCGAATGGGGCGACGAGGGACTCCGGCCTGCCGTGGAATAAGTCCCCGGAGCCGGCGTTCCAAGAACCACCCATGCCAGCCCCTACCAACACTGAGGTTCCTGATTCGTTCACATTGGAGGGGTTGGAACAACTGGCGCTGGAATGCAATCCGACGTTGGTGCAGGCACGAATGGCGATTTCTCGATCGCAGGGCGACTATGTTCAGGCCGGTCTGTATCCCAATCCCGTCGCTAGCTATATTGGCGAAGATATGGGTAACGACGGATACCAAGGGATCCACGGGGCCGGCATCTCCCAGGAAATCGTCACCGCCGGCAAGCGGCAACTGGGGCAGGCGGTGGCGAGTCACGAAGTCCAGCGGTCGCAACATGCCTGGCGGGCACAGCAGCAGCGAGTGCTCAACGATGTGCGGATCGGCTACTACGCGACTCTGCTGAGCCAGAAACGGGTCGAGGTCAACGAGCAACTGCTGGCAATCGAGAACCAAGTACTTCAGTCAACGCAAGAGTTGCGCAAGGCGTCCGAAGTCAGTCAAGTCGACGTATTGCAGGCAAGCGTGGAGGCGGAACAGACGGAACTCAGTTTGAGTGAGGCACGGGATCGTAATACGGCCGCTTGGCGCCGCCTGGCAGCCTTGGTGGGACGGCCGGAGATGGAACCGGCGTCGCTTGCCGGAGACGTCACAAGCAGTCTCCCGGTGATTGCGTGGGAGGATGCTTTGCGACAGCTCATGACGCAGAGCCCAGAGCTAGCCCAAGCCCGCGCCGGCGTCGAGCGCGCCCGGTGCGACGTGGCGCTGCAATGCGCGGAGCGGATCCCTAATTTCGAGGTGGGAACAGCGGTGAAACGCGACACGGCAACCGGTTTCACGATCGCCGACGTGGGAATCGCCATGCCGCTGCCGATTTTCAACCGCAACCAGGGCAACATCCTTCGTGCCCAAGCCTCGCTGACCGCGGCTCAAAGCGAGTTGCGGCGACTGGAGTTGGAGTTGTTCGATCGGCTGGCAACCTCCTTCGAGCAATATGTGAATGCTCGGCGACGCTCCGATAAGTACGTGAAGACGATCCTGCCCAACGCGAAAAAAACGCTGGAGTTGACGCAAACCGGCTATCGCGAAGGGGAAATCGAGTACCTCACCTTGCTCACCGCTCAGCGAACCTATTACGACATCAGCCTTGAATATCTTGCCAATCTGCAAGAGGTTTGGGCCCAGAGCATGGAGATCGAGGGGATGCTGTTGCGTGGCGGGCTCGACGCGCCGCCGGAATAGCCGCTGGTTTTACTCCTTTCCTTGCGATGCAGTCGCTCCTTGCAATACGCCCGCCGGTCGCTCGCGCGGCGTGATGACCTCGTAGAGGATCGGCAGCACGATCTGCTCGAAGAAGATCGCCACAAGGAATCCACCGATGTAGACCAGGGCCAACGGGCGGTGAATTTCCGAGCCGGTACTCTGCCCGAGCGCCAAGGGGAGGACGCCGAGGATCAGGATTAGCTCGGTCATCAGGATGGGCCGGAAGCGGCTCACCGAGCCCTCGATGACAGCCTCGTGGATCCCCTTGCCGGTCGTTCGGAGGTCGTTGATCTTGCCCACCAGCACAACACCGTTTTGAATGGCGATGCCGAACAGGGCGATGAACCCGATGAGCGAAGAGACGTTCAGTGTCTGCCCGGTGAGGTAAAGCGCGATAATGCCTCCGGCGATGGTCATCGGGACGTTGACCAACAAGATGAGCGACTGGCCTAGCGAGCCGAGCGAGGCGAAGAGCACCACCAGGACGCTCAGTCCCACGATCAGCATCATCCAGCGGAGTTGCTGAGTGGTGCGCTGTTGGCTTTCGAACTGGCCGCCGAAACTGAAGTGGTAACCCTGGGGAAGGGAAACGGCGTTGGCAATCTTCTCGCGAGCCTCCTCCACAAAACCGCCGACGTCGCGGCCGACGACGTTGGAGACGATAATTTTTCGCCGCATGAGGCCTTCGCGGAAGATCGTCTGTGGGCCCTCGCTACGGTCGATTTGCGCGAGTTGAGAGAGCGGGACGCGTTCGCCGGCAGGCGTATTGACCAGGAGGTTCTGAATCCCCTCAATGCCCTGTCGATACTTCTTCGGCAAGCGGAGGAGCACAGAGGTCGTCTTTTCGGCCTCCCAGACATCGGTCACCTCGACGCCGTTAAGCGCCGTTTCGACCAGGTCGGCCACCTCCTCAACCTTCAGCCCATGGCGCGCCAGGGCCATGCGATCGAGGCGGATGACGATCAAGGGAATCCCGACCGTGTGCTCCACCTGGAGATCGGCCACGCCGGGGATATGGCTCATCACATGGTGGATCTCTTCGATCTTGTCATTGAGCACCGCGAGGTCGGGCCCAAACAGTTTCAGCGAGAGTTGCCCCTCGGCGCCGGTGAGCATTTCGCCCATCTTGTTGGCGATCGGCTGCTCGAACATGGAGACGATCCCCGGCACCTTTTCAAGCTCGACGCGCATCGCCTCGGTCAGCTCGGCGTAGCTCCGTTGACGCTCTTCGCGCGGCTTGAGTTCCAGGATGTAATGGCTATGGTTGACCGGATGGACGTGCTCCGATTCCTCAGCTCCACCGGTGGTGCGGCAAACGGCGACGACTTCCGGAAAAGAAAGCAATATCTTCTCGACCTTCCGCCCAATTCGCACCGATTCCTCCAGCGACGTCTCCGGAAGCATGACCGTGGAGGCGATAATCGAACCCTCGTCGAGGAAGGGAACGAACTCGCTGCCGAGATGGGGATAGCACCATCCGGCCGTGGCGAGAATCGCCAAGCTCAGCAGAGCCACCACCGACTTACAGCGGAACGAAGCTCGCAGCATGGCCGCATAGGCGCGCGTGGCCAGGGCAACCATGAAGTTATCTCTGGCGCCGCCGATCCGGGGTCGCTGGAACGACATCAACGCGGGCTGGAGCGTGATGTTGATGATCAAGGCTCCGAACAGGGCGGCAACGACCGCAAACGCCGTGGGGCGGAACATTCGGCCGGCAATCCCTTCGAGCATCAAGAGGGGAAGGAAAGCGAGGATAATGATCACGTTGGCCGAGAAAAGGTAGGTGCCGATCTCCTTGGCCCCCCTGGCGGCCAGTTCCAGCGACGACGCCTCGCCGGACGACGTCTGGAGGTGCTTGTGGATGTTTTCCACCATGATCACCGAACCGCCGGCCATCTTGCCGATGCCAATCGCCAGCCCGCCCAGCGCCATGACGGTCAGTGAGACGCCGGCCAGATCCATGAGCACCAGCGATAGGAGCACGGAGATGGGGATGGTCAGCGAGGCGATTAGCGAGGCGCGCACGTTGCCGAGGAACAGGAGGATTACGAGCAGCACCAGCACGCCGCCTTCGAGCATTGCGATTCCCACGTGCTCCAGGGCGCTTTTAATGAGCTTCGACTGATCATAGTAGGGGGCGATACCAATCCCTTTCGGTAGTTGCCGCTGGATGTCGGCAAAGAACTGCTTCAAGTTGCTAATCGTCTTGAGCGTATCGCCGCCATATTGCTTCTGGACGCAGACGGAGACGGCGTCCCGGCCGTTGAATCCGGCATGTCCCCGGGCGAACATTGCACCTTCCTTGACCTCGGCCACGTCCTTGACAAACACGGGAATGTGGTCGTGGCAGACGATGACCGTGCTTTCCAAATGCGCGATTGAATCGATCCGGCCCTCGCCCTTGATGAGGAACTCCTGGTTCTTCTTGGTGATGATGCCGCCGGAAAAATTCCGATTGCTCTTTTCGATCGCATCTTTGACGTCGCCAACGGTGATCCCGTAGTGATGGAGCATGTCGGGCTTGAGAAACACTTGGTATTGGCGCGTGAAACCGCCCAAGTTCACCACGAACGAGACACCTTCCACGCCCAGGAGCCGGTAGCGGATCGTCCAGTCGGCCACGCTCCGTAGTTCCATCGGATCGACGCCGTCGCCGACCACGGCGAACTCGAAGATTTCTCCCATCCGGGATGAGACCGGGCCCATGATCGGGCGCGAGGCCCCGGCGGGAAGTTGTTCGGAAAGGATTTCCAGCTTCCCAGCAACGATCTGCCGGGCCAGGTAGATGTTCACGCCCCAGTCGAACTCCACGGTGACCACCGATTCGCCCGTCGTCGACTCGGAGCGAACGCGAACGACGTGCGGCGTGCCGTTCATCAGACTCTCCAGCGGAAAGGTGATCATCCGCTCGACATCTTCGGCGGCCATCCCCGGGCAGGAGGTGATGATGTTCACCAGCGGGGCGTTCATATCGGGGTAGATGTCCTTGGGCATCCGTTGGTAGGCCATCACCCCGCCAATACACGCCAAGAGCGCGACGAGCAGGACCAGAAGCCGGTTACGCAACGCCAAATCGATAATCGCGTGAATCACGGGTTGGGTTTCCTTTGGAGATTCAATGGTCGTGGGCCGCTTCGAGCGTTTCCCGCTCCAACACCGACCGCAACTGATGGTTTCCCTGGGTCACGACTTCGTCGCCGACCGCAAGGCCTTTGACGACCTGGAGGCAGTCTCCTTCAAGGATCGTCGTCTCGACTTCGCGGCGACGGAAGCCATTCTGTTCCTTGACAAACACCACCTGCCTCCGTCCTTCCTCCAAGACGGCCGCCGCCGGCACGATCAACACTGGTTCGCCTCCACCGAGCAGGAGGTTGACGTCGGCGAACATTCCGGGCTTCAAACGTCGGTCGTCGTTGGCGACCTCCGTCCGCACGGTGATTGTGCGTGTTTCTTCGTCGACCAGGTCACCGATGTAGGTCACCGTGCCCGTGAATGTCTCACCCGGATATGCCGGCACGCGGATCTCCACGCGCTGGCCGTCTTTGACCTTGGCCAGATCGCGCTCATAGATCTCGGCATCGACCCAAAGCGAGCGGATATCGACAATCCGGAGGATCTCGGTCGCCGGGTCGACCATTTTTCCGAGAATGGCCTCGCTGGCCACGACTTTACCGGTGATCGGCGCGTTGAGAATAATTGTGGGGTTGGTCTCATGATTGCAGGCCGCCTCCTCGACCTGCTTCTCAGTGAATCCAAGGATGTGTAGTCGCTTCTCAGCGGCCTCCAGATCGACATGGGCCACCTTGTGTTCGGCCTCGGCCGCCAGGAGATTCTTCTTCAAACCAATGCCACCTTCCAGAAGGCGTTGCTCACGCTCGAGATTGAGTTGGGCCAACTCGTGACTGGCGATTGCCTTGTAGTAGTCGGACTTGGCCTGGCCTACATCCTGACTCTCCAGAACGATCAGCGGCTGGCCTTTCTCGACCCATTGACCGACGCTCGTACGAATCTCGGCAATCCTCCCGGGAAAGGCATAGCCCACAATCGCCATCTGCGGCTGCGGCGCAAGAACCTTGCCCATCGCCTTGAGCACCGAGCAACCTTTTCGCAATTCAACCCGGGCCGTCGTCAGATCTGCGATCTTCTGGCTCGCATCCGGCAGCGAGACCACTTCAGCGTCCGGGGTACCCTGTGCGCCAGGCGAGGGGGTTCCGGGGGCGCTGGGAGTATCGGGGGTACCGGGCGAATGGTTCCCCAACCATGCAAATAAACAGGTTCCCGAAAGGACCGTCCACAAAACGATTTGCGTTCGCATCGTCTACCTCCGTTACAAAGAGACCGGCAAATACCGGGCAGTGAAATTAGGTGGGTACAAAGCCGACACGAGCCGGTCTGCTAGGACACGACCCTCAAATTCATCACGATTGCCAAGCCATGAGCCCACGCGCAGATAGGACACTGGCCCAGCTCCCAACTCATTTCCGGCGGGTGGGAGCCCTTGAGTAATTTCTCACTATAACCTCCCTAACATCCAACGTCCAGTCAATCGTAGGGCTTGATCGTAGCATCAGTCGCTTGCCCAGTTCCACAGTCGATCGACGAGGTTGGAAACCTCGCTCAACGGGAGGATGCCCTGCTGGATGTCGTTTCCAGCGGCGGCGAGGACGCGGGCACGAACCTCGTGTTCTTCAATCGCGGGGCGAGGATCCAGATGCCCGGTGGCGGTGAGTCGCTCGCGCATTTGGTCAAGCGCCTTGGCGCGAAAACCCTTGACGCGGTCGTCGTTGCGGGCGTCAAGCGCCTCGAGCAATCGCGCCGCGTTCCAGTGGAGTTCCTCGGCCAGCGAGCTGACGCCGTCAAGAAACTTGTCCGTAACGCCCGACTCGGCAAGCGCCTCGCGCGTGAGCGGCTGACCGCGACCGACCCGCCAGGCGGCGGCAAATGCGTCGATCGCGCGCGCCCGGGCGTCAATCCGAGCCAATGCGGCACTGTCCACCACCGCATCGAGCCGGCCGTGCGCGGCCATCGCCTGCAAACGGCCGTATGTGGGAACCGACGCTTGTAGCAGCCTGTGGAGCGCGCCCGCGCTATCGACCAGATGGGCTAGGTGCGCGGGCGCGGCGCCTGCGGAGGGATCGAGCGGCGGCACGTCGAGTGCCGCGATGTATTCCACCAGCGTACGACCTTTCGGAGCAGGCACCGACTCGGCCGCAATGGCCGAGAGGGTTAGCAGGCGAGGCTCGGGGTTGGGCAAACCGCGGACCGTCGCAAGGTCGATGGCCGGGCGGAACGCCATGCCGCGTCGCTGGGCCAATTCGCGCCATGCGGCCGCGTCGCCCGGCTGGCACGTGAAGTAGAACACTTGCCGTCCCTCCGCCACCAGTGCAAGCACGCACTCGGCAATGGCGGCGAACCGCTCCGGATCGCTGCTGCTGAGCACCTCGTCCAGCAAGACGGGCAGGCAGGCCCCTCGTTCCGACTCGATGGCAAACGCCAGCCGCACGGCCAGTAGGAGCTGCATGCGCGTGCCGCGCGAGAGTTCATCGAGGGACAGGCCGCGCTGGGACTGGGTGTCGAACGCGAGGAAGGAAGCCGATCCATCTCGCGGACCATCGGCCACGCGCAACTCGTATCGCCCGTGCGTGAAGGCGACAAACCACTCACTCGCGCGCCGGATGACCGGCGGCTGACTCTCGATGCGGTACTCCTGCTCAACCTGATCCAACAGCAGTCTTCCGGCGGCGGCCAATTCGGTCCGTTCGCGGCAGTCGTGCAGCGCATCGGTGGCGCGGTCCCGAGCCGCCAGCGCGGCTTCCAAGTCGTGCGAGCGGGCGGCGGCCTCCATGCGAGACCGGATGCCGCCCATTCGCTCGATCAGTGCTCGATAGCCGTCTGCTTGCCGCCGCAGCTTCGCGTCAAGCTGGTCCACGTCTTCGAGCGTGAGATTCGCCAAGTCGGGCATCTCGGCCAACTGCTTCTCCAAGGCTTCGTACCGGGCGGATAGCTTCGTGCGTTCCTCCACGAACTTGCGATACTCCGGCCGCCGCTCGACCCGGGCGTCGAGTTCGGCGGGATCGGGCGAATCGAGCCCGGCCGCAAGAAAGAGCTGGCTCTCGCGCTCCCGCAAGACGGTAATGCGCTGCTCCGCGTCGGCAAGCTGAAGTTCGGCGGCGGCCCGCGTGGCGAGTGCTTGCCGGTGCGAGTCCGCGCGCCGGGCGAGTTCCACCTTGCGCGGTCGTGCCTCAGCCAGATCGCCGGTCGGCTCGTAACCGAATTGACCGAGAACCTGGTTGATGGCCGTCAGCTCCGAAGCCGCGTCGGCACGAAGACGATCCAACTCGGTCACCGCCTCGCGAGCCGTGACCCGCGATTGCTGGTAGATGGCAAGCTGGCCGGCCAGCGCGGTCAGCGCCAAGTCCGAGGCCTCCGGCGCCACGCCAAACCGTGCGATGAGCGACTGGCGAGTCGCCTCCACCGCCGCTTCGCGCTGCCGGGTACGTTCCAACTCGGCGTGCAGACCACGGCGACGTTCCTCACGCGACTCGGCCGCGCGGGCCTCGGCCAGTGCTCGTTCGAGTTCGTTCACGCGGCGTCCGACCGCATCTTGCTCCCAAATGGCGGGCGGCGCGATGGACAAACGGCCGAAGCGGTCTCGCACGGGGGCGCGCAAGTCGGACGGGGGCGGCGTCGCCGGCCGCCACGCGAGCCACGCGGCCCCGCCGGCCAGCGGCACGAGGGCCAGCCACCAGGCACTCACGCCCACGGCCAGCAGCACACCCAGTACGGCCAGCGCGGCGATCAACGACCAAAGGAGAATACGCCGCTGGGGATCGTCTGGCGACTCCGGCGTTGGCCCCACTTCGAACCACTGTCGCAGCAACTGGAGCCCAGCGCCAAGCGATTCGACGTCGGCCATCTCGCTCGACTCGCCCAGCAGTGCGAGTTGCGATTCCGCGGCGCGGCGCTCGGCGGCCAGTTTCTCCGCGTCGCGATGGAAGGCGTCAAGCCGGTCCAGGCCGGCCAAGTCGAGGTTCTCCAGCGCTTCCGGCGTGCCGGCCGGACTCAGAATCCGCAACGCCTGCTCGCATCGTACCTCCGCGGCGGAAAGCGCGCGGCGCCGGTCGGTCAAATCGCGCTCGAGGCCGGCGAGACGGTCCAATCGGACATCGAGTTCGTCCAGTTGCGGCTGCGCCACGCCGTCGTCGGGCAGCGCCGCGCCGGCAAGCTGCTCCACCGCCCGCTGTCGGGCCGCGGCCGCGTCATGGCGCGCGGCCTCAGCCTTTTTCAAGTCCGCGCGAAGCAGTGCAAGCCGAGCCGGCTCGTCGCCCCGCAGCTTGTCCATATTGGGCGGAAGCTCCCGCAGACGCGCCTCGATCTCGTCGAGCTGAGCCTTCAGACCGTACCGTTCGCGGACCGCGTCGAGCGCCTTGAGCCTCGCCTCCGCGCTGCGCGACGCCCCTGCCTGCCGCTCCAGGTCGGCTAGTTCGTCTTCTTCGCCGCGCAGCCGCTGCTGCTCGGCTGTAATGCGTTCGACCGTCTGGCGGGCTTGCTTGAGTATGTCGGCCTCGGAGCGACCGTACCGGCTCGAAACACGCAGCAGCTCGCTCTGCCGCACGGCGCCCAGATTGTATCCGCCTGCCATCTGGCGAGCAACACGCTCGGCCAGGTCCGCGTCGGTTCGGCTGCCGTCGAATAGCTCGTCCACCGTTACGGTGAAGCACTCGGCTAGGTGCGAACCGGGCACGATCGGGGCATCGGCAGGCATCCCGTCGCGCTGATAGACAGTCTGCCGCGCCCGGCGTTCGATGCGGAGCGTTTGTCCCGCGTCGTCCCAAATCGATTCGATCGCAACCGGCTGCAACCGGTCGAGCAGGTCCGGCCAAACGAGCCCGCGAATTGCGCGGCAAGTAGTCGTCTTGCCAGACCCGTTGGGACCGACGACCACGTTCAACCCGGCATCGAGTTCCGCGAGTGAAAATCCTCCGCGCTCGAACCCAGGCATGGCCAGAAGGTGCAGTTCTCGGAGCTTCATGCCGTTCCCTCCTTCTGTCCGAGAAGCGAGTCCAAAACCGCGTAGCCGGCCCGAAGCAACGTTGCACGCACCGCCTCGTCATTCGGCGGCTGACCAAGGTTGTCTAACAGGAGGAACGCAGGTGAACGCCGTTGTGCTTCCACGCTCTCTCGCCCCTGCCGAATGAGCGATTGGACCAGCTCGGCCGGCTCGCCGCTCTCCAACGCAAGCAGTCGCCTCGCGAGGAGCCCGATCGGATCGGTCGAACGGACCAGGTCGGCCAGCGAATGGTCGGGACGAGTGGCGTCTTCTACCTTCTCAAAAAAATACTGCACGTCCGCGGCCGGCACCCGCAGGCTGTCGCGAATCTGCTGGCCGAGCGATGGCAGTTCCGCCTGAAGCGACGTGTGGCCGGTGAGTCGCAACCGACAGGCCACCCATCGCACGTTGCCCAGGGCATCTTCGATTTCGGCATGTCGGGCGCGGACAGCGTCGAGGATGGCATGGTTGAATCCATCGGCGTCCGAAACACCGTCCAGCGGCACGTTAATCGGCTCGTAGCGCATCGCTGCCAGCGGCACGAATTGCGCGCGGGGCGCGGCGCCGCGTTGCAGTTCAACGAGCCACGCGCCGTGCGCGCCCGTTTCACCCGGATCGAGTCCCTGCGGCGAGCCCGGATAGAGCACCAGTGGCCGGCTTTCGGCCAGCAGTATCGGCCGGTGAATATGGCCCAGCAGCCAAGCCGCTACCGGACGCGCCTGCAGTTCGGCCAGCGGAACGGGCGCGTAGGTACTTGTGGCGGCGAAGCAGTCGCAATGGAGCACGCCAACGGTCAGGTCGTCGTCGGCCACGGCGGGAAAGCCCATTTCCAGCGGGCTGATTCGAACATGCCGTTCGGGAAACGACCAGCCCACCAGCCGCACCGTCTCGCCGTCCGCGTTTGCGGCGGTGGCCTGTTCCCAACGCCCTCCGCGTCCGAGAAGCTGGAACCCATCGACCTCGTCGGCCAGTCGGGCGAGGACGTCATGGTCATGGTTTCCGGCCACGGCGAACACGGGCACGTCGTGGTCCAGCAGTCGCCTCACCCCGGCCTGTAGCACGGAGTACGCCTCATAGAACCGGTTGCGTGCATCGACCACGTCGCCGGTGAGCACGGCGGCATGGACTTTTCGGGCGATTGCCAGATCGCCAAACCGTCGAAACGCTTCACCCGGCCCCACCGCGCGAGCATCCCATTCATCCGGAACGCGCGTTGGCTGCCGGCCAAGATGGATATCACCCGTACAGAGTATTCTTAGTGCCATGGCGGGATTATACTGCATTTTGCGGCCGCGGCCATGGCAGCGGAGCAGATCGCCGAGAATCAGCAGAATTCCGTGACTCAGATTAGGAACTCGTGTTGCTAGTATTTGACAATCTTACGATCCAGGCCGACGCTATCTTGCC
Organism: uncultured Planctomycetaceae bacterium; assembly: GCA_964487655.1. GTDB lineage: Bacteria > Planctomycetota > Planctomycetia > Pirellulales > Thermoguttaceae > PWXP01. The sequence goes on from CAZASB010000028.1 coordinate 11,133, forward strand.
TGTCTGCTCCGACTGTGCCACAATATTCTAATGATGATGTATGGAGACGCTTTTTTCGAAATTGCCGCCGTTTTGAGCCTTGCGGCCGTTCTTGGCATGATCGGGCAGAAGGTGCGGCAGCCCTTGCTCATTATGTTTCTGGCCACCGGCATTCTGGCGGGGCCGTCGGGGTTCCGTATTATCGGAAGCTCAGGATATCGTCGCCATCCTGGCGCTGGTGGGACTGACCACGTTCGGGTCCACGGTGGCGGATACAGAGGCCGATTGGGGCACTGCCGTCTTCATCGCGGCCAAGGGGATGGGCCTGATTGGCGCCGTGGCCCTGCTGATGCAATTCGTCCTGCCGCGACTGACGCGACGGCTGGCCCATTCGCAAGAGCTGCTGATCCTGTTCGCCATTGCCTGGGCCGTGTTCTTCGGGGCGGCCGGCGAGTGGCTCGGGTTCAGCAAGGAGGTGGGGGCGTTTCTAGCAGGCGTTTCCCTCGCCTCGACCAGGTATCGCGATGCCATCGGCACGCGGCTGACCAGTCTCCGTGATTTCCTCCTCTTGTTCTTCTTCGTCGACCTGGGCGCGCGCCTCGACTGGTCGTCGGTTGGCTCGCAGGTGGGCGCGTCGGTGGTGCTTTCTCTGTTTGTGCTCATCGGCAATCCGCTGATTGTTCTGGTCATTATGGGTGTGATGGGCTACCGGTGTCGAACCAGTTTCCTGGCTGGGCTGACCGTGGCGCAGATCAGCGAGTTTTCCCTCATCGTCGCCGCTCTCGGGCTGGCCATTGGTCACATTAACGAGGAAACGATGGGGCTGATTACCCTGGTGGGAGTCCTGACCATTCGAGACATATCGCTTGGCGCGATGACTGGCGTATCCATCCTGGCGGTTAGCCGCGCCGGGCGCGTGTTTGACGAGCCCAACCCAGAGTTCCAGGTGTTTCCGGGTGACCGTCTACTACTCATGGGGCCGCCAGACGACCTGCGGGAAGCTGAGGCCATGCTCCACCAGACCGGGGCGAACCAGGACGTGTCGAGTATCAATAGCTTCAAAATCGCGGAGGTCCGCGTGGCCGACGACTCGGTGCTTTCTGGCCGCACGCTGGCTGAAGTCCGCTTTCGGCAGCGGTACGGCGTGACGCTTGTCGGCATCCGCCGGGGCGAAAGCGAGATGACCTCGGTGAGTTCCTTCGAGCAATTTTGGACCGGCGACCACCTGATCGTAATCGGAACCACGGCGGCGGTGGAAAGACTCCGCGAAGAAGAGCCGCTCTAGCCCGGATTATTCATCTACGTAGGGTGGGTCGAGGTCGCGTGGATCGTTGGTGGGTCCGCACAAGCCGCAACCGAGCTGATTTGTAGCCCGCCGCCTAGAAAGACGCCGGTATTAGCGACCGATGACCCACCAAAGAAGCGGCTTGTTTGACCCACCCTACCTATCATGAATAATCCGGGCTAGGAACGGAAGAGCCGAAAAGAAACAGACGCCCTTCGGCGGATGCCAAAGGGCGTCTGGAAGAACTCACTCACATGGAAGCAGCAGATACTACAGGCCGGCGATGCGCTCGATCAGGTCGATGCTGCGGCAGCTATAGCCCCACTCGTTGTCGTACCAGCTTATGACCTTCAGCAAGGTGTCGTTGAGCACCATGGTCTGCGGGCCGGCGAAGATGGAACTGTGCGAGTTCCCGATGACGTCGCTAGAGACGATCGGATCCTCGGTGTACTGCAAGATGCCCTTCAGAGCGCCATTGGCGGCTTCTTTCATGGCGGCGTTGACCGCGTCAACCGTAACCGGCTTCGCCGTCTCGACCACCAAGTCGACCACGCTGGCGTTAGGCGTCGGCACACGCATCGCGATGCCGGTGAGCTTGCCCTGCAATTCCGGGATGACCAGGCCAACGGCCTTGGCGGCGCCGGTGCTGGTGGGAATGATATTTAGCGCGGCTGCCCGCATCCGGTAGGGATCCGAGTGCGGCAAGTCGAGCAGGCGCTGGTCGTTGGTGTACGAGTGGATGGTGGTCATCAGGCCGCGGAGGATCCCCCATCGCTCGTGGAGCACCTTGGCCACGGGCGCCAGGCAGTTCGTCGTGCAGCTTGCATTTGAAATGCACTTGTGCTCGGGCTTGAGTTCTTTATCGTTGATGCCCAGCACGCAGGTGAGATCGGGCGAATCCTTGGCCGGGGCGCTAAGCACTACCTTCTTGGCGCCGGCGTCGAGGTGCGAGGCGTAGCCGGGCTTGCCGTCGCCGCCACGCTTTGTGAAGACGCCCGTGCTTTCCAGCACGACGTCGACCTTCAGGTCGCCCCACGGAAGCTCGGCCGGATTCTTCACCGCCATGGCGGGAATTTTCTTGCCATCGACAATCAGATTGTTGTCGTCGTAGTCGACCGTACCGCAATAGGTGCGGTGAACGCTGTCGTACTTCAGCAGGAGGGAAAGCGTCTTGTTATCCGTGATGTCATTGATGCCGACGATCTCGAACTTGTCCTTCTGGGCCATGAGGCCACGGCAGACCAAGCGCCCAATCCGTCCGAACCCGTTAATTCCCACGCGAATTGCCACAGTGAATCTCCTTGTAAGAAAACCTGCCCCTACGCATGAGGGGGCACTTTAATGATCCCGCTCCACCGCGGGCCTGTTCGTCCAGTGGAGAGCGCGACATTATAACCGTACCTATCGGCAGGAAAAGGGGCGCTCTCAAATTGGAACCGTTTACGTGTCTTCTACGGGTTATCTCAAACGTCGACGGGTTATCTCAAACGTCGACTTGCCAGTAAAAATCACCACTGCGAAAATTCTGTTGAACGAAGTGCTTCGCCGTGGGGGGGGCGTGGGGGCGGATTGGAGGGGGGAAGACGAAAAGGGCGGTCGAAGCGAATGGGACGGCGGGGTCACGGAGGGATTCCTCGCCATGCGCGCAGTATAAAGACAGTCGCGTTCGATTACGATGCCGCCGGCCGTTTGGCAAGCGAGCCGATCACCGTAACCTTTGGCCGGACAACGACTTACACCGTCCAGTCGGCTTACGACGCAGCGAATCGCCGCATGGGCATCACGTACCCGGACAGCTTACATGCTGCGGCACGCTGGCCGGGTCGTCCAGCAGCGGAAGTTGCTGCGAACCTCGCCGATCACGCGTTGCCCGCTGCGGTCCATGCGGTAAACTAGACTTGTGACGGACGCGCGGCTCCGCACATGGAAGCTGCCTCCCAAGCCCTTCGCGACCGCAGGTGTACAGAATGAAGATGTATTGCCAACTGCTGTTACTGCTTCTATGGAGCATTGAGGCTCATGCCCATTGGTATGTGTGGACAGCGCCAGACACTCGACGCGTCTTGCGCGAGGCTGCCGGCGACGAGGGATGTGAGGTCCGACTGGCCGCTGCAAGGAACGAATGGGAGAGCTTCCAAGTATTCATACGGAGCGATTCGGCGGTGCCGGGAGTTAGAGTCGAGCCGGGGGATTTGGCCGGTCCCGACGGAGCCATGTTGCGGGGCGACAATGCTTGCCTGTTCCGAGAGCATCAGTTGCATCTTACGGAGGGGACATTTCGCAACGAGGAGTTCACGCCGGGTTGGTATCCCGATCCGCTTATACCACATCGCAATCCCGTGACGAATGAGCCGCTTACCGGCACCCGGTTCATTGCCATGCCCTTTGATCTACCTGAACGCGAGACGCACGGTTTCTGGGTGGATATTTACGTGCCTCCGGACACTCCGCGGGGTGAATACCGGGGAACCTATCGGCTGATTGCCGAAGGCCAGAAGCCGGTTGCAATTCCAGTCAGTCTGACCGTGTGGGACATTACCCTGCCAAGAGTTTCGGCACTGAAGACGTCGCTCGGGTCGCCGGCGCAAAGGATGCGAGGCTACTATCGCAAGCGGGCCGCGGCAAACATCGAGACGGAGCCCGATGACTGGGACGCCGTCGAGCTGCAGTGCGCCGAGTTGCTTTCGCAACACCGAATCAATGCGACGCCACCGTCCGGCTCGCTCGATCCGGAAGAACTGGTGGACGGCTCGTTTCAAATATCCGCCGAAAAGATCAATGCTTTTCGCAAGTTTGTGGACCACTTCCATGTGAACGCCTGTTCCGTGCCGCATCCGCGCCGCTGGATCAAGAACCCTGAAGAGGAGCGGCGGAAACTACATGCCTGGCTGGCAGAGTTCGATCGCGCGATTGAGGAAATCGCTCGGCCCGAGGTAATGTTCTATATCTATCTGCGTGACGAGCCCAATGATCCGGAGGCCTACAATTACGTGCGGCTATGGGGCCGTGCGATTCGCGAGGCAACCTCCAGGGTGCAGGTTATGGTCGTCGAGCAAACGTGGGCGCAGGAGGACCGTTGGGGCGACCTATATGGTGCGGTCGATATTTGGTGTCCGCTCTTCTCCCTGTTCAAGTCGAAGAGCGCGGCGGCAAGGCAGAAGCTCGGCGAGGAGATTTGGACCTACACGGCCCTGTGCCAACGGGCTCGCACCCCATGGTGGCACACCGACCACCCGTTGTTGAACTACCGCGTCCCGAGTTGGATTGCATGGAGCTACGATATTCGTGGCCTGCTCTACTGGGGCGGCATGTCGTATTGGCAAGGCGTGGACGACCCGTGGACCGACCCGAAAACTCTTGACCGCCGTTCCGGCGCTAGTGGTGCGAGTGGAGCCCTGTTCAATGGCGAGGGCGTGCTGGTGTATCCGGGCCGGGCGGTTGGCTATGAAGGAATTGCGCCGAGCATGAGGCTGAAGGCCCTTCGTGACGGTATCGAAGACTACGACCTGCTGTGCTTGGCGGCGCAAAGCGGCAAAGATGTGGAGTCTCGGAAGATCGTGGCCGAATTGGTCCGGTCCTGGTTCGACTGGGACTCTGACCCCGCGGCTTACGATGCCGCGCGAGAACGACTTGCGACATTGATCCTTTCTGCTTCACCAAAGGATACCGAGGAGCAGGGCAAGTCCAGCGACCGTCTCCCCCTGCCCGATTTCATGCGGCGAGCACCGGAGCCCAGCGGTCAGCCGTAGCCCGACTCCGATCCGTATCGCGTGGCAAGCGGTCCGCACCCCGCAAACACTCCCTCCTCGGCATTCCAGCAGTGATATCGTGCCGCCCCCCCATTGGGACGTTGTTTTTCTGCTTGACGTTGTGTCTGAGTGACGTAGAGTTACTGCAGAGCCTAAAGAAGTGTTTCTGTTCTGCAACGGTGCTTCCGGGGAGGCCAAGATGGCCGACGACCATACGCCAGAGGACTCCAATAGCAGCTATCCCGACACTGACTCTTCCGTCATTATGGAACAGACATTCCACGTGCTGCTGGTAGAGCGGACCGGTGGCGAGCCAACGAGCGTCGAGCGACTTCTTGGCGAGGCCTGCGGGGCCATGCTGGTCCGATACGGCCTGTTTGAGGTTACTCAAGTCGAATGCATGTCCGACGCACTCGCGGAATTCAACCGAACACGGTTCTCCGTGGTCTTGCTCGACTTGCAACTACCCGGCGAGGGTGGTCTGAATGCTCTCCAGCAGGTTCGAGCCGTCGCGTCGGAAACGCCAGTTATTGTGCTGACCAACGTGAACGACGACGGGATGGCACTTCGCGCCATCGCCGCCGGGGCGCAGGATTTCCTTCCAAAAGACCAGTTGGATACCCGACTGTTGGCGAGGACGATTATCAGCGCGGTGGAACGCAATCGCGCGGAAACACAGCTTCGTCGCCGGGCTCATGATCTGGAGATGGCCCACGCGCAGATCAAGTGCCAAGCCGCGGAATTGGAACGCCGAAATGACGAGTTGGACCGCATCAACCACGAGTTAGAAGAGTTCACCTATATCGCCTCGCACGACCTGAAGGAGCCGTTGCGAGGTATCAGCGCCTACTGTGAAATGCTCAAAGAGGACTATGAGGCCATTCTCGACAATGAAGGACAGCGCCGCCTGGATAAAATGGGCGATCTGTGTCGCCGACTGGAAAGCCTGATCGCCGATCTGCTGACCTACTGCCGCGTCGGCAGTGTGAAACCAGCAGTCGAAACGGTCGACTTGAACGTAGTCGTTGGCGACATTTGTGACCTGCTCCGTCCCGCTGTTGAGGATCGCAGCGCGGTTGTGCATGTATACGGGCCACTACCTCGTGTTTCAGGTGACACAATGCTACTTGGGCTTGCCATGGCGAACCTCATTTCAAACGGTCTAAAGTTCAACCGTTCCGAGCATCCGACGGTCGAAATCGGCGTAGTGCCCAGCCCACAACCGACGGTCTATGTGCGCGATAACGGGATTGGCATTGAGCCGCAGCACCATGACGCGATCTTCGCGATGTTCCGCCGACTGCACGGCCGCCAGGAGTACGAGGGTAGCGGCGCGGGGCTGACCATTGTACGGAAGATTGTCGAGTCGCTCGGAGGACGCGTATGGCTGGAATCCGAACCTGGCAAAGGGGCGGCGTTCTATCTGGCGTTGCCTCCAGCAATCGCGACCGTCGCGCTCGCGCCGCCGCATTGGACGAAGGCTCCGAATAGATGCGAGATTCCATCGCAATGAGTTCGATCAGGTTGCCCGAATGAAGGCAAATGCCGGGCGATTGCGTGATTTTGCCCGCTTGTCCGAGTACCCCACACACAAGTGGATATCCTGACCGGAAATGGTGGACCAGTCAGCAGCTCAGGTGAGTCCAGCGAATCCCTGCCAACGTTGCAACTAGCATAACTCGTAAGGGTTGCCCATTTTCGGTTGACCGCGGACTGCGTTGTGTGGACCCCGATAGAATTTCGAGCCGGGTTTGGGTATACTTACTGTGTTCCGTGCCAGAGTTGCCGCAGAGGTGCGGCGAGGTGCCCTCCCCGACCGCGGCTGTTCCCGATGAACCCATTCTTGACCACCACCGATACTGGTCTTTCCGTCTTGGCGGCGAAGCACTTTCGCCGTCAAGCAAAGCGATTGTCGAAGCAGCTCGAGGGTATTCGTGGGGCGGAAGACATCGAGTGTATCCATCGCGCGAGGGTTGCGTCGCGGCGTCTCCGCGCGGGCTTGCGGATGTTCCAGGAATCGATGGATCCCGGGGTGTACGCTCGTTGGCGCAAGTGCATTCGACGCATCACCACGGGCCTTGGCGGCGCGCGCGATGCCGATGTCCAGATCGAGTTCCTCTGCCGCGTGCTTTGCGAGTTGAACGAGGCGGCTCTATTCCCGGGGTTGGCAAGGCTCTTGGCCAGACTCGAAAAGGAACGGGAGCGATTGCAGCCGAAGGTGGTCAAGGCAGTCGACAAGGTCGAGCAATCCGGGGTGTTGAAGGAAATGCAGGGTGCCTTGGGTAGCGTGCGCGTCGAGAATCGTTCCGCCAAGGACATCCTGAATTCCCTGGCCGTCCTGGGCGAAGCCGAGCGTCGGATCCACGCGCAACTGGACGAGTTGCTTGCCCACGAGAGCGGGCTCGACGATCCGTGTGCAAGCGGCGAACACCATGCCATGCGCATTGCAGTAAAGCGGCTTCGCTACACGCTGGAAATCGTCCATACGCCTTATCATGGCATCCTCGAAGGGATGCTTAAGACAACGAAGAAGGTCCAGACTCTCTTGGGGGACCTTCACGATTGCGACGTATGGATTCAGCGACTTACCGCTTTCTCCGAGTGGCTGCGCCTACGGGCGATCGATCGGTTTGGCCATGAAGGATCGATGGCTCGGTTGACCGTTGGAATTCATTACCTTCGGGACGCGCGATCGCACGACCGCGAGAACCTGTTCGCGGAATTGGTGGATTTCTGGGGCCGGTTGACGCAAGCGGGAACCTGGGAGGAGCTTCGCCGTTTGGCGAGTTCGCCGGACGCGCCGCGGAACGCTTCCACTCGATTGGAGGATTCGGCGGATATTGCCTCTGACGAGCACTCGCAGTCGACGGCGAAGAACGACCTGGCGCGGGAGGCACAACTCGCGGTCTGTACCCAAAATGGAGAAGACTAGTCATGGATGGAACCGAGGCGAGGAAGGAACCGGAGTACGAGTCGAAAATTGTGGCCGCGGTGGACGTGGGCTCTAACGCGTTGCGCATGTCTATCGCGGAGGTCCTTCCCAACGGCGAGTTCGAGATTCTCGAACGGCTCCAACGAGCCGTGCGGCTGGGGCAAGATTCGTTTCGCCGTGGCCGGCTGGGCGGCCAGAGTATGCGAGCCGCGGTTGGCGTGCTTCAGGACTTTCGGCAAGTACTGCGTCTGTACGACGTCGGGCAGTTGCGCGCGGTGGCGACCAGCGCCGTGCGCGAGGCCAGCAATGCCGACACCTTTCTCGACCGCGTCTTCATGGCAACGGCCTTTCAGCTTGAAGTTATTGGAACCTCCGAGGAGAGCCAGTTGACTGTCTCGGCCGTGCGGCGCGCCATGGGGGATGCTCTTGACGTCAATCGCGGCGTAAGCCTCATTGCCGACGTGGGCGGAGGCAGCACGCTGCTGACGCTTCTTGAAGACGGTGATATCGTCAGTTCCCACGGACTACGTCTGGGGTCGATCTGGTTGCAGGAAATGCTCTCTACCAGCGAGGAATCACCGGAACGGTCCACCGAGTTGCTGCGGCATCATATCTGGAATGCGCTGAGTACGGCGCAGACATCGCTCCCACTGGACCGCGTCGGTGCCGTTGTCGCAGTGGGTGGGGACGCCCGATTCGCCGCTCGCGAGGTGGGAGAATCCACTGAATCGGCCGATCTGATGATCGTGGACCAGAGCGACCTCGATCGGCTTGTTCGGCAGTGTCAGGGCTTCACTGCCGAGGAACTCTCCCGAAAGCACGGTCTGTCGTTCGCGGAAGCCGAGACGATCAACCCAGCGCTACTCGTGTACCAGTTGTTGCTGAAGAAGACCCGCGCTGAGCGGCTGATCATTTCTCACGTTTCCATGCGCGACGGACTGCTTCTGGAATTGGCTCGGGTGGCGACGGGCCAGGAAGACGAGGGATTGCTCAAGAGCACGATCCACTCGGCGGCCTCGCTGGCCGAGAAGTACTGCGTGGACGTAGAGCATAGCAACGCGGTTGCCGAGCTTACCGTCCAACTGTTCGATCTGCTTCGGCACGACCATGGTCTAGGTGGCCGTCACCGTCTGCTGCTACGCGTGGCCGCCATGCTTCACGAGGTGGGCGCATTCATCAATTCACGTTCTCTCCATAAGCATAGCTACTACATTATTTCAAACTCGGAGATGTTCGGGCTGAACCGAAATGAAGCGGACATCGTCGCCCACACCGCCCGCTATCACCGTGGCGGCGGCCCGAAGTTGACGCATGTCGAATACACGGCCCTGCCACGCGAGAAACGGGTGGTGATCAACAAGCTGGCATCGCTCTTGCGGTTGGCCGACGCGTTGGTACGTGGTCACGCGGGCTCGGCGCGGCGATTACATTTCGAACGCGATGGCGATGAGTTGATCGTTCACTTGCCCACCGCTTCCGACCTGTTGCTCGAACGCAGGTCGATTTCCGGCAGGGGCGATCTGTTCGAGGACGTCTATGGCATGAAAGTGCGACTTGAGGAAGGGTGACGGAGCATGGCAAAGGATCCGCTGAAATCGGCCGATCTATACATCAACCGCGAATTGAGCTGGCTGGAGTTCAATGATCGTGTGCTGCGAGAGGGACTTAACACCGATCTGCCTCTGTTGGAACGCGCGAAGTTCCTTGCGATTGTCAGCTCGAACCTCGATGAATTCTTCATGGTGCGCGTGGCTGGGCTCATGCAACTGCGCGCGGCCAAGGTGCGCCGGCGCGACTTCTCCGGGCTCTCCGCGCCGGCCCAACTCGCACGTATCAGCGAACGGGCGCACACCATGGTCGCCGAGCAGTCGGAAGGCATCGCCACCGTGCTGGGGGCCCTGGAGGAAGAGGGAATCGATGTGTTATTTCCACGGCGATGGACTGACGAGCATCACGATCATGTTAGGCAGCACTTCATCAAGGAAATCCTGCCCATTCTCACGCCGCTTGCCGTTCAGGATCTCGAGCCGGCTCCTCTTCTTCCTGGACTACAGCTTTGCGTGGCCGTGTTACTCCATCGCAACGAAAAAGGACTGGGAACGCTCGAGCATCGCAGGATTGCGGTCGTGCCCGTGCCCACGCAACTGAGACGATTCGTGCCGCTCCCCGCCGAAGACGGCGTTCGGTTCGCGATGCTCGAGGATGTTATTGCAAGCAATGCGGAATTGGCCTTTCCCGGCTGCCATGTATTAGCGGCCACCTGCTTCCGAATTACCCGAGACGCCGACATTGACGTGCGCGACGACGACGACGGCGACCTTCTCCACGCGATCGAAGAAGCGGTGCTTGCTCGGCGCCGAAGGGCCGCAGTACGATTGGAAATCGTCGCCGGAGCGAATCACCGTGTACGCAAGTGGCTAACCGATTGGCTTGCCGTGCGCTCGGACGATATCTACGAGATCGACGGCATGATCGACGCTACCGCGCTGTGGCAACTGGTTGGCTTGGACGGTTTCGACAAGCTGCGCACACCGGAATGGGAGCCGCAACCGCCTCGCGATCTGATCGGTTGCGACAACCCGTGGGAGGCCGTCCAGGACCACGATATCTTGCTCTTCCATCCGTACGAGAGCTTCGATCCGGTGGTCCAACTCCTTGAACAGGCGGCCGTCGATCCAAGTGTCCTGGCCATCAAGCAAACCTTGTATCGGACCAGCGGCGATTCGCCGATTGTCCGCGCGCTGGAGCGAGCGGGGCAGAGCGGTAAGGAAGTAACCGTCCTCGTCGAACTGAAAGCGAGGTTCGACGAAGCACGGAACGTCAACTGGGCGCGTCGCCTGGAGGACGCCGGCTGCCACGTGATTTACGGAATTGCCAACTACAAGACCCACTCCAAGGCGCTGATGATCGTGCGGCGCGAGTCTGGGCGAATTCGCCGGTACGTCCACCTCGCTACCGGCAACTACAACGACAAGACCGCCCGGCTCTATTCCGATCTTGGACTGCTCACGTGCGACCGCGATATCGCCACTGACGTGGCTTCGTTCTTCAATCTATTGACCGGCTATTCCGAAACCGTCGGCTGGTCGAAGCTGACTATCGCGCCGACCGGCCTCAGACAGCGATTCCTGGACTTGATCACGCGCGAGATCCAGGTGTCAACGCCCGACCGTCCCGGACTGATCATGGTCAAGGTCAATTCGCTCCAAGACGCGGACATTATCCGAGCGTTGTACCAGGCCAGTCAGGCTGGGGTGAAGATCCTGCTGAACGTGCGGGGTATCTGCTGCCTGCGGCCCGGCCTGAAAGGCGTTTCCGATAACGTCGAGGTTACGTCGATTATCGATCGGTTTCTTGAGCACTCGCGTATCTTCTATTTTCGGAACGGCGGGCACGAAGAGGTGTACCTTGGAAGCGCTGACTGGATGCGGCGCAACTTGAGCCGGCGGTTAGAAATCCTTTTTCCGATTGTCGATCGCAACCTGCGCCGGCGCGCTATCGACATCCTGGAAACCTATTTTACCGACAATGTGAAAGCGCGACGGCTCCTGCCCAACGGGGCGTATGAGTTGGTCTCGCGTTCAGGGCCCAAAGTGCGCGCTCAAGAGCAGTTGTACCGCAACGCCGTTGAAGCGGTGCGACTGAGCGAGAAGTCGATTCCACAGTTCCGACCGATTGAGCGACCCAAAGACACGTGAGTCGAGACTACGTTGCCTCGCACAATCGCTTCCTGAAGGGGCTCCTGCCCGCGGCGCCCCGCGCCAGTGCAATGGCCCCGAGAACGACGGCGTCGTCCCCCAACTCCGAGACGACCACGTGCCCCCCTTCGCGAGCGCCGGGTAAACGGTCGGCATCGACAATCCGACGGATGATGGGCACGACGAAATCACCGCAAGCTTCAATGACACCTCCTCCAAGAACAATCACCTCTGGATCAATCAGGTGCCGGACGGTGAGACAAGCGTAGCCAAGCACCTCGGCCGCTCGCGTCATCACTTCCGTCACGACTTCGTCACCGGCATCAAGGGCCTTGCGAAGAATGCGGCTGCGGATCACGGTCAAATCGCCGTCGGCCAGTTCGGTAGCGAGGCTAGGGCGACCTTCACTGACTGCTTGACGGATGTCGCGTTCGATGGCCGAGCGGCTGGCCAACGCTTCCAAACAGCCGCAGTTTCCACAGCCGCATTCCGGGCCATCTATCTGCATGACAATGTGGCCAATTTCCGAAGCCGCTTCCCGAGCGCCTCGCCACAGTTTTCCCTTGCGAACAAAACCGCCGCCAACACCCGTTCCCACGAGAATCGCAAAAACGCTCCTGGCGTTCTGCGCGGCTCCCAGCCAGCGCTCGCCCAACGCACCCAAATTGCAGTCGTTTCCCACGGCAACGGGCACGCCGAATCGCCGGCGTAGATGCTTGCCGATTCCAACTCCCCCCAAACTCATGTTCGGAGTTACGATGACTCGTCCGTTTTTTGGGAGAACGACGCCAGGTATGGCAATGCCAATGGCTTGAACATCCCGGATATTCCGCTTTGCCGCGACAAGCGCGGCCTCGATTGCTGATTCGATTGCCTCCAACTCGGAACGGGGATCCGCGTTACGAGGGGTTTTTTGCCGCTGACGCGTGAGAATTTCGCCCGATTCTCGAACAACCGACGCCTGGACTTTCGTCCCCCCGACATCGACCCCCAAATAGAGCCAGTCCGAGCCGTTTTCCTTCATCTTCCGACCTTCCTGCCCGATTTCACCAAGAAAAAACTGTAGCGGTCCGCTGCCGCGACTGGATGTATTACACGCCATTAGAAATCAAAGACGCTCGAAGGTAAACCCCTCGCGCAGCCCAATTCAATGCCACATGTCCCCAAGCAGTTCGCCCTTTTCGCGGAACCAGGGAGGTGGAATCAGACGCTTTCCACGGCGGATGCCATCATCGAATCATTGCCGGATGGCATTTCAAACTGAGCGACCAAACGGGCGTCGACAAAGCAGGAAAGCTGACGGGCGCGAACCGGATGTTGCAAGGCGCGGACCGCCTTGGCCTCGATCTGACGGACGCGCTCCCTGGTCACGGAAAAAATCTTTCCAACTTCTTCCAACGTGTAGGCATAGCCATCGGCCAGACCATACCGGAGCCTGATGATCTCCCGCTCGCGGTAGTCCAGTTCCCCGAGCACTTCGGCAATACACTGCTTGAGCGAATCCTGGTTGATTTCCATGAGAGGGTCGTCTTCTCGGTAGTCCTCAAGGAACTCGCCGAAATAGGTGTCCTCGTGATCGCCAACCGGTTGGTCCAACGAGAGAGGATGCCTAGTCATCCGCAATACGCAGGTGGCCTCCTCGACGGATAGTCCCGCACGCGTCGCCGTATCTTCCACCGATGGGGCGACGCCCTGTTCTTGAACCAGTTGCCGGGTTACGCTGCGAACCTTGCTCATCGAGTCGATCATGTGGACTGGCACGCGAATGGTGCGACTCTGATCGGCAATGGCCCTGGTAATGGCCTGCCGAATCCACCACGTGGCATAGGTGGAGAACTTGTAGCCACGCTTGTGTTCAAACTTGTCCACCGCTCGCATCAGGCCAGTATTTCCTTCCTGAATCATGTCCAGAAAGCTCATCCCGCGATTCCGGTATCGCTTGGCAATCGAGACCACCAGACGCAGGTTCCCCGCCGACAAATATCGCTTGGCGGAATCGTATTCATGCCGCAGACGTTCGATTCGATCGAGCCTTCGGCGAAGCGTGGCGGGACTATCCAGAGAAACACGAATCAGGTAACACAGTTCCTGCCGCAACTCTGCGCGAACCGCTTCTTCCGGAGCCAATCTCTTGTTCTGAGCAAGCATTTCCGTCAGCTCGTTCATCCTGGCGAGGATCTGTTCCAATCTTTCCACGGCAGGCTGAAGGCGCTGCGTTCGCAAGCCTAGCTCTTCGACCAGACGCACGGCACGACCGCGGCGCTTCACCAGCCGCTGCCAGGCGGTTCGCCGTTCGCGTCGGCAACGTCGCTTGTCGATTGCGGTGGCGAAGTCGACTCGATTCAAGGCGACGAGTTTCTTGAGCGTCTCCAGGTTCGGCCCCAGCACCTTCAGGAGCCTGCGTTTCTCGCGCACATTGACCACGGAAACCTCAATCGTCCTGTCGAGGCGGAGCTTTCCGTCGCGGATGTTTTCGAGCATGGCGATGGCCGCTTGCAATACGTAGTCGTTGGCCAGGATGGCGTGACGATACCGTAACCGTCCGGCATCGATGCGTTTGGCAGCGAGAACCTCTTCCTGCCGCGACAACAGGGGGATCTCACCCATCTGCATGAGGTAGATGCGGATCGGGTCTTCGATCTGCTCGTCGTCGCCCGTGTGCTCGTCGTCGCCATAGGCGCCGTCACGCTCGCTCTCATCGGTCAAATCGTCATTAGAGTGGTCATCGAAGAGGTCCGATTCAAAAGGATCGATGTCGGCAACGGGGTTGTTTTGAATACCACCACGAAATACTTTTCTGTTGTTTCGGGTGGCATGACCATTGGTCTTGGAGTTCTTCGCGACGGCGGCTTTGCGGTTGAGTCTTGCCAAAGGTGCAACCCCCATTGAAGCAGTGGACGAAAGCGGTTCGAACGATTGAGTGGGTCATTCAAGCTGACGTCTCCTGAAAGAGCACCTCGAATGCCAAATGAGGCCTTCCTTGAAACGTATTGCGTAAGTTGTTATATGCCAACTACTTACGATTATTAGTGACCCATCCGGCAACGACGCCATTGCAGCCATGTTGCCGGAATGCACCGTGCCGGATAACACAACGTTGCATCTCGACTTCACGAGTCCGCGAGTCTCCCGAGAGCCGTATCGATCCTCACAACGCCAAAAACCGCCTTATTCTTTACAGATTACGCAAATCCTCCAGTTAGCACAAGACCCCTGGCACTGCCATTTATCCAATTTTTGCGACTCCAACGCCGACTGGAATTTCCGTCACTCTACCCCGGATTATTCATCTACGTAGGGTGGGT
>CAZASB010000029.1:0-25652 GCA_964487655.1 uncultured Planctomycetaceae bacterium
GTCCCTCGGCATCGAATAGCGGGCCGCCGGAATTACCCGGGTTGATCGAGGCATCGGTCTGAATGCAATCAGCGTACTCCAGCAGCGTACCGGCCGGGTACTGGTATCGCTGCGTTCCTGAAACGATGCCCCAGGTGACCGTGGGTTGGAAGTCGGTGGCCAGGACGAACGGGTTGCCCATGGCAAAGCATTCATCGCCCACGCGCAGCGGGTCGCTGTCGCCCAGTTCGGCAACGGGGAAATCCTCGCGGCCGAACAGCTTGATCAGGGCCACGTCGCCTGCCGGATCGATTCCCACAATCACCGCGTCATACAGCTTGCCGTCGGCCATGCCGCACTTCATGGCATTGCCGCACGGTTTGACCACGTGGTAGTTGGTCAGGGCAAAGCCGTCTGGAGAGATGACCACGCCGGAACCGCCGCCTCCGCCGCTGGGCGAGAAGACGGCCAGCACGGTCCCTTTCACTCGATCCATTGCGGCCACGCGCGCCGACTCGGCTTCCAGAACGGCCGAGGGTACCGTCAGGGGCTCCGCCGCGATGGTCGCCGCCATGGCCAGGACGGCCAAAAGGGCTCGGGCAAGATGTCCCGTGCCACTGCCGTCTCGGCAGTGAATGATGTTCCGTTCCCTTGCAGTCGGGGACCGCCGAAGCGACTGTTTGCGCACGTGAACTCCTCGCACCGACGCTCTTCGGAATTGGAACGAACAAGAAACGTGTTGGAGAAGGCACTGTCGGAACGACAGTGGCACGTTTGCAGACGAGGTGGAGGAGAGGTTTGTCATTTGACGACCCTCAGATTGCATAAGTTCAATTGGTCGGCTATATCCATTCCCTCGCCGAAATCGCAAAGGATCGATAATCGCCGTACGCCGGCAATGTCCAGGTCGAGTTCCACTGGTGGGTCCGTTCCGGTCAGGGTTCCCTCGTACAGCGTCTTGCCGTCACCGCGAATGACCAGTAAGACGTTGCCATGCGGACGCACGCGGTCGTCGATGCCGGCCGTCGCGCGCAAACGCGTTCCGGCGTCCGGCAAGCGGTACACGACTTCGGAGCGACTGTGCAAGACCAGGCCACGAGTATACCGTACGCCGTCCAATTCAAGCTGATCGGACTCGAAGCCGCGGTTCCGTCGCGGTCGAAAGAACTCGCGCCGCGAGACTAATTCCGTATCCATGGGGAAGAACGCCTGCCAGTTGACTGACTGCGGTTCAACGTCGGCCAGATAGGTTACCTTGCCGGTGGAAAAATCGATGTCCCGGACCGCCGTCACTGGCTGGCTCACCGTAACGCCTGCCGGAGTGGTCCACCGAAATTGCTCGGAAAAGGCAAGCGACTCAACAGACCACTCCGAACCATAGGTATCAGTCAGTCGTCCGATGGCCTCGGGCAACTCCCTTCCCGCGGGACGGAGCAGAATAACGCCAAAAAGCTTGGCGCGGCGGATTGGCAGTACCTCGCCATCCATTTCGAATGCGACCGATTCGTCGGTGGCGCCGCGCACCACGCCCCGAAGGAAGTCCAAATGATCGTCCTTGCGGACAACGACCACGTCGCCATCGTGCTTCGCCTGGAGAAGCCGGGTCCATTGCTCCGCAACAAGGGCGTCGGCAGACGAGAATCGAACGCATGCTATCGCACGGCGGGGAATCTCGACCGTCTGGCCGTCCAGCAGCGTGATACGGGCATCTTCCTTCTCCAGGGTCCATTGAGCGGCGACTACCTTGGAGCCGTCAATCAGGTCGATCCAAACCGCCGGCGCGCCGTCAGGTCGCGCCGTTGGCTTCACCTGCCGAAGGGTCATGAGTTCGGCCGTCGGCAGGGAGACCGTGCCGTCGCTAGCGCGCAGCACCAGTTTCTCCGAATCGAACGACTCGGCTACCCCGGCCAGTTTACGGCCGTCGGTGGTTTCCGCTTCGAACTCGACCGCCGCCGCTGGCGATGAAAAGCACGCGGCGACGATCGCGGTTCGCAGGAGTGTCATGGCAAGGCACTCGTATTTCATGGCAACTACATTCCTGGTGAACTTGGAGCGACTCGCGCGAAGCGAGGGACTGGTCATTCTTTCTCGGTCGCCGCTTTGCGACGGAAGTATTCCTCAATAACGTCGCGGTAATGGGATGGGAAGTCGCGGCCGATTTGCTGGAGCGCTTCCTCGCGTTCTTTTGGCGGCAAGCTGCCCCAGCCCGACTCGCTTCCGATGTTCTTCCGGTCGACATTGCCGGGTCCCTTCCCACCCATGATCTTGCTGTCCGGAGCGGGCGATCCGGATTGAATGCCGCCCGCTCCGGCGACTCCGGCCTGTTGCTGCTGTTGCTCTTCCAGCTTCTTGATGAGCTTGTCAAGAGATTCGATCACGCCGTCCTCGATGCCTCGCACCTTTTGGCCTGCCCGACCCAAATCGAGCCGGCGGCGGATGTCGCCCATGCGCCGCGCAATGTGGTCGAGCGTATCGGGTTCGACCCCATTGAGGTCTTCTCGCAACAGCCGGGCAACGGCCACGTATCTGCGAGGGCTCTGTTCTGCCCCGTCGAGCAGCCGGTCGAGCGTGGTCAGTCCCTTCTCTTTCTCCAACAGTGCGTGGTAGGCGGCGCCCTGGAAGAAGAGCAGGGCCGCAGGCGCGACCACGTCGCTCGGGCCGAGGGTTCCCATGATCCCCAGGGCCTCGTCGTAGAGTGTCTCGTGGACGAGCCAGCAGCCGTACAGCAGCTTCAAGTTGTGCGACTCGAATGGGTCAAGACTCGAATCCATCAGCCACGGCATACTCGGGACCGCGAGGTTCTGGCGAGGCGCGGCGCACAATGCGACCAGTTCCGCCGCGCGCGGGTCCAATAGGGCGAACGTTTTTGCCAGTTTCTCCAGCAGGGCCGTTTCGGCTGCCGGGGGGCCTTCCGCCCAGATTTCGGAAAAGCGGGCTCGCATCGCGTCGTCGGCGTTGTGGGCATTGATCCATTCGAGCGCCCGAGTCTCCACCTCCATGGCGCTGGGCGATGCCCAATCGGCCGTCTTCGATAAAGCATCGTCCAACTGGCCTGACGCGACAACGGGCCATGGAACAATGCTCAGACACGGCACCAGCCACATTGCGATTCGATTTGTGCTGGTTGTCATTGGTTCTTTCCTAAATGGAGGTCGCGGGTTACGCGGTACACTCGCTGCTGCCGCTGGGCGAGTTGCCGAAGTTGCTCGACGAGTTCCGCGTTGTCGGTCTGCTCGCCGTCGATGAGCTTCGAATATCGCTGGGTGCGCTTGTTCACCCGCATTTGGAGCGCGCGGATCATTTTCAGTTCCGCCAGCAGGTCGACCAGGGGCATTTCAGCCGGTTCGCCTTCCATGGGCGGGCTGGGTGGCTGTTGGTCCTCAAGGTCCTTCATGGCCTTCTTCAAGGCTTCGATGATCTCTTCGAGCGAGGCAATGATGTCTTCCTCGATGCCCTGGGTGATCGCGTCGACCTTGGCCTCGGCCAAGCGAGCGACGACCTCGCGAACGTCGTCGCGCAGCTCGTCCACCGCCAGGGGCATTGCAAGGGTCGTGCCATCCTCTTCGAGCAGCAGCCACACTCGCTCAATGAGCACGGCAATCTCTTGCTCACGATTACCTAGACGGGTCGATTCGATTTCGTGGCCGAAGGTGCGCCGGTCGGCAGGTACGGCATCGAGCCGCTTGGTCCCTTCGTACACTTCGATTTGGATGTCGAGCATCTGGCGGAATCGTGCTTCGAGCATGGCCAACATGCGTTTCATTTCCTCTTCGCGTAACTGGCGGAGGATTTCCTCGAGTTCCGCCTTGGCTTGCCGCAGTTCCTCCAGGGCCTTCTCCTGATCCTCGACGGCGCCTTCGCGTTGTGCCTTCTTGAGATTCTCCTCCGCGTCTTTCATGTTCTGTTGCGCGCGTTCCAGTCGCTGGCGAGCCGGATTTGGCGGCTGGGTGTCTTCCTGACCCTCCCCTTGCTGACCCTCTTTGCCTTCACCGCCCCCTTGGCCACCACCTTGACCGTCGCCCTTTTTGCCACCGCCCTCGCCGGCGTCTTGACTTTCGCCTTCTACCTCTCCGCTCTGCTTGCCTTCTCCCTCGCCGCCTTCTTTACCTTCTTCCGCTCCGCGTTCTTTACCTTCTGCGTCACCGCGTTCTTTACCTTCTGCCTCACCACCTTCCTTGCCGGCCTTTCCTTCCGCCTCGCTGCCTTCGCCTTCTTTGCCTTTGGCGCTGCCTTCACCATCGCCCGGCTCTTCATTCTTGCGGATATCGTCGGAGAGGCCGCCGGTCCGATCGGCGAGTTGTTTCTGCTCGGGGGCCAACCGCTTGGGATCGCCGCTGCCTCCGGTACGGTGCTTGAGGTTCTCCTGCGTCTTGATAATTCGGTTAAGCTCCTTGATATACTCCCCCAAACGCTTCTTGCGCTCGGTAAGCTGCTTGGCCCGATTCTCGCTTTGCAGCAGTTCCAGCAGCACGGCCAGGTCCTTCTGGATGTCGGCGTGGTTCTCGACTGCTCGGGCGAGTTGATCCTGTTCGAGAAGCTTTGCCAGTCGCTCGAATTGCATGTCGATCAAGCGTTCCTTGCCCTGTGCCACGGTCTTTCGGAGCAATGCGGCCCGCTGTGGGTCGGCGCTCGCGGTCAGTTCCGCCATGCGGAGCAGCACGTGCTCGAGCCGTTGGAAGCGGTCGGCGATGCGCTGCTGCTCGACGGCGAGTTGTTCTGGCGACTCGGTACCGGGCTTCGCTTCGACCGATTCGGAAGGGATTTCCGTGGCGCCGGCCTCGGATTCGGGGGCATCGGGAGCCGGAGCTTCCGTCTCGGGTTCTCCCCAAGCCGCAAGGGTGAAGGCAAGAATTATCGACCCGGCCATCATTGCCGCTTTCCGCCATAACGTCGTAGCTACCGTGTCCATATCGGTCAGTCCTCCAATAGGTCCAGAACCTTCTGCTTCTGGCGTTGTTTGGTTTGCTGTTTCAGTTCACCCTGCAGGGCAATAATCTGCCGCAGCATGTCAATCGCCTCGTTGAACGACTCCAGCTCGATCATGCGTTGAAGCACCATTTGCATGGCCAGGAGCATATCGTCGGCTTGCTGCCGTGCCCGCTCGCATCGCGCCGAGCCTAGCGAGTCGTCGTCGAGCGACTCTTGCAGCGACTGGAGCCGCCGTTCGAGTTCGGGAAGCGTCTTGTCGGCGATTGCGTGCAGCGGTTGGGCAATGCCTTCGGCAATCCGCGACCGTAGTTCTTCGGTATCCACCCGGTTGTTGATCAGTTGAAGCTCGATATCGTCGAACGCATCCGCGACCCCGGTGATTTCATGGCTGTTCTTGCGGCTGTTCTGAAGTGCGCGTTGGACGCGGAGGGTGCGTCGCGTCAATTGCCGCATGGGCGATACCCGTTCATCCTCCATCTTGGCCTCGCCGCCGGTGTCTTCCACTGACTCGTTCCCCTCGGCTGGCGAATCCTCCGAATCCGCGGTCTTCGGATTAAACTCCATACGGGCCAGCAAGTCGCGGGTTTCCGTCGCCTCGCGAATGATCTGTTCGAAACGCTGCCGCAGGACGAGTTCGCGGGCCTCCAGCAGGGTGCGCAGTTGATCGGCGGTGACAACGTCAAGCTGCCAGCGGTCGCCCGTTCCGACGTTCGGCCCGCCGGAAAGGTCGAAGCGATCGGTCGCCTTGACGGCTAGGAAAAGCTTCTGCCCGACGGCCAGTTCCAAATCGGCGATTTCCAGGGCGTCGTCGTTCAGTTCCAGGGTTGTGGGGACTGGTTTCGGTTCATGAATCGGGCGTTTTGCGGCCTCGCCCTGGTCGACGGCGAAGTCGAACCATACGTCTGCAATGCCGTAGTCGTCGCGGATCTCGCCAACGACGGGCAGGCGTGCCTTCGGCGTTACGGCCGAGCCGATACCATGCAATCGCACGGCCACCTGCGGCACCGAGTCGGCAAGAGCGACCAGTCGAAGCTGGGTGGCCTCGCGGCTCTGGATGCCGTCCGTGTCGAAAAGCGTGAACTGGAGCGTCCGGTCGGCTGCAAGCGGCGGCAGGGCGAGTTCAAAACCTTGCCGGTCGGCGTCCAGCATATCGGCTTCCAGCACAATGGGCGGAGGCGGCGGATCCTCCAGCACGGAATCGATTCGCACGCGAACCAGCGGCTTGTTTGACCGAGCATGCACCAGCACCCGCGAACCGCGGAGAAGCTGGACAACTCCACTGACGGGCAGAAGTCGCTTCGGGCTGCCGGTATAGGCTGGCAACTCGACGGCAAGCTGCATCTCATTGATCGTCGGGCTGTCGACCACTTCGATACGAAGACCGCGAACCATGGCATCGCCCCCGAGCACGTCGATATCGACCGAGGCGAGCACGCTTTCGAACACGTAGACGTATTCCTGGAACGGATCGCGATCGGGCACGGCGTTCCCCTGGCGGCTCATGGATGCGCGCTGCCGTCGCCCGCCTTCGGCCTGATGGTGAACCTCAACCACTTGGGGGACGACAGGCCATGACGTATCGGCCTTGGCGACCAGTTCGAATTCTCTGCCGCGCGCGACCTTGACGCGCCCCTGGGCGTCGAACCCATCCACGAGTAAGCGACAGTAGCGGGGCCAAAGCTTCGGAGATAGAGCAAGGCTGCGCTGGGCCCAAATGCCGAAGACGTTCGGTTGCAACACGGCGAAGAGGATCACGCTGGCCGCAAGCGCCGCGGCCGACGCCGCCTGGCGGCGAAGCGGCGTCAGGTTGAATACCTCGCGCACGCGGAGTCTGCCAATTCGGACGACGGCCTCGCGGCACGTCTGCTCCAGCATTTCCGCGTTGCACAGGGCAGGATCGACCGGCCGTTCGGCAAGAACCACGGCCGTCAGCAGCGCATCGTCGAGGTACGAGAATCGCCGCTCCAGGACCATCGCCATGCTTGTGTCGGCTAGTGGAACGAGGAGCCTGCCGACGATCTTCTTCGCAAGAATGGCCAGCAGCACGACGCCTGCCGTAATCAGCGCCAGCACACGGACCGCGACCGGCGGCTCGAAGAACCAATCGAGCAGCAGAGTGATCCAAAACGCCAGCCCAAGCCAGGTGACCACCGCCGCCAGCCCCTCGAACCACGCGTAGCGCCGAATCCGCGCGCGGAGCTGGGCCAGCACCCCGCGGATTTCCGGGGCGAGTTCCATTCGTGCGCTATCGGGAGCAGGTGTCATCGTGCGTTGGGTCATGCAAGTCGGGCCAAGCGGCGGATCAGCCATTCAACAAACAGCAGGCCGCACAGGAGCGCCATCATCCAGGCGAGGAAATGAAACTGCCAGTCTCTACTCGGAGCAACGGGAATAATACTGGTGCGAGTGCGGTCCTTCAGAAGCTCGATCAGGGAAGGCTTGCCGGGCGGCGGCGCCAGGATTTCCTCGGTTCCGACGTAGTATACCCCCGGCTGTTCGTCGTCCACCCGCGTGCCTTGCGCCAGGTGTTCCAGCAGGGCGTCGTTCCGTTGCGGGTTCTCTCGCTCCAACTGCGGAATACGGACCATGATGCGGCGCGTGAGTCGCTCGTCGTCGCTTTCCGGCATGGGTAATTCGAGACGGTAGTCGCCCTCTTGAAGCACCGTGAATTGCCCGACGAACGAGCCGGCGCGGGCGGGATCGGCCTGCAACACGACGTTCTGCACACGTCCGTTCGGGGTAATCGCCTGAAGTGCGACGCTGGGCGATTCAAGCGGATCGAGCTGCGCGTTCGTGAGCCGATACGCCTGGACTTCGACCGTATCGCCAATTAGGTAGCGATCCCGGCCGACCAGCAGTACCCCGCGAGTCGATCCGCGGAGCAATCGTCCGCGGGAAACATGACGGATGAGTTTCGTATAGTATTGTTCAAAAAACTTGTCGTCCAATGCCCTCAGCCGCCACATTTCTCCGCTACCCGCATAGAAGACACGGCCGGAGGCGTAAAAATGCCAGGCGAAGTAGACAGGCTGTTCGCCGCCCGCGGCGGCTTGGGGGTCGGAGAACCTTGCGAGCACGACGGCGCCCTCCTTGGCCCCCCGCAGCGGCGTGTAACTATACACACCCGGGAACGAGCGCCATGCTTCCTGGCTGCCGACCTCGGTATCGCCCAGCCAGAGGAACTCGGCTTCCATACCCTCGCGAGTGAACTCCAGCGGCCACGGCTCGCGCGAGCCGTGGGGCGCGGCGTCGATTCCGGAAAATCGCCGCATGAACTCGACCGGATAGAGCGCGCGGATGGGCGCCATGGCCGGATCCTGAATCCAACCGGCGACCGTACGCCCCGTATACACGGGCCCCGCCACAATCACCAAGCCGCCGCCCTGTTCCGCCACCCATTTTTCCAGCAGTTCAACTTGAGGACCGCCCATTGCCTGCCAGTCGGGATCGAACGCCACCACGCAGTCGTACTCGAACATCTCCTCCCGTGTAATGGGGAAATCGTCGAGAATGCGGTCGGACTCTTGTGAGATTCCCTCCTGGGCCGTTTGGAGCAGAATGTCGACTTCGACCGATTGGTCCCGATACAGCAAGTTTCGAAGGAACTGGTACTCACGCGTCGGGCCGCCGGCCAGCAGGAGTACGCGGGTCTTACGGTCGATGACCTCGACCTCGACCTCGCGCATGTCGTCGTCCGGGTTGCGGTCGTCCGCGGCATTGTCCACGCGCAGCGCGAGCGTGTGCCGTCCGGTCCGATCAGCGGCGATGTCGAAACGGACGGGCAGAACCTCGTTTCCATCGCCGAGGGTAATCTGACGAGTTTCCAGTAGGTCGCCGGTTCCAGGCTCGCCGTTGGAGGCGCTGTCGCGGGCAAGCAACTGTACGGCAACGACCCGGCCGGCCATCCCCTGGGCCTGAATCAGGCCCGTGACGGTGTAGCGGTCGCCGGGGTACGCCCGCTCAGGCGCGAGCAGATCGGCCACGCGCACGTTGGTTGGCGCCCGATCGATCCCGATCCCCACGGGGAAGATGGGAAACCGAGCCTCCGCGGCCAACCCGACGGCGACATCCGGCGAGAGGCCAGCGTTCTGGCCGCCGTCGGTAAATACGACGATTCCCGATACGGGCGCGTTGCGCTCGTCTTGAATCAATTGGGCAAGGGCTTGGCCGAGCCGTGTTTCCGTACCGGTTGGCTGTAAAAATTCGTTCCAGTTGGGCTTCGGCTGGGCGTTCTCGACCCGAGCGTCGGATGGAGGCTTGGCAGTTACGCGAGGCGGCTGGCCCTCGAGCTTCTCCAGCGAGACGCGAGCATCGCGGTACAGTTGATCGTCGAAACGAAACACCTCGACGTCGTGCGTCTTGCGAAGCTCTTCAAGCAAAGGCGATGTCTCCAGCAGCAAGGCAA
The DNA here is from genome assembly GCA_964487655.1 of uncultured Planctomycetaceae bacterium. Classification (GTDB taxonomy): domain Bacteria; phylum Planctomycetota; class Planctomycetia; order Pirellulales; family Thermoguttaceae; genus PWXP01. The sequence continues at coordinate 9,314 of CAZASB010000029.1, forward strand.
CCTGCCGCGAACGGCTCATCGGTTCGCTTTCACCCGGTCCGCTGACGTCGAGAATACCCATGCTCAGGCTGGTATCGGCCAGCATCAAAACGCGCGAGTTGATCGTGTTCTCCTGCTCCGTGCGCCATTGTGGCTGGAGGTAAAGCACCAGCAGGGCCAGAAACACGGCGGTCCGAAGGAAGGTGAGTAGCCAGCCGAGCGGCCGTGGCAGGTCGACCGAATCGCGCCGGTACATCGCGCGAACGAACAGTCCAATCAGGACAAACGCCGCGATTGGCAGAATCCAGTCGGTGTTCGATTGAATACGAGCGAACTCGAACGTTGTACGGACGGCACCGGTAAAATCGGCGGCGGCAAACAGGATAGCGAGGGACGAGATCATGCAGCGCCTCCTCGAACTGGAGCAAGTCGTGCGGCTGGCGGGTGATAGCTTGCCCACCAGGCGACAACCTGCTCCAGCAACAGCAGCGCAATCAGCGCGTATAGCAACGCTTCGGCCAGGTTGTAGCCGGGCGCCTCGCCCAGCACGTGATGGAACGTCGCCGCTTGCTCGAACTGGTAGGGGACCCCAGGAAGTCTCGCGGCCAGTTGCGGCCCCGCAAAGGTTTCCAGATTGCCTTCATCCGCCTCGACGTTGACGGCAATCCGGCGATCCTCGAACCCTCCGTCGCCACGGAACAGTTGCACGCGGTAGATGCCGCCGTGATCGATTTCATCGAGCTGGACAACCAGAGCGCCGTTGGGAGTTGGCGTGGCTTCGATAACCGCTGGGAGTACGCCCTCGTCGCCGGGACGGAATATGCGTACCTGCGATTGGTACTGGCCCGGATCCAGAAAAATCTGGATCGGCGCGCCGACGCGCGCCGCATGCGCCTCGCCTTTCTGGCCGGCCAGGAAGGCTTGCGTTTCGAGCATGGTCACCACGTAGCTGGGGTTGTTTTGCCCCCAATTATTCCATGCCGGTCCGGCGGTGGTCAGGAAGGTAATCACGCGTCCGTCGTGGTAGGAATGGACCACGACCAGAGGCGCCCCGTTTCGCAGTCGGGCAATCACCTCCACCCCCGATTCCGGCGCCGGCGTCCAGCCTTCCGCCACGTCGAAGTACCGTTGTACGTTCACGGTCGCCAGGAACGGATTGCGCTGCCCGGCGAATACGCGAAAGATGGCGTGACGTTCCACCCGAAGGTCCGGCGCCCGCTGGAGTCGATCGACGAGTAGGTCGGTCGGACCGGTCAGGGGCACGGGCATCAACCCTTCGCCGCCACGGTATAGTTGCTCGTTGAGGAATTGGCTTTGCGACTTTTCGCCCAGGAAGATACCCAGGCCGCCGCCGTTGCGGACAAACTCTTCCAGGGCGACAACGGCCGAACGGTCCAGGTGCGGAACGTCGAGCAGGTACACGACCTGATACTCGTCCAGGGGATGGATACTCAGATAGCGAGGCGTTTCCACGACCGGTCGGATTCCCGTTTGGGCTCGACCGCCGGGCGCTAGGGCCAAACTCAGCGCACGGGCGTCCGCCGCCTGCTCGTCGTCTATCAAAAGGACCGGAACGTCCAGGGGGATGTCGAGGGTCAGATATCGGCCGTTGTCGACGGCGACGGCGTCGCTTTCTAGCCGAGCCACAAGCTGCTGCCGCCCGGCCACGGCGAATCGCGCTAAGAACCGTTCCACGACCGTTTCACTGGGTGGGATCTCGGCAATCCGCACTGCTGGCCGCGATTGCCCGTTCTCGTCCAACAGCACAGACACGTCGCGGGCCACGCTGGCGCCGTAGTTGCGAACTGCTACTTCGACGAACACGGGCACGCCCACCGCGCGCGTGCCGGGCGCTGCCTGCAAGGAGACAATCGCCAGGTTGTCGCGCTGCCGGTCCACGCAATTGACCAAGTGCAGTTCGGCCTCCTCGGCGGACAGGGCGAGCAGGCGGCTTCGTAGTTCGGTGGGCTCGTTCCATTCACGCGTACGGAAGTCGGACACCAAGTATACGATACGACGCTGCTCGTCGCTCGAAGTTAGCAGTCGCTGGGCTTCGACCAGGGCCGGCATCGGCCCGGTGGCCATTTCCGACGGGTGCATGCGGTCGAGCAAGGCTTCGAGCTGGGCTTCGAAACTCCGATCGACGGCTACCTGGAGCATATCCACGTCGCTGCCGCGATGTTCGCGTCCGACCCGGGAAAATCGGACGAGGGTGAATGTTTGCGGCTGCTGTTGAGCGGCCGCCTGTGACCCGATCCGCCGCACGACGGCCTTGGCTTGGTCAAAGGCGCTCGTATCGGCCCATCGATCCGACATGGAGAAGCTGTCATCCAGCAGCACGATGTGGTGCGTCTTCGAACCGCCGAACAGCCGTCCGAGTTCATTGCGCAGCAGCGGCTGGGCCAATATGAGCACGATGGCGGCCACGGCGGCCATGCGCATCAGCAACAGTAGGAGCTGCTTCAGGGCGACCCAGGTCCGGTTCCGCTTCTGGCTCTGGAGCAAGAACTCCATGGCCGCCCAGGGCACTCGCCGATGGCGCAGCATGTTGATCAGGTGGATCAACACGGGCACGCTGACCAGCAGCAGTCCCCAAAGCAGCGGTTGAAAGACAAACCCGGGCATGAATGGCGCTCTTCGCTTTCGTTAGTTCCGATGGTGCATGCCAAGCCGACTGCTGAAATAGGCCGCCAGGGCCGCGTCGAGCGGCTGGCTGGTCCGCAGCAGCTTGTAATCGACCTTGTTCGCCACGCAGCCGTGGCGAACTTCCTCGAGGTATTGACCGAGGGCATCGAGGTATCCTTGCCGCAGCGCCCGCGGATTGCAACGCAGCAAGGCATCGCTTTCCAGTCCTTCGAACCGCGTGGGGCCGGCAAAGGGAAAATCGAGTTCGTCGTCGTCCATGACGTGGAAGACCAGCACGTCATGACCCCGGCTTCGCAGCAGCTTCAGCCCGCGAAACAACCCGGCGCGCTCGACGAGCAAATCGCTCACTAGTACAATCATGCCGCGGCGCGGGCAAGTTTCAGCCACTTGCCGGAGTACGGGAAAGATGCCCGTCTTGTCGCGAGGCTCGCTGACGTTCATGGCCTGGATGATCGCGTCGAGGTGCGTTCGCTTCGTGCGCAAGGGAACGATGGTGCGCGGCTGCTCGTCGAAGGCGATGCAGCCGACGGCATCCTGCTGCCGCAAGAGCATATAAGCCAAACAAGCGGCCACCGTACAGCCATACTCGTACTTGCTCATGGCGCCCCGTCCGTATCGCATGCTTCCCGAGACATCGCAAAGAAGCGTGCACCGGAGGTTCGTGTCTTCCTCGAACTGCTTCACGTAAAAGCGGTCTTGCTTGGCCCATACCTTCCAGTCGACATAACGCAAGTCGTCACCGAACGTGTATTCCCGATGCTGGAGAAACTCAACCGACTGGCCGAAGTACGGGCTGCGGTGCAATCCACTGAGGAACCCCTCGACGATGTGGCGCGCGCGTAGGTCGAGCCGCGCGATGCGTTGGATCGCCTCGGGGTTCAGGAATCGCTTGGGATCGGGCATGGCGCGCTCGGCGTTAGGATGCAAACATCTTTCGGAATCGTTCGTCGCGAGTCAGCTCGTCCTCCTTGATGGGAGTTACGTCGAGCAGCCGTTCGACCAACTGATCAGTGGTAACCCCCTCGCTCTCCGCGGTAAAACTCATCACGATGCGGTGACGCAGAACGGGCTTCGCCAGTGCTTGAATGTCGTCACAAGTGACGTGGGTTCGCCGATTCAACAGGGCTCGCGCCTTTGCGCCGAGCACCAGGAACTGCACGGCGCGCGGGCCGGCGCCCCAGGCAATCTGGTCTTGGGCGAACTCGGGAACGCCCGGCTCTCCCACTCGCGTCTGACGCACCAGCGACAGCGCGTACCGAATGATATGGTCGGAAACGGGTACCGCCCGGACCACTCGCTGGATATCGAGAATCTCTTCCGCCGCCATCACTGGCACGATATTGTCCTCCAGCGTCGTCGTGGTCCGGCGGGCGACCTCAAGCTCTTCGTCGAAACTGGGATAGTTGACGAATACCTTGAACATGAAGCGGTCCTGCTGCGCTTCCGGCAGGGGGTAGGTGCCTTCTTGCTCGATCGGGTTTTGAGTGGCCAACACAAAAAAAGGATCGGTCAGCGCGTGCCGAATACGTCCGACCGTCACCTGTCGTTCTTGCATGGCTTCGAGCAACGCCGCCTGCGTCTTCGGCGGCGTGCGGTTGATCTCGTCGGCAAGAATCACATGGCTGAACAGGGGCCCCTCAAGGAATCGAAAGTCGCGGCTGCCCGTTGCGCGGTTCTCTTCGATCACGTCAGTGCCCGTGATGTCGGCCGGCATGAGGTCGGGCGTGAACTGAATGCGGCTGAACGAGAGGTTGAGCGCACGGCTCAACGTGCTGATCATGAGCGTCTTCGCCAGTCCGGGAACGCCTTCCAGCAGACAGTGGCCGCGGCTGAACAACGAGATCAAAAGCTCATCAATTACGTGCGTCTGACCCACGATTACCTGCGACAACTGCTCATGGATTCGCGTGCGCGCGGACGACAGTTTCTCAATTGCGGCGGTTTCATGTTGGACAAGTCCTTCTTCACTCATAGTAAGACCTTGGGGTGCGAATCGTGCGTCTCGCCGGGGCAACGGAGCGCGGCGTGTGCCGCACGCCGGGCCAGAGCGGCTAACGCTGATAGATGGGCAGTGTAGCCCTCTCAAGTTGCAGAATGGTCAAGTTGATGGCTGACGTGTATACCGGGCCAATGTAGCCCTGGCCCCAATACCCTTCCGGGGTGACCTCGGAAATGATCCGCGCGTAAATCTTGTCGCGATATTCCTCCCAATCGTCGCCACCTTCCCGGTAGAGTACCTGGGCATAGTAGTAATGAGCGTAGTGCCAGTGCCCAAAACCGGCATTGCTGATGTCGGACAGATTCTTTTTGCAGTAGTCCAACAGCTTCGGAACGTACTCGCTGTCGTATTCACCGGCGTTGAACAGGCAGGTGATGGCGGCTGCGGTAATGGCGGGGCGTCCGCCCCCGCCGGCTGAATTATACTGTACTCCGCCGTCCGCCGTGGTGCAGCGTTGAATGTACCCGATGGCCTTGTCCACGATCTCCGTGGGCACCGGAATGCCAGCGTTGCGGCATCCTCGAAGCCCTTGCACCTGGGTAATGGTCGTGGACCCCTCGTCAAATCCCGCGCCATCCTTCGCGCTGACATACCCCCACCCACCCGGGTTGGTTTGCGACTGACCGCAAAAGACGACGGCTCGCGTCAAGACGTCGACGAGTTCGGCCCGACGGTCGGCGTCTTCCTCCTCGCCGAGCACCTGGGAAAGGAATAGCATGGAGAATCCGTGCCCGTACGTATAGCGGTCGTCTCGGGTCGGATCGCCAATCAGGCCGTTGGGTCGGCTTCGGCCGATGAGGTAATCGACCGCCGCGCGGATATTGGGGGCGTAGCGGCCTTGCATGGTCGTCGAGCCTTCACACAACAGCGCGTTGGCGGCCATGGCGGTCATCGAGGTCGGGTACTTCCCACCCTGGGCCGACCAGTGGCCCACGCGCGACTGCTGGCCGACAAGCCACTCGAGCCCTCGCTCGGTGGCGCGTCGGACCTCGGCGTCGTCCAATGAGGCCGCCGCGGCCGGAGCAACGCACGTCGCCACGACCACTGCAAGTAGACCACGGATTGGGATGCTTCTCATGTCGGTCGAATCGTTCAAGGGGTTCGGCGGTTTGGGAGCGCTACGGATTACACTGCGTCATGGTTCGGAATCGGGCTCCGGCTCGGGCAACAGTTCGATATGTTGAAGGGCATCGCCCGCGCCGCGAAATACGTTCATGCGCCGGACGGCCCCGCCGATGGCCTGAAGGACCGCTTTGCCGGGATGGACCGGGGCGGACTCCGCTTGGTCCGAGTTGTCGTCAGTCTCCGGCTCTTCGGGCGGTAGCGGCTGGTCGGTCAGTTGTAGCTTCACGACATTCCGCTGAAACTGGATTTCAATCACGCCCTTCTCCGGATCGCCCACGATCTCGAAGGTGGCCGTCGGCTCAGCGAAACCGCCGCGATACACGACGCGGCCGTTCCGCTTGTCCAAACACACCAGTTGCGTCGAAAACCGTTTGGTTCCCACCTTTTGCGGGTCGTACGGCTGGCTGCCAAACACGAAGATGGGTAATTCCTCGGGTTGATGGAGCAAGAGCAACTGCCCGTTGACAGCGGTCGGTTTCGGCCACATCGCCTTCCCGTTCTTATCGAACGCGTAGACGCGACCGTTGCCGATCGGTCGGTAAAGCGTGCCCGGCAAGGGGTTGATTCGCAGCCCCCGATCCTTCGCTTGCGGGCGATTGGTAACGACCATATACTGCTCCCCGGCCCGGAGTAGATGCACCTCGGTGGCCGCGGTTTCGCCGGACAGTTTTTCATCGAAAATCACCTGGCCGTCTTCCGTGCGGACAAGCCTCAGCGTGCCGTCCGGGGCGAGCAGACAGATCAGCTCATCCAGGTGCGTCATCTTTCCAATGTCGGAGCGGATGGGGCCCCAGATATACCGCTGCTCCAACGGGTCGAACAAGCCGAGCACGTGCCGTCCGTCCGCCGGGTCTACGTAGGAAACTACAATGCGGCGTCCGAGCGTGGCCATGACCGTTTGACCGAAGCGGCGCTGCGCGGCGGGTAGCGAGCCGTCGGGCTCGTCGATAAACCGCTCGGGGGCGGGAAGGGACCGCTGGCCAACGAGCGAACCGTCCAGCGCACTGAATACCAGAATATCGCTCTGTTCCGGCGAGGCGGCCAGAACGTACTCGTTGTCACCAAAGAGCGTGGCGCCCGGAGCCACGCCGTGTCGTACCCAAAGCGTTTCACCCGAAAGGGGATCCACGGTAATCACGTTACGATAATGCTGGAAACACACATACGTTGGCGTGACCGGCCCGAGCGAATCCAACTGGCGCGAGTTCTGTGGGATAAAGGGCATCCCTTGGGGCCATTGCACGCCGCCTGGTCCGCCAAGCCGAATAAGCGCCTGGTCGAAGCCGCCTTGGTTCGTGTCGTGCGACCACAACACGCGGGCTTGACCGCGCCCCGGATGGCCGAGCGTATCGATGGCGATGATCTGGGAGCCAAGAGATAGGATCAGGAGGTGCCCACAGGCTCGAACATAGGTGCTGGACGGAGTGAAACGAATGGACTGGGGAGAACCGGGTTCAATGAACGGGAGCGTCCAGCGGACCTTCCCCAGGCCATCGGTGGCGGAGATGGCCCTTCGGTTCTGATCCATTCGGATGACCGTATTGCGGAAGAACGGTCCGGGATCGCCGCGGAAGTCGAGCGGGTATCGCCCCTGGGTGGGCGGGCGGTTTGCGGCGACTTCTTGCGTGTCGATCCTTCCCTCGGGCCACAACGCATCCTGGCTGGCCGACGGGCGTGCCGCGTGTCCCTCGGGCAACGCGGTGACAAGTTCGCGGCCGGTCTTACCATCCAGACAGACGGTATCGGCATGGCGTGCGACCAGGAAGCGGTAGGCCGCGCGGGCATCGTCATCGCAGTTCGCCCGTGCTAGCATGTCTGCCACCCGGGCCACACCGGCGCCGTCCGACAAAGGGTTGGCGAGTCCCGGCTTGCTCCATAGGACCATTTCGACTTCCAGTAGCTTTCCGGCATGGGTCAGCGCCTTCACCAGGGCTTCCCACGCAGGGACGGCAACTTCGTCGCCGCCGAAACAGTCGAGAAATCGCGTCAAGGCGTCAACCGAATCCGCCTCGATGGCGTCTTGCATACGTGCGGCGACAAGGCATTCGATCTCAGCCGCTTCCTCGCCGGTCGCCTCGGCCCGGAGCGCTGTCAGGCGTGCCCGAACCCATCGATCTCCTCGGGCGGAAAGAGTTCGGTCGACCGGCTCCACGCGGTGAGAGTCGTCGTCCAACTCGGCCAGTTTCAAGAGATGTTGGAACGTCGCGTTCCACTGCCCGGTTCGCTGCAAGCCGTTAGCCATGACGCGAAGGAACTCGGCGCGTTCTCTTGCCCCATCCAGCAGAGGCTCGATTTCTCCGACGCGATCTTGGAATGCGCCGAAGTCGTTGCGAAGACCATCGAGCAGCGCCTCCCTGAGCAAGGAGGCCGCGCGCCGCTCCGAAGCCAACTGATAGGAACGGCTTAAGCGAAGAATAGCCTCGTCTCGCTTGCCTTCGTCGAGAAGCAATTCGCCACTGAGCGCGAGCGCCTCGGCGTCATCGGGATTCTTCGCCAGCCGGTCGGTTACGCGGTGACGGAGCACGTCGAGTTGATCGAAGGCGCCGAGGCCGGCCGCCGATTGCGACAAGACCATCCCCTGGTAACTGACGAGATTACCGGGAACCTGCCCCTGACGCGAACGTGCCACGTGGACGGTTCGGCCGCGATCCAGATCGATCACGGCGATCTCGGCCGTGCTCAACGGCACCAAATACTGGCTTCCGCCGTAGAAACCGTGTCCGCAAGGCATCCCGCCGTCGGAGAACTCCAGTACCCGCCCTTCCCAAGCCGGCTTGCCATCGGCTAACCCGACAGCGCGCACCCCCTGCCGACCTACCAGGACCACCGATCCTCGATGCACACAGGCAACGTACAGGTCATCCTCCCGCGAGATTGTCCAGCGTTGTCGGCCATCCACCAAATCGAGGCAATACAGCGTGTCCGACTCGGTTGGGGTGAACAGGACGTGCCCATCCGCGATGATCGGGTTGGCGTCAGTCCAGCGGGAAAGCTGCAGATTACCGGGATGTCTTCCCAGTTGCATGGCGAAGAACGGCGCTCGTTGCCGAGAAGCAACGCTCTGTGAATAGCGATAGCCCCAAAGGAGCGATCGTGTCGCCATGTCGACGGCCACCAAGGCGCCGGCCGAGGTGGGGCACACGAGAATCCCGTCGGCATAGGCCGGCGACAGCCCAGAAAGTCGGCGAATCGGAGAAAACAGTACCCCTTGCTCCACGATGGCCAGGGGCTGTGTCCACAGCAGGTCGCCGGTTGCGGCATCGAGGACCAGAAGGCGGATTTCATCCTTCACCTCCGCGAGGACAAACAATTGTCCTTGAAGCGGTAGGGGCGGTCCCAGAAAGAATGTTTCCGCCATGCGCAGGGCGAACTCGTCGCTGGGCCCGCCCAAGTGCCATTTCAACTTGCCGGTCCGAATCTCGTGGGCCGCCAGCCGGTTGTAAGGCTGGGGCTGCCCCGGCATGATTCGAACGGCGCCCCGTACCAACTGCCTTGCGTTTGTGAGACCCGTTGACGGCATCAAATCCTCGATGGTGTATACCTGCTTCCCGTCGCTGCTGAGCGTGCCGAAGGTCCTGTCTTGCAGGACTCGCTCACCCACGACCAGCGGTACATGCTGAAACTGCGCTCGGAGCGCCGGATCCTCGGACGCCGACTGAAGGAGCGACTCCACCGGATCGTCTACCGGAACCTCCCAGAGTCGTTTCCCCGTGTGGACGTCAACCGCGAGGAGGTTGCGCGTCGTCCGCATCAGCACGATGTCGCCGACCACCAGCGGATGCAGCTCGGGTACCGGCGGTATTCCCTGCTCAAGCAGGCGTTGCTGCTGCTGTGCGAGGGACTGTTCGATGATCGGATCGTCGGCAACGGGTACCTCCCAACGGATGTTCATCAGCGGCGCGCCCCCGCCGGCCGGCGCGTTCCGGCTCGGATTGCCTCGCACTAGGAGCCACTGGCTTGTCGCGTCGGTCGGGTCGCCGGAAAGCGAACCGGCGAAGCGGACTAACCAATCGGCCGCGCCCTGTTGTGAGGTAAATAAGTCGACGTCACGGCCGCCCAGTCGGATCGGCCTTTCGCCGCGGCTTCTCTTCAGGTCGGCAAGAACCGTCGACGCCCGGTCGGGGGCGCCAGCCTGGAGCCAGCCGGTAGCGGTTCCAAGCGATAAGGCCGGCTCAAACCGTTCGGCAACTCCCGGCGTCGAGCACAACCGCTCTAGCGTCAGGGCACCCGCCAGCGGGCGGCCGTGGTCCAGGTGATGAATCCCTAGCAGGAAGGTCGCCTCGTAGCCGGCCACGGTGTGAAAGAACCGTCGTGACACCTCGGCAAGCCGCACCATATCGCCTTGGTCCAGGGCCTCGACAAGCATGGTCCGCGCGTGCGGCCCGTATTGCAACTCATACACCTCGCGACCGCTCGACGGCATGACGCCAATAAGTCGCTGGGCCTCCGTCTTCAAGCTTCGATGGATGGGCTCATCGCGTTCGGGCTGGAAAAAGAAGTCCTCCTGGGCATCGAGAATGGAGCCCAAGTTTCGCACCGCCTCGCCAAACCGGCCTTCTTGGAGAAGATCCCGTGCCTGGGCCAGCCGTTGAAGGGTTGTCCGCGGCGCCGGCAGAAAGACATTCTCCGCGAGTTCCTGTTCCTCAGACGGAACCCCCACTCGAACCTGCCCGAGCGCTACCTGCTGGCCGAGAAGGCTCACAATGCCCAACAGCCATGGGAGTAGCCAGAATATCAGCCGAACCCGCAAGGCCAAAGGGCCCGCCGAGGGTATCCGTAGCCCAGACATCATGATGAAATCTCTCTCTCGTTTCGCAGCCTGCAGGCCGCTGCCGGGACGGCCTGATTGGTCTCTTCCGTTTCTAGGTGCGAACAGCGCTCGCGTTGGAGTCCCGGCTTCAACCGGCAAGAAGAAACCGCCTAAAGGCGGGACTCCAACCCAGATGGCTGCGTAGAAATGGAAGAGCCCCTGATTGTCAACATATCTCTCTATTATAGCAGTCACGTAATTCACGGCCATGATAAAACGTATGGCGCTATCGCCTAATGGGTGCATGCGACCGACCCAAAAGAGGACTTTCGCGATAGGCGTCGTCCGAGTTGCCGCTCTACCACGTCCAAAGGGTGGTTCTTAGGCCAATTCTTAGATGTGGCTTCACGCGGTTTGGTTCCCGGACAAGACGGCTTTCGAGGAGTTCGGATGGTAGCGGTCGAGAGTGCGAAAAGGGCGACAATTTTACGCTGCTTATGGGGAAAACAGCCCATCAGGTGAGAAAACCCGGGGAAAACGGGCCCCCAAAGACGAAATTCCCAAGATTTCCAGTGTTTTGAGGCGATGTTCGTCTTGTATTCTTCCGACAAATGACTCTAATCATTGCGTCCACTTTACCGGACGAACAGACTTTACCACTTTCCGCAGTCTCGCATGGAGGGATAAGAACCATGGCCAAAGCCGTAAAGAAACCACTTACCAAGACGGAAATTTTCACCAACATCGGCGAGGCGACCGACCTTTCGCGGAAGCAGGTGGCCGCCGTGTTCGCCGCCCTGGCCGAAGAGGTCAAGAAATCCTTGGGTACTCGAGGTGCCGGCGCCATTACCATTCCGGGGCTCGTAAAGCTCGAAAAGAAGAAGATCCCCGCCCGACCGGCCAAGAAGAATGTTCCAAACCCGTTCCGTCCAGGCGAGTTGATGGACGTCAAGGCCAAGCCGGCCAGCAACAAGATTCGCGTTCGTGCCCTGAAGAATCTCAAGGACATGATTTAGTCCCCTTTCAGGGAAATCGGTTTTTAGGCAAATCAGAGCCATCGCTCGGCCGTCGAGCCGAGCGATTCCGTGCGACCGTGGGGGCAATATGGCCGTATCTGCCGGCGATGTTCAGAGAAAGCCTCCACGGTCGCGCGGCGCACACCGGACGGGTGACCGTTGGCGGAGAGTCGGCGACTTCAACGCGATGCAAGTCTCCAGATGAACCCCTGGCAGTCCGTTGCCAAGCGATTATAATGGCAATAATCGGATACTGGTTTGCCCGGCGACACGGGCGATAGACATGTTGCGTTGCGCGGAGTGTTTTGCTCCGGTAATTGCCATTTCTCCATTGCCCCATTAGGGGCGATCAGGGGTCATTGTGACACAGCTTTCGAGTATTGAACAGGCGACCGCCGCCATTGCGGCTGGAAAAGTCGTCATTGTCATGGACGCGGAAGACCGCGAGAACGAGGGCGACTTCATTGGCGCGGCGGAGAAGGCTGATCCGGCGATGATCAACTTCATGATCACGCATGGGCGAGGTCGGCTCTGTATGCCTATCCTTCCCGACATGGCTGAACGGCTCGAGTTGCATCCAATGGTGGAGCACAACACGGCGCCGCTACAGACGGCCTTTACCGTGCCGGTCGATCACCGCACTTGTCGAACCGGCATTACCGCGCAGGAACGGGCCAAGACGGTCCAGGAGATTCTCAACCCGCAGAGCAAGCCGTCCGACTTCGTGCGGCCCGGGCACCTCGACCCGCTGATTGCCAAGGAAGGGGGCGTTCTCCGGCGTGCCGGACATACGGAGGCGACGGTCGACTTGGCTCGCATGGCGGGGCTGCAACCGGCCGGCGTGCTGATCGAAATCCTCGACGAGCAGGGAGACCGTGCCTCGCGCAAGGATCTGTACCAACTAGCCAAGCGGTTCGATCTGCCGATCATTACTATCGAGGATCTCATTCGCTTCCGTAGACGGAGCGAGAAGTTGGTTTACCGACTGGCCGAGGCGCAGTTGCCCACGCGGCACGGCGCGGGCCGCATCGTAGCCTACGGCGTACGTTACGAGAGCCAGCAACCGGTAGCCATTGTCATGGGCGATCCGATGCGAGTGGCGGAACCGCTGGTGCGGTTGCATTCGGCCTGCTTCACGGGCGACCTTCTGGCCTCGCTCCGCTGCGATTGCGGCGACCAGCTCGAACTGGCCATGGAGATGATCGGCCGAGAAGGGGCCGGCGTGCTCGTTTACCTTCCGCAGGAAGGACGTGGTATCGGCCTAGTCGAGAAGATCAAGGCGTACTCCCTCCAAGACCAAGGGCTCGATACGGTCGAGGCGAACCTCGCCCTGGGCCATCAGGCCGATGCTCGCGACTATGGGGTGGGAATCCAGATTCTCAAGGACTTGGGCCTGTCGAAGGTCCGCTTGCTGACCAACAACCCGAAGAAGACCGACGCCTTCATCTACGGCGGCTTCGATCTTGAAGTGGTCGACCAGGTTCCCATCCTAGGCCCCATCCATGAGCACAATGAGCGCTACATGGCCGCCAAGCGCGACAAGATGGGGCACAACTTGCCATAGATGTTTGCCGTAGCGCGCTACTCGCCGCGAATGCGTTTTGGCAGGGTGAACGAGTACAGGCAAACGACGGCACCGGTGGACATGAGGCTCCACGGAGCCCAGGGCGGGGGCACGAACAACTTCTTTGGGCCCAGCTTCGGCGATTCCTCGAAGAACGAGGTTGCTTTTGGGGGTGGACTACGGAACACAAGCGTCGCCGATTCGACGCCAAGGCACTGCAACCCCGCCAGGAGCAGGTAGACCCCCATCGCCAGGAATAGCGATCGCCACATATCATGCCCTCCAAAACATTCTGTCGGGCGTGGCCCGACTTTTCATCCATCCTTAGTCTCTTGATCGGTTGCCGTGCCCTTTTCGCTAGAGGGCAGACAGACGAACACGGCACGGATATGACCCCGTCGAGCACCGGTTGGAGCGGCTGTGCAAGTAAACCGGATTATTCAGCACTCGCGGTTTGAAAACCGCGTGCTACTTCAGGTTGAAGGTAACACTTTTTGCCAATGCCTGGCACCTGACCGTGCTACTTCAGGTTGAAGGTAATGCCTTCTTCCATCTCGAGGGCGTCCGGGGCAAGCTCAACGCCAAGAACGGTTTCCGTGTTGTACATTGGTGGAATGTTCATGCCTTCCTTGGTGACCTGAACCAGGTAGAAGCCCGGCGCAACGCCTGGGGGATCCTCGGCGCTCACTTCGATGGTCGGCATGACCACGCCACCGGCATCGGTGGTGCCCGTGGCGGGCTTTACGTTGCCTCCAAGGAACTCTTCCGGGATGAGTGTAACGGTCGCGCCTTCAAGCGGTTTTCCGTTTGCCAAGATGGTGAGCGTCGCCGACATGCGCCCCACTTTTGAATCTTGCCATGCGCCAATGCGCGCGGCGACCTCGTCGGCCGAGACGGCGCCGTCGTTGTTGGTATCGAGCCGGACCAGACCGGCCTTCAACGAAGGCGCTTTCTCCAATTCGTCGCCCGCCACCTTGCCGTCGCCATTCAGGTCGTATTGCTTCATCGCGGCACTACCCGCCGAGCCGGCATTGATCGACGGCGGGTGGATCCTCGACGGCTTCCCCGAACAACCGACAGCAACAAACGCAATCAACGCCAAGGCGACCGGAGCCAGCCAAAAACAATCATTTCGAGGCATGAGATTTCCTCCTGAGAATACGTGGAACGGTGGAAGCACCATCAGCATAGTAACCGATGCGGCGTGTCGCTTCAACTATGCCAGACAACTTTGCATATACTCAATGCTTTCACGAACGAGGCGTTCGACGCCAGGATCGTAATTGAACACCTCGACCGAAACCCAACCGCGGTAGTCCACCTCGCCCAGCGCCTCGAAAATAGGCTTGAACTCCAACTCACCGAAGCCGGGGCCTTGAAGGTTCGGGTCGTTCGCATGGAAGTGCGCCAACAGACGATGATGCCGACGAATCAACTCGGCAATGGGAAATGATTCGCTCGACATGGCCTTGCAGTCCAGGTGCAGCCGGAAATGGGGCGAGCCGATCGCCTCGATCAGTTCCACGCCCGTGGCCGCCGTCTGGATGAAGTCGGTCTCGCTCGGCGCCAGCGGCTCGAAGGCCAGCACGACATCATGTTCTTCCAGGGCCGGCACGACCTCGGCGAACACCTCGCGGGCATATTCCATGGCTTGCTCGTGCGAGACGCCGGGCAGCAGGTTGCGCTGCTGCGGCGAGCCGCACACCATGACCCGTCCACCCAAGTCAGCACAAAAACGGACCAGTTCGCGAAAATACTCGGCGGTTTTTGTACGGACTTCCTTTTCCGGCGACGTCATGTAGAACCCTTCCGTTTTGGCCAGCAGCCAGTGGGTTCCGACCACCTCCAATCCGGCGGTCTCCGCCTGTCGCCGCACTTCGTCTCGTCTCGCGGCCGAGACATCGGTCACGTAGTTCGCTATGGTAAACGGCGCGATTTCGACGCCCGTGTACCCGCATTCGGCGGCAAAGGCGAATGCCTTCTCGAACGGCCAGTCTTGGAATGTCTCATTGCAGATGGCGAATTTCATGACGTTTCAGCTCCTTACTTGTTGGGAAATGGCAACTCGGGCGACATGTCAGGCTTGCGTACGAAACGTCGCCGGGTGCGCTTCTGCCGATCCTCCAATCGCACGCCTTCGGCCGTGGTCGGCGAGTTGCGGGCCGGGTCGGCCGGCCCGTCCAACGGGTCGCCTGGCGCGATGGCGGCCAAGCGTTGCCCAGCTTGGCGGGAGTACTCGTCGGAAAGCTCGAAACCGAGGTAACGCCGCTCCAACTTCTTCGCAACCGCCAGCGTGGTGCCGCTGCCGCCGAACGGATCGAGCACCAGTTCGCCAGGCCGGCTCGTCGCGCGGATGACGCGGCCGAGCAACTGCTCCGGCATTTGGCAACCATGCCACCCGGCTCGCTCCTTGAACGTGCCGCACACGCGGGAGAAATACCAGGTATCCTCGTCAGGTTGGAATCCTTCGGGCAAATCCTGTGGGCGGAGGATCCACGTATCGTCGGGCAGCCGGCCCTTCGGGTTCGCCCGCCGGTCGCCGTAGACCAACTGCCGCGCCGAAGGAATGCGAATCGCCGGATCGTCGGCATTGAAAGTGAATCGCTTTGGGTGCTTAACGAAGTGGAAGATGTGCGTGTGTGAACGCGTGAACTTAAGCTTGCAGTTCACGCCGAACGTGTAGTACCACACCACCCAGCTTCGGCAGTGCAGCCGATGTTCGTGCGTCATCATGACCTTCAGCTCGGCGGCAAACTCATCGCCGATGGCCAGCCAGAATGCACCATCGGGTTTCAGCAGTCGGACCACCTCGCCGGTCCACTGTTTGCTCCAGTCGAGGTACTCGCGCGCCTCGCGCGAGTCGTCGTAGCTATCGTAATCATAGCCGATATTGAACGGCGGATCGGCAAACGCTAGATCCACACAGCCGTCCGGCAGTCGTTTCATTCCAGTGATGCAGTTTTCATTGAAAAGCCGGTCTGTTTCGATGGTCATAGGCCAGCAGCCCTCCGTGAGTTGAGTAATGCTATCAAGATAATGGACAGGCCCAGGCGTGACCAGTGGCCCTCCGCAACCCGGCCTCGCCTACCCTTGTCATAACCACCCCCTCGCGCGGGCTTTCCACTCCCACCTTCGCTACGTCAAACGCGTATCTTTCCACTACAACGCCATTTGGAATGCACGGACGGCCATTCACGCAAAAAAATGAGGCTCTTCCGTTTCTGGGTGCAGAATTGCCTGACACGTGGATGAACCCGGAT
>CAZASB010000030.1:0-14229 GCA_964487655.1 uncultured Planctomycetaceae bacterium
TTACCTTTGTCCCGATCGGGGCGAGGACGTTCTTCGGCTTGGCGATGCATTCGCACCTCACGGCCAAAGGCGTTTTTCCAGTAGGACATTTCTACTACATTGACGCCAGCGGCCAGCATCACAACAGCCAGGGCACCTCGGCGACGTGGATCACGTACCTGTTGCCTTACATGGAGCTGGGCAACCTCTACGACGGCATCGACTGGACCTCAGCGGGCTCGGCGTCCAATTTTGGGAACGCGACCCCGACGAATGCCAATGGCAAGGTCGCCATGATATCGTTGCCGGCGTTCCAATGCCCCTCCAGTCCAAGCGTCGACGTGTGGGCAAGCTGTTTCGCGCGCGGGAACTATGCGGCCAACAACGGTTTCGGGCCGATGCAGGAGTGCGACCCCCGCAATAAGCCCATCTCGGCGAGGACGTATGAGGTGAACGGCAAAACGTTTACCGGGTCGCAAGTTGCCGGGGTCTTCTATATGAATAGCCGAACATCGTCCTCGACGGTCAGCGACGGCCTGTCGAACACGGTGCTTGTCAGCGAGGTTCGCACGGTTGAAGGTTCCGACGTGCGAGGTGTCATGCACTATCCGGAGGGGCCGCTCTACCACCACAATTACACTCCCAACTCACCGGTACCTGATCTGATCCGTACCGGTTCGTGCGTGAATGTTCCCAACGTGCCGTGCGATCCGAGCAATTCGAGCAATTATAGCGTGCGGAACATCATTGTGACCGCTCGAAGCACGCACCCAGGCGGGGTCCACCTGTTGCTGGGTGACGGCAGCGTGCGATTCGTCAGCGACGACATCTCGCTGGATATTTGGCGGGCGCTATGTACGCCTCGCGCCCTGTCCGGGGAAATCGCCTCGCTCGGCGACTTCTGACCTTCCAACATTGGAGAGACGCATGTACCGGTTCAACGGACGAAAGAAGCAGTACGGCGCGAGGCGGGAACCGGAAGTCTTTCGACGGCGCCGTGGTCGAGGCATGGTAACCGCTCACGGGGCGGCGCAGGCAGTTTTCGCCGCTAAATGCGAAGGGGACAATCCCATTTTCGCGGCGGAAACGGTGGATCATCGGGAAAGAACGCTCTTTGTGCCGCCAAAATTGGGACAGTCCCCCCGTGAACGGTTACGAGGCATGAAACTTTCGGCGGTTCTAGTCCTTGCGGCGCTGGCGGGCTGCGGCGGCAGCGGGCGACCGACGATCCATGGACAAGTTACGTTCGACGGCGAGCCGGTCGAGGAGGGCACGATCAGCTTTGAGCCGGCCGACGGGATTGGCCCCACCACCGGCGGGTCGATCGCCGGTGGAAAGTATCAGTTGTCCGGTGAGGCTGCACCCGTACCCGGCAAGAAGCGCGTCCGGATATCCGCGGGCCGCAGGACCGGGCGAAGCATTCCCGCCGGCGAGCCTTTTCCCCCAGACGTTATGGTCGAAGAGATCGAACGGTACATTCCGAACGTCTACAACACCCGGAGTACTCTGAACTGTGAAGTCAACGCCAAGGGACCGAACCAGTTCGACTTTGATTTGAAATCACAATGAATGCAACCATACTGACAGTCGGCCTGTCGGCATCCGCGTAGCGCGCCTGCGGTGCAAGGGCGCGAAAACGGTACGCGGCAAGTATACATTAAGACGGCCTGCCCCCAGAAGCGGAAGAGTCGTTTACGTTTCCGGCCTCCGAGGCTTGCATTCCGCCCGACACAATGGGTGGCGCCGCGAGGGCAATCACCTTTTTTTCAGGAGGAACACCATGAAGTCTCAAAAGAATGCTTTCTCGTTCCGTCGCGCCCTGTGTGTTGCAGCGGTGCTCTGTGTGGCTTTGGTCTCGGCCGCATCGGCCGACCTGATCGAATCCACTCACGAAATCACGTGGAGCGGCACTACTGTTTCCATGGACTTCGTGACCGTCGGCAACCGAAACAATCCGGCCGACACCCTTGTTATGGGAGGAGACTCCACCTCCGGCTACGGCTCGGTGGACTACGTGTACCAGATCGGCAAGTACGCCGTGACCGCTGCCCAGTATGAAACAGTGAAGGCTGCTGGCGGTCTTCCTGCAAGAGGCGGCGATATCCAGCAGACAAAGAACGGCCAGCCGGTGAACTACGTGACCTGGTATGACGCGGCCCAGTTCTGCAACTGGATGACCACCGGCGCCAAAGACAGTGGGGTGTACCGGTTCAACGCGGGTACTTTTACCGGCATGGACCGCAGCTACCGGAACGCCGACGGTATCGCCTACGTCATTTCCAACGAAGACGAGTGGTACAAGGCGGCGTATTACGACCCGAACAAGGGCGGTGTCGGCGGCTACTGGCTGTACGCCACGCAGCAGGACGGCACGACTGGATCACCTGGCGACACTTCAGACGACCAACCCCAAGCGGTGGCGGGCGGCACAGACCCATACACCATGGTTTACGGTCAACCAATGGTATACATCCACACGCCGGTAGGGAGCCAGGTTTATCAGCCGGCCCTTGTCGACAACGCCGGCGGTCTGAGCGCCTTCGGTACGATGGGGCAAGGCGGCAACCTGACGGAATGGCTCGAAACACCGTCCGGTTCGACGAATCATTTTCTTCGTGGTGGCTCATTCTACCATGTCTTAAGCCAGAACACCTTGAGCGCCTCGTACCGCGGCAACGCCACCGCCAGCCACCCTAATGTCACGTTCCGTGTGAGCATGATTCCCGAGCCGGGTAGCGTCAGTTTGCTAATGTGCGCCGCGATAGCGGGCCTGATGTGGCGCCGCCACCGGACGTAAGAGTACCAGATGCACCCACGCAACAAACCCATAAACATTAGTTTACGTCTCTGCCCATGGGGTTTCCGTTCCGCCCGACACAATGAGCGGCGCCGCGAGGGCAATCACCTTTTTTTCAGGAGGAACACCATGAAGTCTCTTTCCGTTTTGAAACCATTGATGGGCGTCGTCGTTTGTGTTGTGCTGTCCGTTGGCATGATGGGGCGATGCCTTGCGGAAGATGGGCTTGCATGGTATCGGGGACAGTTTCACTCGCACTCGTATTGGTCGGACGGCCGGGCCTTTCCCGAACAGGTCATCACCACTTTTAAGCAACGTGGCTACAATTTCCTCAGCATCACCGATCATAACCGGTTCGCCACCGATATGGATTTGTGGCGCAAAGTCGCGCCCTCTGAAGGGTCGTGGCCGCCGAATGTGACACAGGTCATGTACAATGCTTATGTTGCCGAGTTCGGCGAGGAGTGGGTGGAAACCAAGACCATCGGGGCCGATACCCACGTGCGGCTGAAGACCTACGAGGAGTTCAAGGGCAAGTTCGACGTTCCCGGCGAATTCCTGATCCTTCCAGGCGTCGAAATTACCCAGAAACTGGCCGCTGCGCCAGGTCTTAGCCTTCACGTGACTTGCGTCAACCTGCCAGGCTTGATTCCTTGCGTTCAGAACGCGTCTCTTGTCAAGACCGTCACTGATTCGCAGACGATAAGCGACCTTCTCGCCGTGAATGTGGCGGAAGTGATCGAACTCGCAGCCCAGTTGCAGCAACCGCAGCTAACGACGGTCTGCCATCCGTTCTACACCTACTATGATATTGTCCCGCAAGACTTGATCGAGAACCCGGAAATCCGCTTCTTTGAAGTGCATAACCTCACAGCGATCACGCCCCACCCCCAAGCGCAGTCCTTTACGCCCGAGAAGTTCTGGGACGTGGTCAATGCCTTTCGGACAGTCCGGGGGGATCCTCTCCTTTACGGCGTGGGTGTTGACGACACCCATTTTGTTGATGCGGCCCGTATTGACGGGAATTCTGGCGTCGGCCACGGCTGGGTGGAGGTGCGCGCACCGTCGTTGACCGCCGAGGAATTGCTTCACGCAATGCACCGAGGCGATTTCTATGCCACCACCGGTGTGCTTTTGGACGACGTGGCATTTGATCCTGAGACAAATACGCTGCACGTTCGCGTGAACCCGGAGGAAGGCGCCGACTACAAGATTCATTTTATCACCACGAAACGGGGTTTTGACGAGTCGGTCACCAAGATCGAGGACAAGGGCCGCTTCATTCCCCTGTACTCGGAAGAAATCGGTCAAACGGTCAAGACCGTATTGGGCACGGAGGCGTCGTACACGCTTGCGGCAGACGAGCTATATGTCCGCGCGCGCATCGAATCGAACAAGCCTTCGAAGGTGATTATCCCTTTGCATCCTGCGACACAAACCGCCTGGACTCAGCCTTATGCGTACATCCCCGAACCGTCCACCGCGACGCTGTTGGGTATGGCGGCCCTTGGGTTCCTCAGCCAGCGGCCCCGGAGGTAGGGCAGTTTCTTGGAACAGGTGACATCGAACGGAACGCCTTGGGTCGATGATTTCCGGCTTATCCGGGACTTCCGGCAACAGCCGTGTTTCGATCGCGGACGGACCAACAGACCGTTTTCCCGTTCATGCAGAGGAAGCGATGCGAGGCAACCGTCGCGAGCTGGAGTTCGGAGCTGGCAAGTCCGGTGGTTTTATCTCTGGCCATCCCTTCGGGATTCTGTTTTCCATGCTGCTGGCAATCCAGGGTTGCGCCTTGTTTGCCTACGGCTCGCATCGTCTTCACCTCGGAACCCAAAAACTGCTCTTCCGGTAAGTGGACATTTCGGCGAGAATCGTTCGCGAACCGCGTTTTCCCACAGAGGGGGTCCATCATGAAGGGCAGTCGTTCCACCAACTTCCTCGTCTATCTGGTCGTTCGAATACTGATTTGCGTTGTGCAAGCGTTGCACATCGAGACGGCATCCCGACTGGCGAGGGGGATCGCTTGGTTCTTTGCCGAGGTGATTCGAATCCGTGCCGGCGTGGTCGATGACAATCTGGCCCATGCCTTTCCGCATCTTTCCGTCGAGTCCCGACGAAAGCTAGCGCGTGAAATGTGGGACCACCTGTTCTTGCTGGTGGTGGAAGTGGCCCAGACACCCCGCAAGATTCACGAAACCAACTGGCGCGATTACGCTTGCCTGCATAACTCGGCGGACATTGTCCGATTGCTGCTCAGCGATCGCCCCACACTCATCATCACCGCGCATTTCGGAAATTTCGAGGTGGGTGGTTACCTGTTAGGTATCCTGGGCTTTCCCACCTACACGGTTGCTCGGACGCTCGACAACCCGTACCTCGACCGCTTCGTCAACCGGTTTCGCAGTAGCACGGGTGCTCGAATGGTGCCGAAGAACGGCGGTTACGATCAGATTGTGGAGGTTCTCGGGCGAGGAGAGGCCATGGCGTTTTTGGCGGACCAGTATGCAGGCGAGAAGGGTTGCTGGGTTGAGTTCTTCGGCCGGCGAGCATCGGCGCACAAGGCGATTGCCCTGCTGTCGCTTGAACACAATGCGCCCGTAGCCATTGCGGCGACGCGTCGGCTAGATCGGCCCATGCGGTTTGAGGTGGACACGCCTGCTTGGATCGATCCTCAGGAGGCAGGCAACGACATGGGGACCATTGCCGATCTAACCCAGTGGTACACATCGCGTTTGGAAGAGGCCATTCGTCGCACGCCCGGCCAGTACTGGTGGCTGCACCGCCGATGGAAGGATACTCGCAAGCCACGTCGCAAGGTCAAACGGGCGGCGGCGTAGGCGATAGGCGGACCTATGCTCGTTCTCAGTGGACTGTCTCCGGCTAACCTGCCAGCGGGGTTCTCGCCTCTTGCGTTGCTGTTCATACCGTGGTAGGCTAGGCGAGTTGAAGTGGCCTCGACAAGGGCTTGATCGTAACCTTGCCAACTGCTGTCAGGGCTAGCTTCGCTTGCTTCACGGAATTTACCCAATCCAAGAGCCTTCAGCAGTGGGACGGTGCTAGCAGTTGGCAAGGTTACGATCAACACCCCTTGACAAGAAGGAGAAGGTTCCATGAGAAAGCTGGCGTATTGGTGTGTCGGTTTGGCATTTTGTGGCATGGTTGGCGAGTCGTTTGCCGCTGACAATACACCGCCGGATGGGTTTGTCGCGTTATTCAACGGGATGGATTTGACGGGATGGAAGGGACTTGTGGGCAACCCCAAGAGCCGGGCCGCAATGACTCCCGACCAACTTGCCGAGGCGCAGAAA
Source organism: uncultured Planctomycetaceae bacterium (assembly GCA_964487655.1). Classification (GTDB taxonomy): domain Bacteria; phylum Planctomycetota; class Planctomycetia; order Pirellulales; family Thermoguttaceae; genus PWXP01. Next base: position 6,085 of record CAZASB010000030.1, read on the forward strand.
AAGGCTGACGACTCAATGCGGGCTCACTGGCGAGTTGAGGACGGCGCCTTTGTGTTCGACGGCAAGGGGCAGAGCCTTTGCACGGCCAAGGACTATGCCAATTTTGAGATGTACGTCGACTGGAAAATCCTGAAGAACGGCGACAGCGGGATCTACCTGCGTGGCTCACCGCAGGTGCAGATATGGGACAATCCGATTGGCTCGGGTGGACTGTACAATAACCAGAAGAATCCCTCGAAGCCAACGGAGAACGCCGATAATCCGGTGGGGGAGTGGAATTCCTTCTTCATTCGGATGGTGGGCGACAAGGTGAGCGTCACCCTGAACGGCAAATTGGTGTTCGACAACGTGACGATGGAGAACTACTGGGAACGCGACAAGCCCATTTATCCCTCGGAGCAAATCGAACTTCAGAACCACGGAAATACCTTGTACTTCAAGAATATCTACATTCGTGAGTTGCCGTAGACGAGGATGGGCACGGAATGAGCGATAGCGAACCATGCGCCGGACGGCCGGGCTTCGTGCTGCTGTGTTGTCAGGTGGGCGCGGAGTCGGCCGTTAAAGACGAGTTGAACAGGCGATGGCCTCAGCTTCGCTTCGCGTTTTCACGTCCGGGGTTTCTTACCTACAAGCTGCCCGACGGGCACAATTTCCGGGCCGACTTCGACCTGGACGTCGTGTTTGCGCGGAGCTGGGGCTTCTCGCTAGGCACGGTGCGAGGATCCGACCCGGCCGAAATGGCACGCGACGCATGGCAGGTGTACGGTGAACGTCCGTGTCGTCGGCTGCATGTGTGGGAACGCGACGCGCATCCGACAGGGGAATACGACTTCGAACCCTCCATTACACCGGCGGCTCGGGCGGCACACGCCGCCATCTTGAAGGCATGCCCACGAAAGGGCGAGTTGGTCGAGAGCGCCTCGGATGCCGTGGCCCCGGCGCGGCGAGGGGAGATAGTACTGGACTGTGTTTTGGTGGAGCCTGACGAGTGGTGGGTTGGCTATCACCGTGCATGGCAACCGGCTTCATGCTGGCCTGGTGGGATTCCTCCGCTTCGGCTCCCGCCCCATATCGTGAGTCGCGCGTGGCTGAAGACCGAGGAGGGCCTTCTTTGGTCGGGGTTGCCAATTCCCCGTGACACGCACGTGGCGGAACTGGGGAGTGCCCCAGGTGGATCCAGCCAGGCGTTGCTTGCCCGGAACCTGGAGGTCATGGGCGTCGACCCCGGCGTGATGAATCCGGCCGTGTTGGGCGAAGCTAGGTTTACGCATTTGCGTCGCCGGGTCCGTCAGGTACGGCATCGCGAGTTCCGCAAGATACGCTGGCTATTAGCCGACATGAGTGTGCCGCCGAGCTATACGCTCGATACGGTGGAAGCCATCATCGGCTACCCGCAAGTGAGTATTCGCGGTATGTTGCTCACGCTCAAACTGCCCGACTGGAAGCTGGCCGCGGAAGTGCCAGCCTTTCTTGAGCGAATCCGATCCTGGGGCTACAACGACGTTCGAGCGCGTCAATTGGCTCACAATCATCAGGAAATCTGCGTGGCGGTGCTTGCGAAGCCTTTTCAACGCGATGAAAGCGGTGCATATACCGCGGCAAGGACGGGGGGGCACAAAGCCAGCGGCCTGTTGATTTAGTGTCCGAGACGGAATATCTTGGGGGCTTCCACCGGAAGCCCCCAATATCCAGCGTCTCGGAGAGACGCGTCGACAATAGATCAACAGGCCGCCAGCACCGGGGCTCCAAGGCAAAAATGGACCCGATCTCAAGTACCATTCATGCGAAAAGGTGGTTCCGGTCGAGACAATTAGGTAAGAGCTTCGGGCGCGCAGCGGGCGTCAAGGGTTCGTACGGGCCAAGGTTTGGTGTTTTAGGGGGGCTGGGGTAACCGTTCTGGTCGCAACTGGTATCCCCGCGGCAACGTCATTGATTCGGCGACGTAAAGAGGACAGCTTGTCCTGTCATGTTGCCGTCACACCGAACTTGCGAGCCGTGACGTCCTGGCTGTCACTATGTGGCAGATCGCGTACGAAGCCATTTGTAGGATGCACCACAGGAGCCGCAAGATGGATTTGCTTGGCAGCTTCCGTCGCACGGATTGTGCGATACGATTTGTTCGGCGTATTTTTCGTCTGGTATTGGCAAGCTGGGTAGTCTTGCTTTTCTTGGCATTCCAGGATGTGCTGGCTTGGGATTCCAGTCAGGTAGATGGGCCAGCGTTTTCGCTACCGTCTTTCGATGCACCGGCGACGAAGCAACAGTCTGACGAACCGGCCAGCCCAGGCGAAGCGAGCCTAGAGAAGGTGGTGCCGGCAGGAGCCGATTCAGAGCGAGTTCGTCCAAAGGAAGCCAAGCCGGAAGGAATGGAATCGCCGGAGGTAGGACCGGCGATGGGCGCTCCGGATTCGGGCGGTCAGTCGAAGTCGCCTAACTGGGAAGACCCGGCTCCAGGCGAGGGTGATGCTCCAATGGATGAGGCGTCGCCGTCGAGGAGCGACGTATCTCCTCCATCTTCCGCTCAAGAGCTACAGCCTGCCGAAGATGAGAATGTTCCTATTTCAAAGCCAACGCCGTCGGTGGGCGAGCCGCTTGCGGCAGGAATTGTCAAACTCTTGCAGAAGGAGATTGTCGCGGGAATCCGCCAGCGAGGGCTGGACTCTCAGTTCCGGCGTTTCTGTGCCTATGCCGGTGAGCGTATGAGCGCCACCGCAAGGCGGTACAGCGGGTCGGAACTAACGGGTAACTGCCGACTGGCCTGGATGGACCACATGCTCCGCAATCCGATTGACGCCCCGGCCGAGGCCGAGAGGTTCACCCGCGAATTGCAGAAGGCGGTGATCAACGATCGTGGCGGACTAAGCGAAATGCTGACCATCGCTCGCGCCAAGATGGACCTTCCCGACCGGACACCGCCCACGCTTCCGGTGGTAGATTCCCCCGAGGCGGCGTTTGCCCTCGTACAACAAAGTCTTATTGACGCGCAGACAAACTATGCCGCCGCCCTTCGGCCGCTTGGCAAGGGCGAAATACGGGAACTGGCCCTGGGATTGTACTCCGTCTTCGCCGAAAATAGCCGTGTTGGCCACACTTTACCAGAGCGTGGTCGTAGCCGAAGATTGTGCGATCTGATGGAAAAAATGGATCGTGGCGCGTTTTACGCAGCCGCCGAAGATCTCGTTCTACTGGCCGATCCACGGGTGCTCGACCAGTTGGCGGCGACTCCTGAACCCCAAAGAACCGCTGTACCGATTGATGGAGTGGCCGGCGCCACTGTAGGGGTCATTGATACGCCTGCAGGCAAGATTGTGATTGGAGGTCGAGGAGACAACACGTACCAGCTCGACCAGATGCAAGGGGTGGCCGCCGTGGTTGACTTGGGTGGAAACGATACCTATTACGAGGGAACGGTCTCGTTGCGTCGCCCCGTCCTGGTGGTGATTGATCTGGACGGCAACGACAAGTACATCGGCAAGAGTCCAGGCATTCAAGGCTCGGCCATCATGGGGATATCGCTGCTCGTCGATCGGGCTGGAAACGACACTTACCAAGCTATTGACGTAGCCCAGGGCTCCAGCCTGTGCGGTGTTGGCATGCTGATCGACTTCGGCGGCAACGACACGTTTGTTGGGCTACGGCGCGTCCAAGGGACGGCTTTAGGTGGGCTTGGCGTGCTCATCAATCGTGGCGGTGACGACCGTTATCGCGGCGCGATGTGGACTCAAGGCTTTGGCCATCCTTTGGGCTTCGGACTGCTGGCCGATTTGGATGGGGCCGATCACTACTACACCGGCGGCCTATATCCTGATTCCTATCCTGAAACGCCCGGTTACGAAGGCTGGGGACAAGGGGTTGGCGCCGGAATTCGGCATACGGGCAGTGGCGGAATCGGCGTGCTTCTCGACGGTGGCGGCGACGACGTGTACGAGTACGACTACCTTTCGCATGGCGGCGGCTACTGGTGCGGCCTCGGGTTTGCACGCGATTTCGGCGGCAACGATCGGCGCGTGGGCGGTACAAAGACTGCCTACAATGGCGGCCGTCGTGTTGAGCCTGATTTCGTCCGATTCGGCTGCGGTTGGGGCTGCCATTACGCGCTGGGCTTCCTCTTCGACGATGCCGGCGATGACCTGTACACCGGAACGATCATGTCAGTCGGGTTTGCCTGGGACCTGTCTGTTGGATACCTCGTCGATTTCGCCGGTGACGACGTGTACATTGGCAACCAGGGCAACGGCGCGCAGGCGGGGTTGGGCGTTCTCTTCGACTACAACGGCGACGACGACTACCGCGGCAATCGCCAGGGGTACGCAACGTCCGGTATGACGTATCACGAGCTGCCGCAAGCTGGCGGCAATTTCAGCTTTCTGATCGACTACGGCGGAACTGACAAATACGGTTGCCGCGCGAAGAACAATGGCTATTTGCAGCGCGGTTATTCGGGCGGCTTCATTATCGACCGACCTCGGCGCGATGAATTGCCGGACCAAGCCGCCGAAAGACCAACCAGGCAAGGCAACGCTGGTTCGTAATACGGCAGTAGGTCACGGAGGAATTGGAACCTTCGGTTGAAAGAGGTAGGGCCGTGAACGGTTATATGAGATGGGAATCGCCAAGTCATGGTAAGGAGTCACACATGCTGTGTCTGACGAAATCGTTCGTGCTCAGCGCATTGAACTTGGCCCTGATATGTTCACTTCTGACTGGGGGCCACGCGGCGCTTGGGGGTGAGCCAGCCGGGCCGTTCCTGGTGCTGCCCAGTCCGGTGTTTGCAAGTCAGATATTCTCGGAAGACGTGTCGGCCAATTCGGTGCCCGACAACCCGAAGCCGAACAACCAGCAGGAGCCCGAAATATCCGAGGCAAATGGCGGGACGGATGGCAACGCCACACGGGATGGTTCTGCCGGTCGGATCAGTGTGGACGAACAGGTCGACATGGACGAGAGGGTCGATGTGGACGAGAAGGCCGACGTAGACGAGAAGGCCGACGTAGACGAGAAGGTTGGCGTGGGAGAGAAGGTTGGCGTGGACGAGGGCGATGCCCCAGACGCCGTCGAGTCGCCCCGCATGCGCCGTGAACTATCGACGGGAATGGCGACTTTGCGCGATCAGGTGCGACGCACCCTTGCCGCCCAGCAGGCCCAGATGCTTAGCACGGCCGACAATACGGTCACCGAAGTTCTTTACGTCTGCCGGGGCTTCGGTTGCCGCGCCGAGGTACTTGAGGCGGTTACGCTACGCAAGAAGCTCAACGGCATTACGTGCCTGACCTGGAATTATCCTTGTGCAGGCTTCGCGCCGCTTACGATGAGCGACGGCCATATCACCGGCCGTATTGGCTATGGGTACCAGGAGTATTCGGGTGAACTGATTGCCACGCTCGCGTTGGCCCGGGTACAGTCGAGTTATCCAGTGCGAGTTGGGGAAGAGGTGCGTACGGTTGCCGATTTGGTGGAATACGAAAAACTGGCTTGCCGAGAAGGCACGGACAAGTCGTTGTCCTTGATTGGTTTAATGTATTATGCCGGAAAAGGGTCCACATGGCACAACCGGCTAGGAGAGGAGTGGTCGATCGAGCGGATTCTGAAAGACGAACTGGCCCAACCGATCGTTGGTGCCCCCTGGGGTGGCACGCAACGGCTGATGGGGCTTAGCTACGCCGTCCGACGGCAAGTCGAACGCAATCGGCCGATTGAGGGACAATACCGCCGGGCGCAGGATTACATTGCGAGATTTCACGAGCATGCTTTCTCGCTGCAGAACGAAAACGGGTCGTGGAGTCCGCACTATCTGGCCGCGCGCGGCACTAGTCAGGATCCAGGCGCCATACTCACCGCAACCGGCCATATTCTTGAGTGGTTGGCATTCTCCTTGCCGGAGGAGCGACTCGAGGAGCCCGGAGTTGTACGAGCGGTTCATTTCGTGAACCAGATGCTCGATTCTGGGCGGTACGCCCAGAACGTAAAGGCGCTGCGCACCGAGGAAATCGGCGCCGTCATGCATGCCCTTGCCGGCTTGCGCTACTATGACGACCGCTTCTTCAAGGCGGCCGATCCGCCTGCCGATTCCCCTATCACTTCGCCCGCCACTCCACCCGCCAAACAGTGACGAGCGCTTCGGGCCCTTTTCTCAACAGCAAACGGCTACCACCTCTCGACGTGCTCGGTTAGAATGGGAGGGCCCTGCATCTGTTTCCGGTTGGCTTAAGGGGTGATGGTCACGGATACCGGGTTGGAAGCTGTGCCGTCGCTGCGGACGACGATCACCTCGGCCTGAGTTGGGGCTGCCAGTGTTGCCTTGGGCAATTGGAACTGAACGCCCAGGTCGTACCATCCGAGAATTTCCCCTTCTAGTTCCTGGCCTGCAATGTAAACGAGCACCTGGCCCGGGACCGGCCCCAGGCCCTCGCCTGCTAGGACCACTTCGCCGTCTGGGGCGGCTGAGCTGGGATCGGCGGCAAAGAGGGTCGGGTCGACCAGGAGGACGTCGGCCGCGGCGAGCGTGGCACCGTTGTTCTCCATGTTGGTCTCGGCAACCGACCGATGCGCGTTGATCAGGACGTGCAACGTCGAGAACGGCGAAGGTTGTCCTTCTTCGTCGCGGTTCATGGTCATGACGTCAAAGGGAAGGCGGATGTCGGCGCTCTGCGTATCGCCCGCTTCCACCGCCGTAACTTCAATACCTGCCTGCGGCAAGCTCTCGGCAAGCGCCTCGTCGTTGCCGGCCAACAACACTACGCTGAACGGCGTCGTGATCGGCTGGGTACTGTTGTTGCGGAACCAGACGCGATATCGGGGGCCCAGTTCTTCCTGCGGGTGCCCGGGGTCGACCATGCGGATGGCAAGCAATTGCAGGTCGTACTGTGCAGCAGGCACCACGATCGGTTCGACGTCCACCCAGGTACCGGCGCTAACAACCGGCAGCGGCTGCCATACCGGCGGCTGCCACCATGTCCATGTGGGACAATGATAGTAAACTACCGGACGACACCAGATAGGACGAGGATCGTAGTACGGGTGAGACCGGAAGTTCCAGGACCAAGCTACCCATGGATTCCATCGGGGGTACCAAACTGGACCGGCATACCAGTGGTAACCCGGGTAATGATGTGTGACAACGTTCAGCGTGAACCGTGGGCTGACGTGGCCGTGGTAATGGCGATACCAGTGTGGATATTTCGCGTGGTAATACTGAGGGCGCGGCTTCCCTCCATGATGTGAAGGATACCTTGGAGTGACAATCGATGCGTGGTGGTCGCTTGACGACCGCTTACCGGATGGGTGACGTCCGTCGACGTGGTGGCTGGTTTCCAGGCGGCGCGCGATGTCGCCCTTGCTCCTCGCCTCAAACTGCTTGTCGAAATGCATTCGTTCCGCGGTCGGACCCTTGACTCGGTCCAGCGATCCGTCGTGAAGCCGTTCCGAGAATCGCGGGGAATGGTGGAACTCACGCTCGGTGTGTCCTGCAATTCCAGATTCCCCTGGCCGTCCATCATGGCGGGGCTTATGAGCGCCTTCCGTGCGTGATTCACCGATGCGATTTGTCTTGGAGCGGTCGGTTCCGCCACGGTCGAAGCTGTGTGTGTTACCCGATTCGCTCAGGCGCCGGCGTACATCACTCCAGTCGGGCCTGGTACGTGGCGTCGATTCATGGCGAGGCTCGCGAGTGCCTTCCGTGCGTGATTCACCGGTGCGATTTGTCTTGGAGCGGTCGGTTACGCCACGGTCGAAGCTGTGTGTGTTACCCGATTCGCTCAGGCGCCGGCGTACATCACTCCAGTCGGGCCTGGTACGTGGCGTCGTTCGTGTGTTGGGCGATTGCGCGGAAGGATGAAACCGCGACGACGACTTCGAATCACGATCAGCGCCTCGCGTCGGCAGCGAATCTTCAACGCGCGAACGGCCCATGGCAGATGAGTCAACTCGCGGCTTCGATTCACGCGATAGCATATCCTGCCATCCTCGCAGGTCGCGAATGGTGGGCCGTTCTACGTCAGAACGTGATTGCGACTGGTGGGATGATGGCCTTCGGCCTTCGTTGCCGGACGGTGCTCGCGGCGCAACCGGTGTCGGCCGCACGATGCGCGGAGCCTCGGTTCGATCGGTTGATCCCGGTGTCGGCCGTACAAAACGCGGAGTTTC
>CAZASB010000030.1:14329-25442 GCA_964487655.1 uncultured Planctomycetaceae bacterium
GTTGATCCCGGTGTCGGCCGTACAAAACGCGGAGTTTCCGTGCGTTCTTTTGGGGTCGGCGTCGGCCGCACGATGCGCGGAGTCTCGGTTCGATCCGTTGATCCCGGTGTCGGCCGTACAAAACGCGGAGTTTCGGGGCGTGCGACTCGAACCGGCGCGGATCGTCCGCTATCGCTCATTTTGGATCGATCGGCGGGGATTGCGACGGAACGTTCCATGGGTCGGGCAACGCGGTGCTCGGATCGGGGCGGCGTAGAACGCGCAGCGGGAGCCGCACGATCGCGAGCCGTGGGAGCTGAGACGCGGGCAGTATTTCCAGCACCGTGGGGACCGCCACGTTGGTGACTTTCTCTTCGAGAGGCCGAGCTGTTTGCGCCCCGACCTTGGTTGCCTCGCCCACGCGCGTCGGCCGCGTTAGTCCAGGTTGTCGAAACCAGGGCCAAAGCGATAATCCCCAATCCTCGCCAGGTCCACGCCCACCTTCTCGATATTCGGAGAAACGGGTTCATGATCGTTTCCTTTCGTTAGCCGTGGCCGACGGCAACGGCCTGTGTGGCGGAGTGCGCCCGCCGGTCTTGGTCCTTTCCATCTACCTTCGCAAGTTGAATACGCTAATTCCGTTCCATTGCATCGAGTTGTTAGACCCCGAGGCCCATTCATTGTACGCAAACCCTTTCCATAAAGGAAGTTGCATACAGTCTGATGGAGTCATGCCTAGAAGAGGATTACAGGCGGCCGCCGGCAAGTGTCATCGGAATGATACGCCAAACGCGACGGTGGTGCATGGCATTACTGTCCATCGTTCTCCTGTTGTTCCCCAAGCTACCTTTGCGAAGTTGTCCGAAAACCTTATACTTAGGGTTTAGGATAGTCAGTTACTAGGACCATTCCTGGCCGCAGCTTGACAAGCTCGTATTTTGAGCGATGCCGCGCGGCTCGACCTTTCTTGGATGTTTGAGTATGACAGACCGCGAAAAGGGGGACCATTGGGGGCAATTGGCTTCCGTGTTGGGGGCCGAAATCCATGAGGAATCGCCGACGGATGAGTTTCCGCCGGGAACGCCCGAGGTGAAACAGGTACCGATGGAGAGCGAAATTCCCGCCCATGAGGCCACTCCGACACGGCGGGGCGAAGCCGAGAGACAGCGCCGGCCTCGAACATCGGCCAATTGGGAAGCGTTAGCCAGCTCGTTGGGGGTTGAATTGCCACCAGAACAGGCGGATGAAAGAGCTGAAATTGTGTCGGCGGATCGTTCGAAGGAGCAGTTTGCCGAACGTGGCAAGGAGCGAACCGGGTGGCAGCCACCTGAGCCAACGATGTCGACCAAACAGTTGGCCGAGACGGTAGAAAGTCTTTCCGAATGCGTGAAGATGTCACCGGCCGGCTTGGAGCATGAGCCGATGGTGTTCATCGCCCACGAGACGGTGACGGTTGCCGTTGACCTGGACGAAGATGACGAGGAGCAAGTCGATCGTTCCAGTGAGGATGAAGAGTCGGCTCGCGGTAAGTCCAAGCGTCGCCGGCGGCGCAGACCGCGGACGGGGGAGAAGCAGTCCGCTCCTGACGATTCCGGCACCGTGCCGAGCGATGCAACGGAAGCAGGTGAGGAAGACCGGAAAGGCGAAGAAGGCGAAGAAGGCGAGGAAGGCGAGGAAGACGAGGAAGACGAGGCCGCGTCGCTCGAATCGGAGGAGAAGCGTCGGCCCAAGCGTCGCCGGCCGCGTCGACGTCGCCAGAAATCCGACGCGTCCGAACCCGAGATGGAGGTGGCGGATGACAGCGATGGCAAGACCGATGCCGACGACGATGACGTGGATGACTCGCGAGACATTACCGAAGGCGATGCGTTTGGCGACAAGGCAGGGCACCGAAGCATTCCAATCTGGCAAGAGGCGATCAATGTCATTGTCGAGAAGAACTTGGAGTCGCGAGCGAAGAAGCCGGACGGCGGGGGGCAGCAGAAGCGAGGGGGCCGCCGATCCAGCCGACGCGGTAGGGGGTAGCCCAGTTCGCGCGGTCCCGGTTCACATCATGAGGCTGGGAGGCCGTTGGATGTTGAGGCTCCCCGTCTTGAACTCTTGGTCATTGCGAACTATTGAGTAGAGATGTGGTAGCCAGTTGGTTTAGGGGGACAGGGAGGAATTGGTCATGACAACTCTGGTGGCCGATGGCGACGCTTCTGCTCGGCTGGGCGAGTTGATTGGCCGGCTCGATTGCCATGAGGGGTTCCGTGAGGTGGTTGCAAGCCTCGACGCGGGACATGCCGCGACGCTTGACGGTGTTTGGGGAGCCGCTTGTTCTCTCATTGCAGCCCGCCTGATCGGGCACGCGCCGGCGACGTTGCTCCTTGTCTGCCCGGAACTGAGCGACGTGGACCGTTTGGTCGACGATTTGGCCCTGTTCACCTCCGTAACTGCCGAGCGTTTCCCTGCTTGGGAGACGCCTTCCTCGCGACAGGTTTTGCGCGATGAAGTCTTCGGGGATCGCATACGGCTCTTGAAACGGCTGTCCGGCACGGAATCACCTCGTGTCCTGGTGGCTTCCATTCAGGGGCTCATGCAGCCGGTTCCCAGTCTCGCGACGCTCCGACGGCACACGCGCCGGCTACACGTTGGAACCGCAATTGCGCTCGGTGAGTTGGCCGGATGGCTTAACGCCGCCGGGCTTCACCATACAACGGCTGTCGAGTTGCCGGGCGAGTTTTCCGTCCGTGGCGGGATTCTCGATATATTTGCGCCGGACTGGGACGTTCCGGCTCGCATCGAACTGTTCGGCGACGAGATCGAGTCGATCCGGCAGTTCGATGTCGCTTCGCAGCGTAGCTTGTCGCGGCTTGATGCCGTCGAAGTTACCTTGGTTGATCCGGCGACGGTCAGTCACGCTCATCTGGCGGATTATCTTCCGGATCGGAGCTGGGTCATGCTGGTCGAGCCGGGCGAGATGGCCGAGCAGGCGACCCGCTTCCTGGAGCAGGCCGAAACGCCCGAGACGCTGCATGGGAACGCCGAGGTCATGCGCGCCCTGACTCGTTTCCCTTCCGTTGCGGCCTGGGCCGTTGCGCCCAGTTCGCTCGAGGCCATGTGCCATCTACGAATCGAATCCGTCGAGCGGCTCAGCGGCGAACTCGGCCGTGTGCGCGACGAGTTGGACGAAGCCGGAGCGGGCCAAGACGTATTCGTCGTTTGTCCTACCGAGGCCGAAGTGCATCGCCTCGGCGAGCTGTTCGCGGAAACGCAGGCGTGTCGGCAAGGGCGGCTGTACTTTCCCATCGGCACGCTATCGAAGGGATTCCGACTGGTGCCTGAGCGGGCCGTACTGCTCAGCAGCGCGGAGTTGTTCCATCGCGAAGACTTGGTTCGGCCGACGCAACGCCGGCTTGGGCGAGTCATTGACAGCTTTCTCGATTTACGTCAAGGCGACCTCGTGGTCCACGTTGCCCACGGTATCGCCCGGTATCGTGGACTGAAACTTTTGGAAAAAGATGCACAGCGCGAGGAGCATCTGGAACTTGAGTTCCACGGAGGCACGCGGCTTTACGTACCCAGCTCGAAGATTGGGCTGGTTCAGAAATACGTGGGCGGGAGCAAGAGCCGGCCCACGCTGGCGCGACTTGGCGGCCAAACGTGGGTGAAGCAGAAGGCGCGGGTTCAGCGCGCGGTGACCGACTTGGCTGCCGACATGTTGGAGCTTCAGGCAACTCGGGCGTCACGGCCGGGAATCGGATTTCCACCTGACACCGAGTGGCAGCGCGAGTTCGATGCGTCGTTTCCCTACCAGGAGACCCCGGACCAACTTATTGCCATCGACGCGATCAAGTCTGACATGACCAAGTCGCGGCCCATGGACCGACTCCTGTGCGGCGACGTGGGCTACGGCAAGACCGAACTAGCCATGCGCGCGGCGTTCAAGGCGGTCGATGCGGGATTTCAGGTGGCCATCCTCGTTCCGACCACCATCCTCGCGGAGCAGCACTACCGTACCTTTTCGACGCGGATGGCCGAATTCCCTTTCCAGATCGCCTCCCTCTCGCGATTCCTCACGCGGAATCAACAGGCCAAGGTCATCGAGCGACTTGCCGAGGGCAGTGTCGATATCGTCATTGGCACCCATCGGCTGGCGCAGCGCGACGTGCGGTTTCATAACCTGGGGCTTGTGATTATCGACGAGGAGCAGCGGTTCGGCGTTGAGGTGAAGGAGCATCTCAAGGCGATTCGCTCCACGGTGGACGTGTTGACCATGACGGCGACTCCGATCCCCCGTACCTTGCACCTGAGTCTGCTGGGTGTACGCGATATCTCCAACCTGGAGACGCCGCCCAAGGATCGGTTGGCCGTCGAAACCCGTGTGACCCGGTTCAACCCCGAACTGGTTCGGTACGCGGTTGAGCGCGAATTGAACCGTGGTGGTCAGGTGTTCTTTGTCCATAATCGCGTGGAGGATATCTTTCAGGTGAAGCGCCAGTTGGAGTCGATCGTACCCGAGACTACCATTGGCGTGGGGCATGGCCAAATGCGCGAAAATGAATTGGAACGCGTGATGGTGGACTTTGTTTCGGACAAGTGCGATATCCTTCTGGCTACAACAATTGTCGAGAGCGGGCTCGATATTCCCAACGCTAACACCATTTTCATTGACGAGGCCGACCGCTATGGTTTGGCCGACCTGCACCAGTTGCGCGGTCGCGTGGGCCGTTACAAGCACCGGGCGTATTGCTACCTGCTCATCGATCCACGGAAGAACCTCACGCCCAATGCGGCGAAACGGCTGCGCGCTATCGAGGAGTTCAGCGACATGGGCGCCGGGTTCGTCATCGCGATGCGCGACTTGGAGATACGCGGAGCCGGCAACATCCTAGGCACCGAGCAGAGTGGTCATATCGCAGTGGTGGGGTACGAGCTTTATTGCTCCCTGCTGGAGCAGGCGGTTCGGAGCCTGAAGCGCCTGCCCCCGGCCATGCCTGTCGAGGTCGACATCGACTTACCGGTTGAAGCGTATTTGCCTCGTGGTTACGTGCCCGACATGCGTGTAAAGATCGATCTCTACCGCCGGTTGGCTCGGGTGAGTGAACCGAACGAACTGGCCGATTTTGGCTTGGAGTTAGCTGATCGGTTCGGTACTCCTCCGCCCGAGGCGCAGCGGCTTCTGGAGTTGACTGGGTTGCGGATTGCAGCTCGTGGGTGGGGGGTGTATCGAATTAATCTGGAAAACAGTTATCTTGTCTTGGGTTACCGGTTTGGAGACCGAATACGCCGTTTGGCGGCCCAAAGTGGAGGACATTTGCGCGTGGTGGATGGCCGAAGCGCGTATCTTCCACTCGGCGAAGGAGTTAGAACGCCGGGCGGGGCGCTCGATACCGCCAAATCGCTGTTGCTTCCAGGCTGATGGCATGGCTATAATCTTGCTGACCCATCTTCGGTCGATGGGTAGCCGGTGGATGGAAACCGAACTGGGACTAGGCCTCTTCATTGCCCCCGACGGAATGCTTGTCGTGCCGAATCGCGTTTTTTTATGCGTGATATATACCATGATCCTTTGTACCGAAGGATTGTTGGTCGTTTCCGCGAGCGCGCAGTACCCATCGACTGACTCGTACGACGGGTATCCGGTAGCAGGGTCTACCCCTGGGGTGCCACAAGCGGTATCCGAGATGCCCCAACGGCCTGCAATCACGACTCGTCCAAACAGTTGGCCCAGTTCTCACGCTGCTCCGAACTCATCGTATGGGGGGCGGCAAGCAAGCTACATACAACCTGGAGTTCCTGACAGAGCGCTCCCCTCTCACCAGTATTCGCAGGTGTCCAGGCTTCCCGACCAGGGGTCCGGCATGAACGTGTCGCAGGTTCCCGTTCCGCATCCTGAAATTGTCCAAGTTCGCCCATTTCTTGGCGCGCATGTCGTGGCTCGCGTTGGGAACGAAGTGATTACTGTGAGCGACGTTCTGGCGCAGGTGCCTACGCTCATCGATCGCAATCGCGGCAAGATGCCGGATGACCTGCTCGACGCGCAGCAGGAGGCGCTGGTGCGGGATCTGAACAAGGCCATCGAGGAAGCCTTTGCGCGGCAAAATGGCCCGGCCGAACAGGTCGTGATCCAGCCCGAGCAACTCCGTGCCCAAATGCTCAACCAGGTACTCGATAACCAGATTCAGACCCTTCTGGTCTTTCTCGATGCAAAGCGTAACATCCCGGAAGAAGGAATGGCCGACGTTCGCAAGCAGATCGACGCAGGGTTTGGCAAGCAAATGGTTCCCGAACTCATGAAGCGAGCCGGAGCTGGCTCGCGCCGGGAGTTGGAGGACTTTCTGCGGTCGCGGGGTACGTCGCTAGATCGGGAGAAGCGGGGATTTTTTCAGCAAACGCTTGCCCAACAGTGGGTGCGCCAGCACGTGAAGTTCAACGAGGAGATTACGCACGAGCAGATGCTCGACTATTATCGGGGCCATTTGGAGGAGTTCAACCGGCCGGCACAAACAGTCTGGGAGCAGCTTTGCGTTCAGTTCGTCGACCAGCCAAGCGTTCAGCAGTCGCAAGCGGCCATTTCAGGCATGGGGAATCGCGTACTGGCAGGCGAGCCGTTTACCGAAGTGGCCAAGGACTCGTCGCAAGGCCCCACGGCATCCGAGGGTGGCCGGCGTGTGTGGCCCGAGGAACGTATCCTTTCCGAGGAACTCGAGAACGCCGTCAACGGTCTTCCCGTTGGCCAACTCAGCCCAATCCTTCGCGACTGGCGCGGGTTGCACATCGTGCGCGTGGTTGAACGCACGCCTGCCGGACGGGTGCCCTTTGAGAAGGCCCAGGAAGAGATTCGCGCCAAGATCCGGGAAGAACGCGTCCAGAAGCAAATCGGCGAGTACGTGGCGGAACTCAAACGGCGCACGTCGGTCTGGACCGTTGTTGCCCCAAAGCCTCAGGAGCAAGTTGCCAGTCCAGGCGTCCAGCGCCGGTAGTGTTCGTGGCTATACATCCACTTGGGCGGTGCCCACGTAAAGCTGAAGGACTTGGCTTTGCACTCGAATGGCGCGAATCAGCGTCCAAATCTGCTCCATGGAGAACTCTTGAGGCTGGTTTTGGGCAAGGTTCTCCAGTTCGTTGGTCATGGCGGCATGTTGGTCCGTGGCTGCTTGCAGGCGAATGCCCATCTCCTGCCACACCTCGACCAGTCGCTGATCGTCGAGAAGCTCTTCCGTGTCGGTTACGTAGTTGGCTAGCAGCAAGCAAAGCCGGGCAACATCGCGCGGGTTGGCTTGCGGTTGCAGTCGTTGGATTCGCGAGGCCAGTTCGTTGCAGTGCATGGAGCTCAACTCGAACGGAGTGGCGGGACTCGTGAAACCGGAATTCTCGGCGCGACCGCTGCAAATAGACGTAATGCACGTGCTAGCGTCGCGTACGCGCCGCCACCTCAAGTCTAGCCCAGAAACGCCCCGAAGCAATACAGTCTCCCGCGTGTCCCCATGTATAGGGGTACACTCGGTTCGTCGGAATCAACTCCCCGGCATCGCAACGATGGGTGTGCTCGTCATTTCGTCATGCGTTTCACGAAGCCTTCCGGGCCAATCACGATGTGGCACCGTAAGTGATTGCTGTGGAAGCACTTACGTCTGAAAAAATCCAGCTTGCGGGTAAGCAGCGGAAATCATTACACTTCCACGCTTTTCTCATGTTTGGTTTCGTCTTAGGAGTTGAAGATGTGGCGATACACTGGAAGCTTTCTGGTACTGCTCGGAATGGTGGTGGCTTGCCGCGAAACGGACGCTTATGGACAGATTCAAGCGATGCCTCCCTACGGGACTTCATCCAGTGGGCATTCTTTTGGGCATAGCGGCGAAACGCCCCAGGCTGGCTCCGCTTACGATACTCGGCAAGCGGCAACCAGCAACGCCACGCCGGATCACTCGGGATATGCCGCCTCGTACACGCGTGCGATGCAAGGGCCCGCATTCCCGTCCAGCGCTCCATCGCCGCCAGGTTTGGCAACGCCTTACGGGCCCTCGCTCGTCGACCCGAACGTACTGCCGGCGCAAGTGCCTGCTGGAGTGGAGTCTGGCTTGCCGCACGAGACGGTTTCGTGGGGGGAACCGCCCCAGGTTCGAAACCCGGACTATCCGCCTGCGGCAGCCGACGCAATGCCGGTGCAGCCGGTGTACTCTACCTTGGGTAGCTCGCATTCGGCCAGTCCTTACTGGAGCTGGCAGGTGGTGCCTGCCGGTATTATCTACAAGTCCTACTTGGCAGGCGGGCGAGAACCTCGCTTGGGGTCTCAGTGGGTTTACGAGAGCAAGCTGGGATGGTTGTGGGATTCGACGCTTGGCGGGCGGATTGGACTGATCCGGTATGGCACGACCGATGCAGCTTGGCCCGAGGGCTGGCAGTTGGATTTCGAGGGCGCGGCCTTCCCGCGACTCGATGTCGAGAACGACCGCGATCTGGTCGCGGTCGATTTCCGATTCGGCGCGCCGTTGACGTTCCGCAAGGGCCCCTGGGAAGGCAAGGTGGGCTACTACCACATCTGTTCCCATATCGGCGACGAGTATCTTCAGACGCATCTCGGGGTAACTCGTTTGAATTACGTCCGAGATGCCATCGTTCTAGGACTTGCGGCGCGTCCGCATCCCGATTTGCGCATCTACGCGGAGGCAGGTTACGGTGTGTGGACGGATGGGGGCGCGGAGCCCTGGGAGTTCCAGTTCGGCATCGACTACAGCCCGGCCGAGCCATCCGGCATCCTGGGCGCGCCCTTTCTGGCTGTCAATGGGCACTTGCGCGAGGAGATCAACTACAGCGGGAGCTTTACCGCTCAGGCAGGCGTGCAATGGCGGGGTGAGGAAGGCAACTTATTCCGCCTTGGCGCCCATTACTTCAACGGTCTGAGCGATCAGTACCAATTCCTCTATACGTTCGAGGAACAGATTGGCGTGGGGCTCTGGTACGACTTCTGATTCACGCTATTTCCGACAACGCCCCGACCGGCCTCGGCCAGTGTCGGCGGTTAATTGGACGAGTCGCTCTTGCACGTGGCGGTCGAGTGCCCGAGGCAGCATACGCCACGACCAGTTCGGATGCTGGGCCGTGACGGTACCCGGCCGGTTCATTCGCGACTCGGAACCAAGGTTAAGCAGGTCTTGCACGGTGGTCATGGCAAGGCACGCGGAAGACTTCCACGCCAGCTCAATCAGTTCCCAGGCGATCGTCTCGGGGTGGGCCGGTACGAAGCGTTGCACGCGATTGAGTTGGTCCGGACTGCCACGCAGTTCCTCGTTAAGCCAGCCTCGCGTTGTATTGTTATCGTGTGTTCCCGTGTACACCACCGTGTTAGAGTCGAGTTGTGACGGGTCGAATTCGCCCTCAATCGCGCCTGTCAAGGCAAACTGGAGCACCACCATGCCTGGCAGTCCGAGGCGGCGTTGCAGTTCATCGACGTCGTGCGTGATGAACCCGAGGTTCTCGGCAATGAATGGGAGCTTTGCGCGGCTGCCGCCGGCGCCGTCGGATTCGGCGGAAATCGCCTGATTGATCGCTTTGAACAGATCCTCGCCGGGACCGGGAACCCATCGGCCTTGCTCGGCCGTGGCCGCGCCGGCCGGCACCTCCCAGTAGGCTTGGTATCCGCGGAAGTGATCCAATCGAATGAAATCGACTCGGCCCAGCAGCGAGCGAACTCGCTCAATCCACCAGCCGTAACCATGGCGCCGATTGGTGCCCCAGTCGTACAATGGATTGTTCCAGAGTTGGCCGGTATGCGAGAAGTAGTCGGGCGGCACGCCTGCGACGGCGGCCGGGCGGCCATCGCTATCGAGCCAGAATAGTTCGCGATTGGCCCAAACGTCGGCGCCGTCGTGCGAAACGTAGATGGGTAGGTCGCCAATCAGACGAATGTCTCGCTCGTTGGCATACTGGTGTAACGCGTCCCACTGTCGGTCGAATGTCCACTGGACAAAAGCATGAAACCGAATGCGAGAGTGCAGTTCCTTCGCGGCTTCTGGCAGGGGCTCCTTCATCTTACT
Source organism: uncultured Planctomycetaceae bacterium (assembly GCA_964487655.1). GTDB lineage: Bacteria > Planctomycetota > Planctomycetia > Pirellulales > Thermoguttaceae > PWXP01. Next base: position 24,331 of record CAZASB010000030.1, read on the forward strand.
AACGCCATTCTTCCAGGACGTCCATGCCTGCTCGTCATTGATCTCGCGCAAGGCCATGAACAGGGCGAATTCGTTAAGCCATCCCGCTTGCTGGTCGCAATAGTCTTCGAAACCGCCTACAAGTGCATGGGACTTCGAGAGTGTTTCAAACCGGTCGTAGGCGGTGTGAAGCAGGCGGCTTTTCGTCTCTTCCGCGAGTAAGAAGTTGACTCGTTCAAAAGCTCCGGTGCAAGCTTTTTCGGAACAATGCAGTTCCTCGGGGGAAAGCAGCCCGTCGGCGGCCAGCCCTTCCGGGCTAATCAGCAGCGGACTACCGGCAAAAGCCGAAAGCGACTGGTAGGGGGAGTCGCCGTTACCCGGCGGGCCGAGTGGCAGAAACTGCCAAAATGCCTGACCGCCACCGGCCAGCCAATCGACGAAACGAAACGCCTCGGGTCCCATGTCGCCGATGTCGAAACGCCCCGGCAGCGAGGTTGGGTGAAGTAGTATGCCGCTTGCCGGCGCTGAGATCATATTCGGAACACCACACAAGGGACAGGCAAGAGAGTATCACACGTGGGCATTGTAGCGGAGCGAATCCGGCAGGCAAGAGAACCGCTCCAAAGGGTGTGGCAAGATTATCTGGCGGTCAGGTGGCACGTGCCTCGGCCACGCGCCGTCCACCGACCGGTGCGAGCCCCCCGCCGTAGCCGACATGGGGCAGAAAACGAACACCGGGCGTTTTCTCTCCGTGCCACTGTCGTCTCGCCTTTCCGCACCGTGTTTGTCTCGGCCCCCCTTTGGAGTGCGGCGATTTATCGCCGCTTTTCTTCTCGACAACAAGAGACAAGGCAAAGAATTCACCCGGTCTTGGAACTACTTGACCGGGTTTACGAAAAGGGAATTCGTATCGCCAAAGAGACATTTCGGCAAATCGAAAAGCGACTGGAACGCAACGTCGAACTTCCCAAATACTCCGTCACGATTCAACCTCAAAATGTGTCGCGAACGGATAGCCTATTAATTGCGAGTTGCCTTATCACGGCTTCGGCGGTTCGCTGGTCAACTTCGCCGGCGGCGTGAAGTCGAGCGGCCCGGTTTTTCGCATATCATCTCGGCCGCTTGCCATCGGC
>CAZASB010000031.1:0-13604 GCA_964487655.1 uncultured Planctomycetaceae bacterium
AGGTGATCGGTTGCCGCCGGTGGGAACGATTGGGGAGGCGCGGCTGTAACCACGAATGTTCGCCCCGAAGTGGTGCATGCGATGGAAAGGTCGCCGGAGCCGCCGCGAGTGTATAGCCAGTCGCAATGTCGCTCGTATCCGAACACTTTTTCCGGCTCGCCCATTGCCGCGCGCACCGCGAGGTGCAACGCCTCCAGCACGCTCGTCTTGCCGCTGGCATTGGGCCCGACAAACACGGTCAATGGACTCAGTCCGACTTCCATGAGCTTGAGGTTCTTGAAATTGACAATCGTCACGGAATCGATCACTGGTAGTCCTCTTCGTTGTCCATATTGGCTGGGGTTACAGTGCGACCGCGCTACTTCAGTGCCGCAACAAGCATCGGCGTATCGATCCTTGCGCAGACTCCGTCTTTGGGGGCCGTTAAGCTTGCCCCGACGTTCCCGGGCTGGCAAGTACAGTGAGCCCCCTTATACTATCGTACGGCTTACCCCTTGCCTAGGCACGTTTTTGCGGCACGATGGAGACTCCCTGCGTGTATCCCCGGCCGGTGTTCCAACACACTGCATGGGGTTCCGGTTCACGGGTGAACTTCACGGTACAAACGTCACTTCGCCGGCAGGCATAGGTAAATATCCTTCTCGGCGTGCGACGGGTCGTTGCCGCCGATGCCATGGCGCGCGAAGCCCGGGTATCGCAGGTCGTAAATCCGCTTGCCCTGATACTCCAGCCACACCGGGCCGACGCTAAAATGGTCCTTGCCGGCCCCTTGGTCCGCCGCGCGAATCGTTACCCGGTTGAGCCTTCCCAGACGTTCGCGAGTAATCGCAAACTCCAGCGTGGTCTCCTTGGGCGTGTCGGCGGGAATGACGCCTAGCGGCTCGCCGTCGAGCAGGATCGTGTTCGTTGCGTCGATCCCCCGCACCGTGATCTTGAGCGTTGCGGACGAGTCCGCTTGATACGGCTCCGCGCGGCCGTTGACCACCAGGTAGCGCATCGCGCACGAGCTGGTTTCGTCGCCTAATCGCGACACGACCGTCAGCAGGCGGTCGCCGTCGAACGCCTGCCGCGTATCGACCGTCCCCTTCCAGGTTGACCACGGTTCCTCGCGCGAGACTTTTTCCAAAGGCACTTCCGAGTCGGCGAACGTCGCCGACACCTCGACCGGCCGCCCGTAATCGACCAGCACCGTCTCGAACTCAACCTGGTCCGCCTGCACTGACGAGGCCGACGGCGCCGAAATGTAGAGCGGGTACGCTCCCTCGCGATTGGTGTAGGCCGTCTTCAGCTCGCCGTCGCTGATTTGCACCAGACGAAAACCCTGGGGCGTACCGTCGGGATTCGGCCCGCTCCACCAGGAGCCGGACATCGCTCCAGTATGATAGACGGGAATGTCGCCAAGTCGCGTGGTGAAGGTGCTGTGCAAGTGCCCGCAGAACCCGCCGAGCGTCTTCCTGTTCCGAAGAAGTTCCTCCAGCTCGCCGGCATCGCGCAGCGCAGGTAGCGACTGGTGGCAGAACAGGATCAGAGGCTTGTCCGCGGGCTGGAACTGCAAGTTGGCCTTGAGCCATGTCAATTGATCTTCGCCCAGCTTCTCCTGGTACGGCAGGGACGTTCCATCGAGGGCAATGAAATGCACGCCGGCCCAGTCCCACGAGTAATACGTTGGGCCGAGCAACTGCCGGTAAAGGCCCTTGCCATAGAACGGATGCGTCTTGTCGGGCTCCTGGGTATTGAACGCGACGTGTTCGTGATTCCCCGGGACGTTGTACAACGGCGGCTCGAAGGCGGCCGCGGCGTTCAAGTATCGCTCGTACTGCAAGGGCGCCTTCTCTGGCGGCACCACGTCCACGCCGCCCACCAAGTCGCCCGTGTTCACAACGAAGGCGATGGGTATGGGCAGTTTGCCCACGCCTTCGGCGAACTGCTTCAAGATATCGTCGCGACCAATGTGAGTATCGGTGATTTGCATGAACGTGAAGTCGTCGGTCTGCGGCCGCGGAATCAGGCCGAAGTCCTCGCCGCGAGTGCCGTCGGTCAGGCGCCAGAAAGACCCGGCCGCCGCATGATCGCGAGGCACGCTCACCCAGACCAGCAACGGCGCGTCGCCGCCTTCCAGCCGGTACTTGCCCGCGGAATCGGTGGCAACCACGTTTCGCCCATCGCTTAGCAACACGCCCGCCACGCCCGGCTCGCCGGCGTCGAACTGGCCGTTACGGTTCGCATCGACGTACACTTGCCCTTCGACCACCGCTGCCGACGCAAGGGAATGATATAGGACGGCCAGACAAAACAAGGTGGTTGACAAACTGGCTCGATAATTCATGATGTTATCCTCGTGTTCCAGGGTTCTTGTTCAGGAAAACGCCGGCCGAACGTCCCAATAATCGAGCCATGGCCGTGTACCGGCGTCAATCGTCATTTGATCGTCGCGCCGGGCCGGCACTCGCGATCGGGGCGGAGCAGGATGACGGCGTCGCCGTCGCTAGCGGCCAGCAGCATGCCCTGCGACTCTTCACCCCGGAGCACGACTTCCTCGAGGTTGTTGACCACAATGATCTGCGTGCCCACCAGGTCGGCCGGCGCGTAGTGCCCCCGAATGCCGGCGACAATCTGCTTCTCCACGTCGTCCACGCGAATCTTCAACAGCAACAGCTTGTTGGCGTTGGGGTGTTCGCGGGCCTCAAGCACCGAGGCCACGCGCAGGTCGAGCTTGGCGAAATCGTCGTAGGGAATGGTTGGCTTCACGGGAAGTCCTTTTGGGGGCATGACGGGGGGAATCAGTTCACAAGGTGGGCCCCCGGGTGACTGGCGGGCGGCGTCTACTATGTTATACTGTAACCTACACAGTGTAACCAGGATGCTCCGCCGCGTGGCGGAGGGATGGTTTCGCATACCGGTTTTCGTGAACCGTTCCCGAGGCATATTCGTATCAAAGGGCGATGTCGCGGGACAGGCGTCGCGGGATAGCCAGTCACGGGACAGGGAGCGGAGCAAGGGTGATAGGCTTCCTTTTGGGCTATCCCGCCCACAAGGCCGTCCCGGCAAGGATCGCCTGTCACGCTTGCCCCCTGCGTCACGGAATTGCGCCAATCCAATATCGCGCCAATCAATAAAGACGGGACCATTCCCCCTCGCATTACGAGACATGTCCCTGCCGCGAAGCCCCCCATTCCGACACCCATGCGAAACATTGCAAGGTGGATTCGTTGAAACAGTCGTCGAACAGTTCACGTGGGTCGGAGTCAATAGCGGAAACGACGATTACCCTGGCCGGGTTCCAGTCGCTCATTCGTCGCATGTACATGGATAAGGACGCCGCGCGTGGCGTCGACGGAACGTTCATGTGGCTGATGGAGGAGGTAGGCGAACTGGCCTCCGCTTTGCGCGAAGGCACGCCCGAACACAAGGCCGAGGAGTTCGCCGACGTGCTGGCTTGGCTCGTGACCATCGCCAACGTGGCCGGCGTTGACCTGACCGCGGCAGTGGCAAAGAAGTACGGCGCCGGATGTCCCGGTTGTGGGCAGCTTGTCTGTGAGTGTCCCGACGCGGAGAAACCATGACGCGAGCGATCGGCTGCCTGCTGCTCTTTGTCGTGTCGGCTGTTGCCGCAGGTACGGAAGTCCGGCCGGCCGAGTTCGTTGGCATTCGCGTTGGGTTTGCGGGCCGGTACAAGGCCGGCGTATGGACGCCCGTGGAGGCGCTGCTTCGCGGCGGGGCCGAACGGCAGTCGGGCCAGGTGCGTCTGACGGCGCCTGACGGCGACGGCGTGCCCAGCCGCGTGGTCAGTCTGCCGGACAAGCCCTGCGTCGTCCTGCCCGGCCAAACGACTTCGCAGCGGCTTTTCGTCCGGTTCGGGCGGACTTCCGGCACGCTTCTGGCCGAGTTCGTGGTGGCGGGTCAAGTGGTCGCCCAGCGCGAGTTCACCTGTGCCGCCGAGCCGGGTTCCGCGCGGTTTCTCCCGGCCATGCCTGCCTTGCAGCCCTTGATTGTGTCAATCGGCGCGGTCGACGCTGGCATTGAAGACGCCGTTGCGCTTCGGCAAGCGGATCCGACTCGGGAGGACGTGGTCGCTCGCCTGGACGACCTCGATCCGTTGCCCACGCGCTGGTTCGGTTACGAGGGAGTCGAGGCAGTCGTGTTGTCGACCAGCCGTCCGGAGCTGTTCCGGGACGTTACGCAACTGACCGACCGGTTGGACGCGCTGGACCGTTGGATCCGGGCGGGCGGGCGATTGGTGCTGTGCGTGGGCGCGGCGGGCGGTGAGGTGCTGGCGTCCGGCCAGCCACTCGCCCGGTTTGCCCCGGGGACATTTGCGGAAATGGTCCCGATGCGTCGGCTGGGCTCGCTGGAATCGTTCGCTGGCGGGATCACGCCCATTGCCGAATTGAAAGACGGTTTGGCCCTGCACTCGCCCCGACTGGAGAATGTGCAGGGAGCGATTGAGGCGCGCGAGGCCGACCTGCCGCTGGTGGTGCGCGCGGCTCGCGGGTTTGGGCAGGTGTTGTTCGTCGCCGCTGACCTGGACCGGCCGCCGCTGAGCCAGTGGAAGGACCGGCGTCTGGTCATGGCGAAACTGCTCGACCTACCGGTGACCCGGCCTGACGACAAGGAGCAGGATTTCTCCGTGCTGCGTTATGCGTACGACGATCTGAGCGGCCAACTTCGCAGCTCGCTCGATCAGTTTGAGGGCGTGCGACTGGTGCCGTTCGGCGTGGTCGCGGCGATCCTAGTGGTGTATATCGCGTTGATCGGCCCCGGCGACTATTTCTTTCTGAAGCGTTTCTTGCGGCGCATGGAGTTTACCTGGGTGACCTTTCCCACCACGGTGCTGGTCGTAAGCCTGGCGGCGTACGCGATGACCCACTGGCTCAAAGGCAGTGAACTGCGGATGAACCAAGCCGACGTGGTGGACGTGGACGTGGCGACCGGCTACGTGCGTGGCACGTCCTGGTTCAACGTGTACAGTCCGCGCATCGATGTCTTCGATTTGGCGATTGCACCACGGCCCCCGTTTGAACTGGGATCGTTTGAATTGGGCCAGTCCGCGAAACCGGCCAGCGACGGTGCCGAGACGCTGCTGGCGTGGCTAGGGCTTCCGGGACGAGCGTTGGGCGGCATGAATGCGCGGACGCAGGGCCCGGCGCTTTGGACCGATGCGTATGCCTTCGCTCCCAGCTTGGACGCCATGAACGAGGTGCCCATTCAAGCATGGTCGACCAAGAGCTTCACGGCTCGATGGCTGGCAACCACGCCGAGCACGATCACCGCCAATCTGGCCCTGGTGGACGACGTGCCGGCAGGCGCCCTGAAAAATATGCTCGACGTACCGCTGAACGATTGCCTGCTTGCCTGCGGGACGTGGGCCTATCGATTGGGCAACCTCCCACCGGGTGGGACGTTCACACTTTCGGTCGATGCCCCGCGCAGCGAATTGAAGACCGTGCTCACCGGCCGGCGATACGTGCAAGAGGACAAGTCGCTACGACAGCGTATCACCCCCTATGACCGTGCCAGCGTCGATCCCGATTACATCATCAGTGCCATGTTGTTTCACGAGGCTGCCGGCGGCACGCGGTACACTAACCTGTCGAACGCCTATCAACCATTTGTCGATATGAGCAGTCTCTTGGCAGCGGGCCGGGCGATTCTTGTCGCGCGCATCGAGCAGGACGGCAAGCCTTGTCGCGCCGCCAACGTACTCCGTGGCGGTAAATCGACTGCCAGCCCGGACGATCGGTCCGCCAGCATCTACCGGTTCGTGATCCCCGTGGGAGCCACGCGAGATCGGGCCGACAACAAGCCAGGCCAGTAACCCACCATCGCCCGCTGTACCCCGCGCACTTCGCAGGTTGTCAACATGATCCGAATCCAAGACCTCACGAAAGCCTACGGCGACCTGCACGCTTTACACAACCTCACGCTCGAACTCGACGAGGGCGACCTATTCGGGTACATCGGGCCCAACGGCTCCGGCAAGACAACCACGATGCGCATCCTGGCCACCTTGCTGCAACCCACCTGGGGCGAGGCCTACGTGTGCGGACATTCCATCTACACGCACCCGAAGGAAATCCGACGGCTTATCGGTTACATGCCCGACTTCTTCGGCGTGTACGACGACATGAAGGTGATTGAGTACCTCGAGTTCTTCGCCGCTGCCTACCGTATTCGCGGCCCCAAACGCCGCAAGATATGCGAGGAAGTGCTCGACCTGGTTGAGTTGGGTTACAAGCGCGACGCGTTCGTCACAAGCCTCTCGCGCGGAATGACCCAGCGACTCGGACTCGCCCGCGTGCTGCTGCACGATCCGCAAGTGCTCATCCTGGACGAGCCAGCCAGCGGCCTGGACCCGCGCGCCCGGATCGAGATTCGTGGGCTCTTGAAACAGCTTCGTAAACTGGGTAAAACCATCATGGTATCGAGCCACATCCTGCCGGAGCTGGCCGATATTTGCAACAAGGTGGGCATTATCGAGCGAGGCGAACTGCTCGTCTGCGCCGAGGTGTCCGAAGTGATGCGAAAGGTGCGCAACCGCACGCTGCTGAACATCCGCGTGGCCGAGAAGACCGAAGCCGCGGCCAAACTGCTCGAGGCGAATCCCCTAGTAGAGTTGGTCGACGTACGCGAGGAGACCATCAACGTGACTCTGGCCGAGCACGTTGTCGATTACACGGAACTGGCGACCCGGCTGATCGAGGCAGGATACCGCCTGCAGCTCTTCCGCGAAGACGAGATCAATCTGGAAACGGCCTTCATGACCCTGACCAAGGGTATTACGTCCTGAACGGTCAACCAACTTTGGACTGTAGCGTAGGCTGGCTGGCGAACGACTCGTCTTCCTCGTAGAGCTTGATCGTGGCGCCGGGCGGAGTTCGTCGCTCGGGCGTCATGCCACGGGCGGTTGCGGCGAGGAAGTCGTGGAACTCGGCGGCCGGGCCGGCGGTGAACTCGACTCGCAGCTTTTCGAGCATGTCGCGCCACAGGAGTCCGCTTCGGTAGATCACGCGGTAGGCGTCCTTGATCTGACGGATATCGGCCGGTTCAAACCCAGCGCGGCGGAGTCCGATGTGGTTGACGCCCACGATCAGGCTGCTCAGGCCGTCGACGGTGACGAAGGGCGGCACGTCGCGTGTGATGTGCGCCTGCCCGCCGACCATGGTCAAGCGGCCAATTCGAACAAATTGGTGGGCAGCCGCCGCGCCTGACATATACGCCCGATCGTCCACCGTAACATGACCCGCCAACATCGCATTGTTCGCAAAGATCGTTCGACTGCCAACCTGGCAGTCGTGGGCAATGTGTACATTGACCATGAAGTAGTTGCTATCGCCAATCAGGGTCGCCTTCTGGGCATCCAGCGCGATATGAACGGTCGTGTTCTCGCGAAAGGAGTTTCCATTACCGATGACGAGACGCCCCGTTGTTTCAGGGGGGTGTACATGCTGCGGTAATCCCCCCAATATGGTACCCTCGAATACGTGATTATTGGTTCCTAGCGTGGTTCCCCTCTTGACTACCGCCCGGCTCTCCAGGATGCAACCGGAGCCAATGACCACGTCAGCCTCCACCACCACGAAGGGGCCGACCGAAACATCTGATGCAAGCACGGCGTCCCGGCTCACTACCGCCGTAGGATGAATATTCATGGGAGGGGCCTCGCACGGGTCAAGGGTGGTTCCAGCAACTGGTATCGGTTTAAGTGGCAACGCCGGTTCAGCACGATATGTCGATCTTACCGGTTTTGCGGCCCTGACATGTACAATGGCGATTCCCCCTAGTCGGGTAAATCCCAACTGGTAAAATATGTCTCTCGTTTGGAGCAAAGGTTCCCGCAAGAGATTAAACCATGGATACCATTGAAGACCGTTACGACGAAGCTATCGCCTTGAAAGAGGCTGGAAACCTGAAAGAAGCCGTTGCCAAGCTGGAAAAACTGGTTGAAGACGCTCCAGACTACGCCCTGGCCCATGCCGGCCTGAGCGTCTTCTATAGCAAGCAGGAACAACACGATCAGGCAGTAAATCATGCCCAAAAGGTGTGCGAACTTGACCCAGACGATCCCTTCAGCTACATGTCCATGAGCCTAATTTGTCAGAAGGCGGGACGACTGGCCGAGGCCGAGCAATCGCTGACGCAGGCGATGGAGAAGCAGTGGGCTGCGCGAAAGAAGCCTGCCGACGACGACTAATAAGGCGATCGGCAGGTTCGAGCTTACCTGCCGAATGTAGAACAGTTGTCCCAACTGTTCCCAAACAATTGGGACAATTGTTCTACACTGGGTATATTTCAATCTGCCGGTCGCCTAATGACGGCTCCCCTCTCTTTGGGCTCGCTCCAGCTTCGTAAGGCGGGTGGTTCCGGCTGTCTCGGCGGTCAGAACCACCCACCCTACTTTTTGCCTTCCTTGGGGTTTCTCCATTGTGTTGCAACCGGGGCACGGAGCGGGTTATACTGATTGGCGAACTTTCAACCCGAGGAGAACCTTTCCATGCGGTTCCAACGCTACGTTTCCGTGGTTGCCATCGCTTCGCTGCTCCTGGCCGTGCAGGCGGTGCCGTTGCCGGCGCAACAGGCCTTGCCTGCCGAGGAGAGCGAGGCCGACCTAATTACCGTGCTCCAGTCGGACACGGAGCTTTTCGCCAAGGCGAAGGCCTGCCAGCGGCTGGCCGTTATCGGCACGAAGGAGTCGGTGCCGGTTCTAGCCAAGTTGCTTTCAGACGCCCAGATGGCCCACTACGCTCGCTACGCCCTGGAGCCGAACCCCGATCCGGCGGTTGACGATGTCCTCCGCGATGCCCTGACAAAGCTCGATGGCAAGCTGCTTATTGGAGTGGTCAATTCCGTGGGCGCTAGGGGCGATGCCAAGGCGGTTGGGCAGCTTTCCACCCTGCTAGGCAGCGCGAACGCCGAAGTTACCGAGGCCGTCGCCACGGCGCTTGGCCGAATTGCCTCGCCCGAGGCCGTCGCTGCCTTGCACGTGGCCCTAGGAAAGGCCGAGCCGCTTCGCTCCTCGGCGGCCAAGGCGTGTCTGACGGCTGCCGATATCCTGCTTTCCACCGGCAAGTCGGCTGATGCCGCCGCGCTATACGACCTGGTGCGCAAGGCCGAGGCGCCCGAGTATCTGCGCATGGCGGCGCTTTCGGGCGTGATGCGAGCCCAGGGGGCCGAGGCCATGCCACTTCTGGCCGAATGCTTGAAGTCGGACAACCCGGCGCAGTTTCGCGTGGGCCTGCAAACGGCACATAAGCTGGGCGGCCCCGAAGTCGCGCAACGGGTTGTGGACCTGATCGAGCTGCCCGGCCCGGTGGAGATATCGAAGGAAGGCACCGTCATTCAGAAGGCGGAATACGGCGCCGGCGACCGATGGGCCGACGTTACGGCCGCCGCTATCGCCGCCGCCGCAAGCGGTCAACCCATCGTCGCGTCGAACAGCCTGGCCGGCGACCCGACGCCAGGCGTGGTCAAATCGCTCCGAATCGTCTTCTCGAAGGATGGCCAGCGAGAGATGGTCGAGCTTGCCGAGGGCAGGGAACTCGTCCTGGAAGGCGTGCTTGCGGGCCCGCAATATCCTCGGCAGGTAACGCTCATTCGCGTGCTGGGCGACTTGGGACAGAAGAACGCCCTGCCGGTCGTTCTGAAGGCGGCGGAGTCCGATGCCGTCGATATCCGATATGCGGCCATTGTTGTCCTGGGCGGCCTGGGCGATGAACGGGCGGTCCCCGTGCTCTTGAAAGCGGCGGCCGATGGCGCCCTGGCAGCCAGGCAAAGCCTCATTGATCTGCAAGGTGAGGGCGTCGATGCCGTCATTGCCGAAGCCCTGGCCAGCGCCCAAGGCCCGGAACGGCTCGTTCTCCTTCAACTGGCCGGCGACCGGGCCATTACCTCGCTCGTGCCTACACTGATGAAGGCGGCCGACGATGCCGATCCCCAGGTGGTCACGAAGGCCATCGCCGCGTTGGGCGCAACTGTCGGACCGAACGAATTACCAGCGTTGGTTGCACGGCTGATCGGCTCCGATTCGACCGATGTGGTTGCCACGGTGAACGATGCCTTGAAAATGGCCCTGCCGCGAATGCCCGACCGCGACGCCGCTGCCGAGAAACTTCTGGCCGCCATGCCCAAGGCATCGGTCGTAGCCCAGATCAACCTGCTCGACTTGCTGGGCGTCCTTGGCGGTGACCGGGCCCTGGCAGGTGTTGCCGCGGCAGTTGGCAACAGCAACGACGAGATACAGGATGCTGCCACTCGCGTACTGGGCGAATGGATGAGCCCCGACGTGGCGCCGCTGCTGCTCGACCTGGCAAAAACTGGCCCGGCCAAGTACCAGGTACGATGCCTGCGAGGTTATATCCGCGCGTTCCGGCAGCTTGGGATTCCGGACGCCGAGAAGATGGCCATGGCCGCCAAGGCGTTCGACGCCGCAACGCGTGACGAGGAGCGTTGCCTGGCCCTCGAATCGCTGAACCGGATTCCGGACCCCAAGGCCATGGAAACGCTCCTTCCCCACTTGCGGAACCCGGCCCTGAAAGCCGCCGCCGCGAAGGCCGCCGTGGCGGTTGCGGAGCGGATTGTGGCCGGCCATCCGGCCATCGTCGCCGAGGCGATGCCGAAGGTTCTTGCCACCGACCCCGACGCCGAAACGGCCGGAAAGGCCCGCCGATGGCTCAGCGAGGCCAAGAGCCGGCTGGGAGGTAACTAAGCTTATCGTTCGTGCGTGGGACGGTTCGGCTGCCTCGGCAGTCGGGTTGCTCCACGCGGGCAACCGATTTTGAACACGGGCCAGCCCCCTGGCGTATATTTGAACGCTGGGAGACTCACCCCTTTGTACCCATCACGACTCAACAAGGAGAGACGTTCATGAAGACGTTCTTTGGCATGACATCGTTCGCCCTCATCTTGGCTGTTGTTGGACTCGCCCCGGCTGCTGACGACTGCAAGTGGACCGTGCTGTTTGACGGCACGGACCTGTCCACCTGGGACAACGGCACTGGCGGAGCACCCGGCGCGGGCTGGGTCATTGAAGACGGCGTGGTGACTCGAAAAGAACCGGCCGGCTATATCTGGACCAAGGAGAAATACGGCGACTTCGTGCTGGAACTTGAGTTCAAGACCGAGGGCAATAGCGGACTTTTCTTTCGGACTGGCAATCCGAGAGACTGCGTGCAAACCGGGCTGGAAATGCAAATCTATACGCCCATCGACACTCCAAACAAACACAGTGTCGGCTCCATTTACGACGCGGTCGCGCCGAACAAGAACGCGGCGGTCGAAGGTTGGAACAAGGTCGTCCTGACGGCCAAGGGCAGCCGCATCATCATCGAGATGAACGGCGAGAAGATTATCGATGCCGACCTCGACCAATGGACCGAGGTCGGAAAGAATCCCGACGGCTCGCCAAACAAATACCGCACGGCCATCAAGGACTTCCCTCGCGAAGGCCACGTCGGACTTCAGGAACACGGCGACGTCGTCAGCTTCCGCAATATCCGCATCCGCCCGCTGTAGAGAGGGAGGCGGAAGCTGGGAGCTGGCGGCTCGTGGTCGCCAGGGCGGCACTGCCGCGCACGTCGGTGTTGTTTTTGTCCGTTTCGTGCTGCCGTGAATTGCGAGGGATCTTCGTGCGTGAATGTTCTTGCAAGGCGTCGGGCCTTTGGCCGCGCCGAGCATTGTGGAACCGTTCACGACGCTTTGCGGCAGCAACGAATCGGTTAATCAAGCACTTCCCAATACGCGGTATCGGCTACTCGACCGGCTCGCCGTCCTTGAGCAGTTCGCGGAAGGGTTTCTTTTCGAGGTAGTGGGCGCGTTCTTTCTGAAGGTGATCGCGCTGGGCGCCGTCGCTGGAAAGTTCGATGCCCTTGTCGATCCACTTCAGGGCGGCGTCGAAGTCGCCAACCTCGGCATGGGCGGCGGCCAGGGTGCTGAGGATGTGCGCCTGCCCATGTTCGGTCAACTCGCTCGCCTTGGTTGCCAACTCCACCGCTCGCTTTCCGTCGCGCACGCTGTCTTGTGGCGAGGTGGCGAGTACCCAGGCGAAGTTGTTTAGGAGCCCTGATTCGCTATCCTTCTGTTTGAGGGCCTTTTCGTAATCGGCGACAGCCTCGGCGTGCTTGCCCAAGTTGAGCAGGGCGTCGGCGCGGCCGCGCAGCACAATCCAATTGCCGGGCTGGAGCTTCAGCAGGTCGTCATATACGCGCACGGCGTCCACGAACTGCTTGGCCGCGCTATGCAGCATGGCAAGCTGAAGCAATGTGGTTTCGTCAGTCGGCTCGGCTCGACGCAGGTCGCGCAGTTCGGCAATGGCTTCGACGAAACGCTCCTCGTTGGCCAGCAGTATGGCCTTCATGCGTTTGGCGGGCGGGTAGCCTGGTTGGAGTTTCAGTGCCTCATCCACATCCGCGAACGCTTTCTCGCGGTTGCCCGACTCGTCATGGATTCCGGCTCGGAGCATGAGGATGCCAAGGTTGTTCGGTTCCGCGTTTCGGGCGCGGTTGAGTTCGTGGAGCGCGGCCTGGTAATTCTCCTGTAGCAGGTGGACGCGTGCCTTCTGGAGCAGTGGCCCGATGGATTGCGGGTCTAGTTCCTGGGCCTTGTCGAGGGCGAGGATGGCTTCGTCGTAGCGTTTCATCTTACTCAGCAGTCCCGCCTTGGCCTCGTAGGTGGGGAGATGGTCGGGCTCGAGTTCGATGGCGCGGTTGAAGTCGGCCAGGGCCTCGGCATCGTGATTCTGGTCGGCATGGAGAAGACCGCGCATTCGTAAAGCCGACGCCTCGTTCGGCGCCAACCGAACGGCCTCGTTCAGGCCCGCCTGCTTCTTGGCTGGATCCTCTTCCAATACAGCCTGAAGGCTCAGCAGCTTTGCGCGGAGCGGTGGATCGTCAAAGTCGAACGCGAGCGCCTTCTTCAACGCGGCTGCGGCCTGCTCCGGATCGCCGCCTGGCAAGAGGTTGAGCCGAGCGAGATTATGCAGAGCATCCGGCTGCTCGGGGTCGATTTGCGTACCGCGAGTCAGGTCGCCGATCGCCTGTTTGCGCAGTTCCTCGAATTGCCGGTTTCCCAGGCCCAGCCGCATGGCCACTTGCGAGCGAACCGTCCCACGCTGGATGAGCGTGGCCGAAAGCAGTTGGTGGGTGAACGTCGTATTACCCTCGTCCAGCCCCTTCTTCAGAGCGCTGTCAAGCAAGTCGATGACTTTGCCAAGATCTTCGAGTGATTCCGCCTCCAACTTCGCCTCGGTTGCCTTGTCGAGGTCTTCGAGCCCGTCATTCTCGGCCGAAAGGGCCACCGGTAGTAACGCAAGCAATACCAGCACGAGTGAAAACGGAATAAAACGGAGCATGATGGAAACCTCCAAGGGCTAGTGAATCGGCACCGGGGTATTATAGAATGTTGCCCGGATGAAAAGAAGGGAGCTTGCGAAAGGTACCAGGTGGCAGTTTCAGCGTCGGGTTTTGGGTTTCGTCGTTCCTTCGATATTTGGCTTTCGACATTTGACATTGGCCCGTTGTGCGCTGGAGGCTGGGCCTCAGATTTCAAATTTGAGATTCATCGCGGGTCTGCTGGCAGCGCACCGGCTGCTGGCGGGTTTGCTGGCGGCGGGT
>CAZASB010000031.1:13704-19734 GCA_964487655.1 uncultured Planctomycetaceae bacterium
GGCGGGTCTGCTGGCGGGACGGCGGCCGGAGGCGCTGGGCCTTGTGCGGGCTCTTGGGTCGTGGAGCCGGCGTCTACCAGCATGAAGGCGCCCCAGAAAAACGGATGGTTGGCCTGCGGGGCTTCCTCCACTTGGGCGGAACGCCGAACTCGCGGTTCTGCTTCCGGCTCGATACGCGAGCCGGCCGTCAGGAATACGGCTCGTTGGTAGGCATCGGCAGGCGAGGTGTGCGGTAGTTCCTGGGTGAACTCTCGCACCATGTCGTAGCTCGATCGTCCGCCCGTGCGCCAGCGGCTCAGGAGTATCGTTCTCGTGCCGCTGGACATCAGGCCGCAAACCGTCAAGAACATTTCTTGGCCGGCGGCCGCCGGACTGACGCCGCGCAACGAGCGCTCGGCCGCCGTGTGGAAGCCGGGCAGAACGATTTCGTCTGGTGCGTCGAACGGCAGGGCCAGCCAATCGCTCAGGGCATTGCCGGGCTTGCCGGCGTCGATCGGTACGGGGGCGAACAAAAGCGGGCTCTTCTCGGCATCGGGCAGGTCGTCCAGCACGACAAGCCGGTCGAACATGGTCGCATAGATTGACGACGGTCCGGACAACTGCGACGGCATGGCCTTCACGCCAGGCAGCGCAGCCGCCAGCTTTTCCAACTCAGCCTGGGCCACCTCGATCCCGTCGCGTGGGAACAGCTTGCCGACCACAACGGCCGTCGTCGCGCTTTGGCGGCGGCCCACGCCCCAGGGGACTACCAGCGAAACAGTCGGCACGTAACGCACTCGCACGCGAGCAATGAGCGGCCGAAGACGCCCGTCTACCTGCACCTGAAGCGCTTCAAACGGCATGTACCACAGCATCCCGTCTGGCACGATAATCAGTTCCTGAAACTCCTTGCTCAAGTCGGCCTTGGAGCCTTCCAGAAGTATTTCGAGCGTGCGCTGGGCAGAGTGCTTCCAGCTTTCGTCGCTCAACTGCTTCAGGTCCAATTCCTGGTTACCGGCATGTTGACCCATCGCTCGCAACAGGCTGACTGTTTCCGTTTGCAGCCGGGCGGCCGAGGGAACTCGCCACCAAGTGTACTGGTCCTTGTTCAGCAAGAAGGCGTACAGACCTCGGCTGGTGGCAAGAAAGGCGAGCACGGCATGGCCTTCGGGCAGGGCGCGCTGGACCTCCTTCACGTCTTTTAGGGGCGGGAACACAAGAGAAGCCGGCTCGCGCCGCAGGGCCATTTCACGCAGAATCGCCTCTTGCTGAAGGCTGCACGCGGCCATCGCCTCGATCAGTTTCTTTTGCTGGGTCACCGCTCCGGAGTCCACGGCAACTAGCGGCAGCGCCCGAAGCTCGGCCCGAAGCGCGTCCGACTGCCGCGCAAGCTGCTCGTAGGCCGGATACCGAACCAAGAGGTCTTGTCGCAATAGGATACTCTGCCGGTCGAGGACCGTCTCCGGTCCGTGCAGAACCCAGCGAAGCGACTGGAGTCGGCCACCCAACGGCAGCATGCTGAAGTACCGATGACGCCGCAGCCGATCGCCGATCTCCAACGCCTTTTCATGCTCATTGCGAGCGAGGCTTACCTCAAACCACCGTTCGATGGGTCCGGGATGCGGCGTGAGCAGCACGGCCAGCGATTCCATCGGATCGCTCGACCAGTCGGCCGGTTGCGGGTCGCGCAGCACGTTCGAATACAAGTCCATGGCCACGCGGGCCGTGGCCACGTTGCTGGTAAACAGCGTGTCGGCCAACGCAATGTGCAGCAGCCACCTCGATCCGGTTCGCATGTACTGCATGACGGTGGCCAGCGCGGCATCGCCTTGCGGAATGCGTCCCTGTTGGAAAGACACCAGCGCACTCAGGTATTGGAGCCGGGCCCCGACAGCGCCGCGGCCCATCGCACGATTGCCAATGGCGGCCCGAGCCTGGTCGAGCAGCGTGCCCGCCTCGCGAGTCTGTCTCATCGTGGCCTGGCACTCGGCGGCATTGAGCAACAGGTTGGCTTGAAGCTGCCGATATCCCTTGACTTTTGCCCAGTTGACCGCGGCGGCCAGCGGCGGATACATCCCCTTGCGCCCGGACAGAATGTGCGTAAGCGTCGCCATGCGAAACGCTTCGTCGAGCACGCCCAGGTCGAAGTAGTAGACGGCCGAATACGTGGCTTCGAGAAAGAACTCGCCGGCCGCGTCGAAGTTGCCCTGCCGCAAAGCGAGCCGGCCCAATTCAACAAGCGCGATGGATGTGTACGGATGGTCGAACTGGCCGGCGGCTACCAAGCCTCGCTGCAAGTGTTGCGCGGCCTCCACGTCCTTGCCGGCCGCCGAATAGGCCAGGCCAAGCTGCACGTCGATCCACGCCTCCGACCAGTGATTCGGCAAGCCGGGCCGGCGCATCAGGGCCGTCAAAACCTCCTGGGTAAGCGAATCGTGTTGCGATACCGGGCCGAGCAGTTCGGCCCGTCGCCGTAGGGCCAGCGTCGTCGTCCGGACAATCTCCTGCACGTTGATCGGTCTGAGTTGCGCCTGTTGCACCACGCCGCCGCGCTTAACGACTTCGTTCTGGTCAATTTGCCCCTGGCCGATGAGCATGCTGGTTTGGTAGAAGCCCAACTGGGTCCGGCGCGTGCTCTGGCCCCACGGGATTGGCACGCGGGCGCCCACGCTTGCGAGTCGGATTGCGGGCGGGAATTGCACGCGGATCATCCAGTCGGGAAACGCCGCATAGAGCTGCAAAGCGGACGTGTAATGGTCCAGCGCCTCGCGCAGCCTCCCCATGTGGTAGTAGCACTCGCCCATCATCGTGTGGTAGGCAATCGAATCGATCCAACGCGACTGCGGCGTCTTGATCGCGCTGCGGTTCTCAGACTGGAACTGGCGCAGAGCGTCTTCATATTCGCCGTCGTAGAACTCGCCAAACGTCGACATGTAGCCGAGACTTGGAACGCTCCGCTCTTGGCCGTGCAGCGCACCTGCAAAAGGTCCCGAACAGACCGTGCCGGCCAACGCCAGAATAATGCCGGCACGCAGGTACTCCCGGGGCCAACTCGCCGCGCCGGCCGGCAATCGCCAAAACATGGTCTCTTCTCCGAAAGGAGTCCCAACAGCCCACGAACCGCAACGCGCCTGATGGAACGGACAATACACCCTCTATCGTTTCTATCATATACCTTAACGCGAAGGTTTCCAAATGATACCACCGCGTGGGGGTGTGTGATAGGATCGTTTACTACACCGGACACGACAACGGCCGCCACTTTCCGGAGCGTCTCAAGTCTGACGCGACATCGGACGATAACGTTTCTACCGATTGTAGCGACTCTGGCGATTTACCTGCATCGAGCGGGTTAAGGGACTGGGTTGCTTAGGCGATCTGAAAAACACATAGAGGTAAACCATGTCGGCGTCAACCAACCGACGGGGTCCTTGGACGGCCTTCGCGCTGGGCCTGGGCTTACTGATGACGATCGGACTGACCGGATGTCAGGTCGATGTAGGCGGACAGACCCTGCCAAGTCCCTATTACCTGTCTGACGACGTGCAGTACTTCCCGGCTGGACCGCAGTTCAAGCTGTCCAACGAAGCCGCTGCCATGAAAGCCCGGGCGGAAGAAGAGACCCTCCGGCGATAGCGTTGGGGACCATATTGCGATCATGCTGAGCGCGGACCGACGGCCTTTGGCCATGGCAGGTGGTTGGGCAACTTTTTGCCCGAGTCGGCCATCAGTCGGTCCCGTTATGGGGGGGACGGCACCCCTGCGTTGCCGACATTCGGAGTACGACGTGCTTTAGTGCATGAGTACTTGCGGACGTCGGCAGCGCGGGGGATTTTTCATGTTCCCAATCCGAGCAAGGAAGGCCATCATGCCTGAACTCGAGCTTTCGCAAACTGCCCAACATTGGGTTGGCATTGTGCTCATCTGGATTGGCCTGGGTACCGTGGCAGGCTTGGTGGCCAGGATATTGCTTCCAGTCCGAGAACCGGGTACCGTGGGGACGCTTGTCATCGGGATTCTCGGCAGCACGGCCGGTCTATGGACTCTTTCGCTCCTAGTTGTCCGAGAGCCGGTGAACCCAATTAGCCCGGTGGGGTTCTTTGCTGCCTGCGCGGGCGCCTTTGCCCTACTCTTGGCCCGCCGAGTATGTCAGCTTTGCCTGGCGAAACGCGGGGAGGCGGCCGGCAAGGCGGACTCGTAGCCGGCCTGTCGCAACCGATGCGCGACCTCGTGGCAGACGTATTCCGCGAAGAATGTTCTGCGCGGCGTTACGGCGTAGGGATGTCGTTCTCAGCCGCTTCGGGCTTCGTGATGGGAATGCCCTCCACCGTCAGTCTGACCAGGCTGTACAGAACCTCATATCGGGTAAGCAGCGAGGCGTCGGGCTCGACAGTCCACTCGTAGCCCATGTTGGCATCGTTCAAAAAAGACCCGAATCCAATGGCCACCACACGGCCTTTTCCTCGCGTCGTCATGGCGCCGACAACCATGGTGCCAAGCCGGGCGATCGGTTCCCCGCCGCTGACTTCAATCGCCCGAGCGACGGGCACGCCCGGCCAGTCGCCGGCCATCGTCAGCGGGCCGCGCCACGCCTGACCCGGATGAACCGCCAAGCCGAACGGCCAGAGCAAGCTGTTGGCGGTCGAGCCGGTATTCTCCGGCGTTTCGATGACCAGCAGATTGCCGCCTTCCCCTACGTAGCGAACCAGTTGTTCCTGGAATTCACGGCTAACAGAGCGGGTGGGCGTGATGATCAGCAGGGCATTGCCGGAGAACGCGGCTGGGCCAGATTCTCGCCGAATATTGTAGCCCAAGCGAGGAATCCACTGCTCGATCATGCCGTAGCCGTCGCCGTAGCCCTCGCCGCCACCGTAGCCGCTGATGAACCCGCCCTTGCATAGCGGCGCGTCCGACACGGTGCGGTCAACGATAACGCAGGGCTGCGGTCGGAGGATCTTGGGCTGGGAAAACGCCGCCCGGTGTATTCCGGCCACGGCCATGCCGGCCAGTACCCAGCCGGCCGCGCCGGCCGCCACGATGGTGATCCACGTCCCTCCGCGGCGCGAAGCAATCGCAATCGCCAATACGAGCGCGGCGGCGGCCAGCACCAGAAGCGCGACGCGCACAAGGAAGGAAATCGCCTTGGAGTCGAACGGGCTGGTGTGGTTCAGCCAGCCCAGCATGCCGCGCATCAGTTCCGCCTTGCCCGGCTCGAACGTGCAGAAGTTCGAAAAGATGGTCGAGTCGCCGAAAGCCAGCACGCGGCCTTTACCGAAGGTGGTTCCCCACAACTCAATGAACGCGCCGTAGCGGATAGTGGACCTATGCTGCGGCACGGGGAAGTAGTTCTCCCTCTGGTAGTATTCGGACGGCATGCTCCAGAGCGAAGCCGCCTCGATAATCGGCCAGCCCGCACTTCGACCCGGATCGATCGAGCAGGCGATGGCAAACTCCATGGGCGGCATGTGGCTGACAACCGGGTGCGGTACCGATGGCGGCACGAAGAGGTGGTCGTAGGGATTGTCCATTCCAAACAACAGGTCGTGGCGGAAGGTAAAGCCCATTGGGCGGCAGATATCGTTGAAGTAGGTGCCGCCGTTTTCAAAGTTCGTATGCTCGCCCACCAGGAGCAAGCCGCCTCCGTTCTGGACAAATCGATGGACCGCGGCCACTTCGTCGGGCTGGTAACGCGCCGTAGCGTTCTTGATGACCAATACGTCGCACTCGGCCAGCTTGTCATCGTTGATGGAATCTTCTTCAAGAAGCTGCGACATCTCGAAAAACTGGCCGCAATAGCGGTAGATCGCGCCGTAGTTGTAGCCCGCGTCGTGCCCATACCACTTGGTATCGTAGGGCCGCAAGGTGGGCTCCCATTCCGAGTGGCGTTCGACGACCATCACATGGCCTTGCTTGGGCGAGCCAACCGGGGCCCAGTGCAAGGCCACGGCGGTCAGCGCCACGGCCACGGCAGCCAGGGCAATCGCACCCGTATAGAGCCAGGCGGACGGTTCAGCGGCGTGCGAATCGTCGCCCGACTCGGTAGCAACCGGC
>CAZASB010000031.1:19834-25213 GCA_964487655.1 uncultured Planctomycetaceae bacterium
TCCGGCCCAGCCGCGTCGTCCGGAACGTCAACCGCGGCCACCCGCACAAATCGCCAAGCAAGCAGGACCGGCCCGGCGAGCAGTAAGAGAAGAACCCACGGGCTGAGGAACTGGTCCATCACGTTCAGCGGCATATCCCAGTCCGCCCGCATGGCACGGTGAAGGTACAGGCCAACCATCAGCGCGGCGCGAACAACGGCCCACGCCAGCACAACCAGAACGAGCGACCGGACGGCCCGGAGCCAAGCGGGCCATTGCTTGCCTCGCGGCAGGTTCGACCAGGCCACCAGCCCCAGCATCGTCACGCCGCCAACGAGGAAACAGAGCGTGGCCGGATCCAACAGCACCGACCATGTTGCACCCAGCCGATGCACTTGCCTCGCCCCAACGACGACCAATGTGGAACCATCCACCGTGGCGTCGGCGCCGAACAGACGCATAATCCCGGCCAGCAGCCCCGGCATGAAACCGGACAACTCATGGCTGCGCGCCGTTTGATGGGTGTACATGGCCAACGCGGGCCACTGGGTAAGAAGTACGAGGCCCGCGGCGGCTGCCGCCCGACCGATCGCCTTCGGCCAATCTCGCGGCAAGGGCGACAGTTCCAGGAAGATTCCTGTCAGCAGTAGAATGGCCGCCGTCCGAACCGGCCAGGGCGCGAATAGGGCCGGCACGGCCAGCAGTGCCAGGGCAATCCACAGCTCGCGGCGACCGGGCAAACGCGACACCGAGCCGACAAGCAGCAGCGTGCCTGCCGCCACCACCGCCAGCCACGAAACTGGGTGGCATGTGTAGTAGTAACGCAGCCCGATCAGCCAAGAACCGGCCAGTAGCGCCACGGCAATCCAAGTTCGAATCATGGGTTGATACCTTTAAGGCGTGGAAAGCGATTCCGAGTCCGGTGGAGTGATCCGTCGGAACCGATCAGGCACCTTGAGTTCGTCAAGCCTGGCAGGTGGATCTAGTTGAGGCGTCCCGCCGTCTTCCGGTGCCATATCGTCTTCCGGCGACATGCCTTCGGGGAATGCGTCGTCTTCGCGATTGGGCTCCCGTAAGCTCATTTCCGGTTCGATCATGCCCTTGTCCGGCTCAATCATGCCCCTACTCGGTTCGATCATGCCGGCATCCGGCTCGATCAATCCCGGCTCGGCCAACGCCCCTTCCCCCGTGTTTCGCGCATCAGGCTGGACGGCGTCCTCATCCCCGTCGTCCGGATCGTCAGCGGATTCCGAGGGCGTCGGATGCCACGGCTTCGGGCCGGCGAGGCGGGCAAGCAGCCATCGCCAGTAGTGGTCGTTTTCCCACGGCCTGGACGGCGATGCGAAGTTCCGGTTCTGGGCGAAATACGAGTCACCAATGACGGTCACCGTACCGGAGCCCACGCGTCGCGACGCGACGACGTCGAACTCGAGCGTACCGTCGCTCCACTTGACAAGAACGTCGGAGTCGAGTTCCTCACGCGTGACCGGCCAGCCGTTCCAGAACTGGACCCGGGCGCCCAACTCGCCCTCCTCATAGTAGAGTTGGCGGAACGAACTTAGCGGAATGGGCTCCGCCAGATCCTCTTCAGGATGGACGGGCGAGGGAAGAATGTCGAAGCCGAACTTCTTAAGTAGCGGCCGAATGGATCGCGATTCCTCGGCGCCCACCATGCAAACGAAGTGCCCACCCCGTGCAACGAACCTTTCGACCATGGCGATTTCGGCGCCGCTGTACGGACGTGCCGGCGCGATGGCGACGAGCAAGCCGGCCCGTTCCAGCCGCTCTTCGGTAAAGTCCGATAATCGAAGCGGCAAATAGTCGTTGCGCATCAGCGTGCGATGGAATGTGCCGAGCCCCTCAGGCAGCGACGACTCGCGCCCGTAAAATTCGGCATGCGTTCCGTCGATGTACGCAATGTTGTTCCGCGGCTTGTGCTCTCGCCCGTCGGGCAGCACGCGCGACGACCAGTGGCTCGTGGCCACCACGCAGGCCAGCGTTGCCGCCATCGCAATCGCACAAAGGGCAACCTGGGCCGGCGCGGGACGCCATACAAGCAGGGCAATCAGCCCACCGGCCGTCAGAAAACTCAGCAGTTGCCGCCACGGTGACTGTGGTGTGCCGCCATGCGCGGCCAGATACCCCAGCAGCCGACCGGTAAACCCGTACGACTCCACCAGCATCTGGTTTGCCAGCGGCGACGTATCACCCAGCACGAAAACCCGACCGCCGCCAAATCGCTGCTCGGCCGCCAGGACCAGATCGCCCAGTCGGTCGCCTGCCTCGTAACGGAAGACCGAGGTCAGCACGGCGTCGCTGCCAGGCGTGGCGTAGCCATATCGGCCAACCAGCACTGGCCGGGCGGGCCAACCAGCTTGCAGCGAGGAACCGTCCCGGAATCCGAAACCGCCCAACGTATCGGTCGCGCCCACGGCGGCCGGATGCGAAAATGCCTCAAAGCTGTCCTGCCAGTTGGCCTGATGGCCAATGGCCGTGTCGTCATTCACGCGAATCGCCGTCGGCTGGAGCGCCTCGTCGAAGCTGCTTGCGGAACCCCGTTGTGCTATCCGCGGCTCGGCAGCCACCAGCAGCGAACCGCCGCCTCGAACGTAGTCGGCAAGACGTTCGAGTTGGCCAGCCTGCCACGGTTGATCGGGATGCGCCACCAGCACAACATCGGCCCCGGCCAGATCGTCTGACGACAATTCGGCGCTACGAACCCAGGCACCGCCGAGACTCTCGACCAACACGGGCAACATGCCGAAGGATCCGTCAGTTTGGACTCCCAAGTCCTCGTGCGTGGGCCGAAGCCAGTCGAGATACCCCTCTTCGTACGCCACGATAGTCTTGCCCTTCAGGTCCGACGTACCTGGGGCAAGCCACCCGACTAGCGGCAGTAGCATGGCAAGCACGAGCGGTCCGAAGTCGAGCGCCATGTCGGCCACTAGCGCGGAGCCGGTAAGCTGCTCGTCGCGCTTACGCTTCTCCTTTTCGTCGGGCTCCGGCTTGGGGTCGACCACGGGCAGCCAGGCCGTCCAGCGGAACATCAGGGTGAGGAATACGCCGTGAATCATCGCGGCAAGCAGGGGCATATTCCAAGGCAGCAGTCGATGCGCCGCGTTACCCCAGGTCCAAATACCCAGGATATCGCGATCCCCTTCCGGCGGCATGACCACATCGGGCAGCATGGCGCGAAGTGTTTCCGTGTGGGCAAGTAGCGACAGATAGGTAAAATGTCCTGCCGCGATGGCTACGGCGACGATCAGGCTGCGTCGCAACCGGGGCGAGGGCGTGCTGCACAGCCAGCCGGCGTACAGCGCAACCATGACCACGAGAAAGTCGAGCCCGCCGTAGGTGAGGCCGATGTCGAGCGGCCTGCCGACTAGATCGCCGACGAGACGTCCCAAAACGCCGGTGCAGCCATTGGCAACGAGCCAAAACGTGGGAACGGCGCCGACGGCGATTCGGAAGATTGCCAGTACGACGACGGCAACGGCCGCGAGCGAAACGATGCGGCGAGGCAGGTCACGGTGCGTCCAGGCCAATGCGGCCCCGACCAGGGCGACGGCCAGGATGTGTGCTTCCGACTGCGGGACGGCCGTCATCAGCAGGCCTGCGAGTACCGCCGCCGCCAGGACAAGGCCCTTTTGCCGCCCTGAACCGGGACGCGGCGCCCCGGCCCCGACGGCCACCAGCAAGGCAACCCAGGTGAGCGTACGCCGTAACGGATCGGCCAGTAACCCGATCGATCCGGCGGCAATCCAAGCCGCCACCACAATCGCTACCGCGGCAGCAACGGCCCAAACCGGCGCCTCGATCGGCAGCGGTGCCGGTACAGATCCTTCTTCTCGACGCAAATGATTCGACATTCCATAACCCCGCCGTACCAGGACGGAAAACTTTTAGTATGTCCGCATGGACGGAATTCGGCAAGAGGGATCACAAACTGCTCAGCGCAAGAAGTCGCAGCCGGTCGGCGCGCTCGGATCCTCATCGAGGATATCGATGACGTCCTGGTCCGTGAGCGTGCTATCGGCATAGAGCACGGCCCTCAACAGATCGTTCGAGGGAACGGGCGAGTCCTTGTGCAGGGTGTCGAGTTCGCGGGAGTAGATGTATCGGGTCGTCTGGCTGTCGTCAGTATAGCCTGCCTCGTCGTACTGGGCGAAGTAGCGACTACCGCTTTAGCACATCCCGACTATCAAAGGTAAAGACTCCCGCCCCGAATAGCACTTTCTTGTCTTTTCGCCGAAGGCGATTCGTCTTCGTTCCACCGCTTTGGCGGCGGTCGAGGCAGGGTGGGAAGCAAGAGAGAATTCATTCCCGCTTTGAGACTGGAAGGGGGCGTGATGTAAGTCTCAAGAGAAGAAAAGCGGCGATAAATCGCCGCGGTCCAACGGGGGCGCAGAGGCCGTTTGGGGAGAAAAGTGGGCCGGTGCGGATCGGGCGGGAAAAAAGCGGCGTCAAGCCGCCGCACTCCAAAGGATGGTGCGGAAAGGGGCGACGCGAAATGCGGCTTGGTACTCCCGACCTCTGGCACACTTCCTTGCGTATATCACGCCACCGGGGAAGTTGCCTACGGTGTCAGATCGAAGTTGATTTCGCCGGTGCGAGATGTGACTTCCGCCGAAAGAGACGAACTCGTCAAGTCGCCATAGCATGGTGGAATGGGAGGGAGCGTGGCATTGCCCCAACGCCGACACGCTGGAGTTTTGGGCCGGACTGACCGCCGACGTGAAAGAATCGGCCGGCCGAACCCAGTCGGGCAACATCATCAAGGCCGGCTCGGTTATGCTCCGCTGGGCACTCTGCCAGGCCGCCCTGACGTTGTGCCAGTGTGACGCCAAACAAGACCACGCGACAGCGACTGATCACGCGCATCGGCAAGCCGAAGGCCAACGTGGCCATGGGCCGGCGGCTGCTGCGGACCCTTTACGCCATGGTTCGCGACGGAAAGCGGTACGAAGGTGGTCCGCGGCGAGACCGCGCCACCGCGGCCAACAAGGCGAAACGCGCGAGAAAACAAACCCAACAGGCCGCTTAACCACGGAGAAAAGAGGGGCTCTTCCGTTTCTGGGTGCAGAATTGCCTGACACGTGGATGAACCCGGATGCTGAGACATCCGGAACCATCCACCCTACGTCTTTTCACCACGGACTTGCACCCAGAAACGGAAGAGCTACTAAAGGACAATATACTTCGCGCGGCCTGAACTTGCGTGTTTGAGAATGTTTAGAAGCGGAGGGTCGGGAGGGAATCGAGTTCGGCCTTGTGCTTCGTAGGCGCATCGGACGGCTTGCGCCGTGCCGCTACGACGTTTTCACGCGACCGCCAGCGACGATTCACGGTTGGATTCTGGAAAAGAGTGCCCGAAGAGGTGTCGGCAGAGGCCGAAAATGG
>CAZASB010000032.1:0-12425 GCA_964487655.1 uncultured Planctomycetaceae bacterium
AAAGGAAATCACCATGGGTTTGAAACAGATTGTTGCCGTTGTTACTGGCTGTCTTTGGGCTTCCCTTGCGGTGACGCCGCTTTGCGCCGACGTGGTGTCGTGGACGGCGGCGTTTGAGACGGAACCAGACGATGCACTCGTGCGGCGGCTTTCCGTAGCAAGTCCGGATGATCCGGCCGGGAAAGTGACACTCGAGCCAGCAGTTCATCCCGTCGAGGGATGGCCCGCCGTCGTGATCCGCCCTGCCCCGCATAATCCAAACGACACGTCCCAGACACTTGGTCCAGTAACGCTTGCCACGTGGACCTTTCGTGGCGAAGGCGACCAGAACGCTGGCTACGGGCTGCTGAGACACAGCGAGGGCACTTGGTACGAATCCACTTTCTGGCAGGGTGGCGAGACCTGGCTGCGAGTGGGGAAGGACTGGCATCATCCGGGCGATAAGGTGCCCAGTGTCCGGCGGTTCACGGCGCCGCGCGATGGAACGGTGCGCATTACCGGCCGTGTGTACAAGGCTCACCTGCAGGGCGACGGGGTTGGCCTGGCCATTCTGCACAACCGGCAGCAGGTGTGGCGCCATGAGTTGGCCGGAGACGACGGCGCGGGCACGGAGCCGAACTTGGAACTGACGCTGAAGGCCGGAGACGCCGTTCGCTTCGTCGTCGACAAGCTTAGCGGCATCGCCTGCGACACGACGCACTGGGCCCCGGTGATTGCCTATTCCGACGGCGAGACCTTCCACGTCGGCGAGGCATTCGGCCAGAAACGGCAGGGGGCCGGCAACTGGTGGTACGAGGCACCCATGGGTGAAGATACCCAGGCGGCGGGTCTGCCGCGTTTGGTCTGGTTCGATGCCGATTGGGCTTTGCGCACCGCGGCCATGCCGGTCGGCGAACCGCTGGTGCTCCGCGGCGATTCGGCCCAACCCGTGATCGTGCTGGCAGACGAGCGCGACGAGTCCGGCGTGGTGCTGGTCTTCGATGGAATCGACTCGTGGCAGTTTGAAGCAAGCCGGTCCGAGGCAGGCGATGTCTCGGTTGCGGTGAAGGGAGCCCTTCCCTTGCCAACCGTGACCTTGGGGGCCTACCGCGGCGCGTGGCGCGCCGGTTTCACGCTGGCGAGCCGGTGGATGGAAACCGCTGCGACGGCAGACGCTGCCGGGCCGGCGGCGACCGTTCCATGCGAGGAGCTGCGGCGACGGTTCGAGCCGATTGGTCTGGCGGAACTCGACTATTGGGCCATGATTCAGGAGGACTGGCGCCGGCAGGATGCTGCCGACGCAGCCAAACCGGAGACCTTTGCGGTTGCATTCGCCGGTCAATTCGAGAAGACGAAACACTTGTTAGACCATTTGCAGGCGGTGCATGGGCCGCGGTTCCTCGCCGAGGAAGGCGCGCGGCTCGCGGCGTTGGCGGCTGATACCGACGCGAATCCTTCCGCCCGCTATTTCCAGTTGCGACTAATGAAACGGTGTATCGCGCTGGCCAACCCGCTGATGGACTTTGGAAAGCTGCTATTCGCCAAGCGCGTGCCCACCTCCTACAGCCATCTTGTCATGCAGCATTATGGATGGCGAGCGCGGCCGGGCGGCGGCCTGTTCATCCTCGAAGAGCCGGGCCGTTCGCTCCGCGCCCGCGACATCCTGGACGGAAAGCTCGAAACCGGCAGCGTGCTGGAACCGCGACTTTCGTACGACGGGCGGCGGGTGGTCTTCTCGTACGTCGACTGCCCCGAAGGCCCCCTCGCGCCAACGGCGGTGAGCAACGACCAGGAGCCGTCGCAAAACTTCTACCATATCTGGGAAGTGAACGTCGACGCCGCGGGGCTGCGACAAATAACAAGCGATGCCTACGACGACCTGATGCCCTGCTATCTTCCGGACGGCGGCATCGCGTTTATGTCCACGCGGCGGAAGGGCTACGCACGCTGTTTCGGCGGCCAATTTAGCACGCGCTGGGATGTGTATACCCTCCACCGCATGGATGCCGACGGCTCCAACATCCGCACGCTTTCCTACCACGACACGAACGAATGGTATCCGGCCGTCTCGCACACGGGGCATATTCTCTACTCGCGATGGGACTACATCGATCGCGACGCGGTGACGCACCAGAACCTCTGGGCATCCAGGCCGGACGGTACGAACCCGATTGCCGTATGGGGGAACGCCACGCCGAAACCGCACTGCACGTTCCAACCGCAACCCATCCCGGGGAGTCAGAAAATCATCTTCACGGCCTCGGCGCACCACTCGGTCACGGCCGGTTCCATTGCCATTGTGGACCCGACCGTAGCGGCTGATGGCATGGAAGCGATCGAGCGTATCACGTCCGAGATACCCTTTCCCGAAGCGGAAAGCCGCGACATCCGCGAGTATTACGCCGCACCGTGGCCGCTTTCCGAGGATTTCTATCTGGTGGCCTACAGCCCATATCCACTGGTCTGGGAACCGGGCGCGAACAGGAAAGATGCGTTGGGCCTGTACCTGCTGGATCGATTCGGCAACCGCGAGTTAATCTACCGGGATCCGGAAATCGGCGCTACGAACCCGATTCCGCTCCGCGCGCGGCCGACGCCGCCCGTCCTGGCTAGCATGTTCGTCAAAGACGCGCCGCCGATGGGTACGATGGTGCTGGCCGACGTCTACCAAGGGTTGGGGGATATCCCGCGCGGATCGATCAAGCAACTCCGCATCGTCCAGATCTTTCCCAAGACGACCAACGTCGTCAATAGCCCGCCGATCGGCTTGGCCGGTGAAGAGAACGCTCGGGCCGTGTTGGGTACCGTGCCGGTTGAGCCGGACGGCTCGACCCATTTCACCGTACCGGCCGGGAAACTTCTAATGTTCCAGGCGTTGGACAAGGACGGCTTTGCCTATCAGACGATGCGTTCGGTCACCTACGTCCAGCCGGGCGAGCACACCTCCTGCGTGGGCTGTCATGAACAGAAGACGACCGCGCCGACTCGTCCGCACCAGGCTTTGCTCGCGTTTGGGCAGGGACCGTCCTCCATTGATGCAGGGAACTGGGGCGGCCGGCCATTCAGCTATACCGAAGTGGTGCAGCCCGTGCTGGACCAACACTGCGTACGCTGTCATGGCGGCGAGAAGACCGAGGCGGAACTCGCATTGACTGGCGAGCCAGCCGGACCATTTAACCGCTCTTATGTCAGTCTCATGACCAAGAAGGACCTCGTGCCACGTTTTGCGGAGCGCAACCAGGTGCAGATGACGCCGCCCGGCGGCGAGATGGGCGCCCTGGGGAGCCGGTTGATGAAACTGCTGCGCTCGGGCCACGAAGACGTTGTGCTAAGCGACGAGGAACTCCGCCGGCTGGCCCTTTGGATCGACCTGAACGCCATCTTCTACGGGGTCAACCTGCCGGAAGACCAGGCTCGCATGATTCGCGGCGAGGTCGTGGAGATGCCGGAGATACAATAGTCCAGCTTTCGCACACCCCTAATCGCCGCATTCCAGCCACGCCAAGTCGGCAAGATCCTTCGGTCGGCCGGAAGCCCGCTTGTTGACAATCAAATCCTCGCGGCCGAGGGCGTACAGTCGCAGCCCATCCACTTCGATCGTGTGGCGTCGAGCCCAGGCATCTTCAAAGCCGACGCCGGAAATGGAGGTGAGCAGATCGATCCGACGAGGTGCGACCCCCACCTGGAAGACGACATCCGGCTCCGTGAAGTCGGCCTTCGTTACTTGTGACATTGGCGCCCGAAACGCCCGCAGCGCTTCCCAGACTCGCTCGGCGTTTTCAGGGGTGGGGCGAACCCACAGGTCGATGTCGCCGGTCGCACGGGGATAGCCGTGCGCGGCAAGAGCGTAAGCACCGATCACCAGGAACTCAGCGCCTGCGTCGTTCAACGCGGACAACATGTCGCGGAAGTCGTTGTTCAACAACGGGTTCTCCCATGAAGGCCCATGCGTCGAGCGCCAATTGCCACATCACGCCGATTCTCTCGGCGGGGGTTGCGTCACGAAAGTCGTCCCGCCCCCCCTCGTCGCAGAGCCGTATCCTACGGATTTGCTTGGTCCGGTCGTCGCGGTCGTCGAGCATGGTAACGCCAGTATACCGAAGCCGCACGCGAGCGACAAGTCCCGCCGCAACCCGCTCCGGCCGCTCGGGTAAATTAAAGGTGTCCGGTACTTTTCCTGGGTCGGTCTTGGGGCTTGATGGTTGATTCAAGCTTCAGCTTGGCAACGGCGCGTCTTACCCAGTCGGGCTGGCCGAGCGGGGCACCGCGACGGATGCTGTTGCTGATCCTGTCCTGGTCTGCAACGGCCAGCTTGCGGCCCACCAGTTGCGTCCAGTTTTGGGAAACAACCAGCGGGCCGTCGCTTAGGGCGAAGGGTTTTTCCAACCCCTTGCGGGCGGCGAAACTCGACCAGGGATAGTCGCCCGGCCGCTCCACAATCGTCGCACGCAAGGGGTTGGCTTCAATATATCGCAACACGGTCAGGTAATGTTCGTCGTTTTGGGTGGGAAAACTCTTGTAGCGGCCCTGGTAGAGATGGCCGATGCCGACCGTGCCGTGCGAGGCGTGGTATCGCTGGGTGTGCGTAAGCGTAATCCATCGCATATAGTCTGAAAGATCGGAAAGGAAACACACAACCGAGACGACAGTGGTACCGGTCGGGCATCGTACCCCACGCCAAATTGACGTCCTGATTGAATACCGCGGATGCAAGAGCTATACTCGTTGCGTGGCGGGAACCGCGTTTTGCCCTGGCGCGGGCCGATGTAGGTTCCGCAAAGCCGAGCGAGACTTGGCATGCCGCTCGGCTCGCGGCGTTTAGACACAAGGAGATAGCCAGGGACAACCGCACGCCAGAATAGGATCGGTCAGATGAAACGAACCGTTTTTTTCCGAGTACTCGTGGCAATCCCCTGTGCGATTGTCTGTTTCTTTTCCCGTGCCCCAGCCGAGCAGGCGATCGGATCGAACTTGTATCCACGGACCATCGTTGCGTTCGGCGGTTCGATGACCGCGGCGCGGGGCAAGCTCAGCAAGCCTACGGCCGCCAGCCGGGAAAGTCGGTCGGCAATCTCCTGGCCGACGGCATGCATCCCAACGCCGCGAGGCAACTCGTGCTGACCGATCTGCTCCTATCGATGTTGGGCGAACCTCCCATGGCGCGCAGCGGCCCCGACGTACAGATTCATCCCCGGGCCGCCGACTGCACCCACGACGTCCCGATCTCCGAACGCGACCTTTTCCCCAAAACGCCTACCCAAACCAAAGCCAAACCATGAAAACACCGCTTCTGCTGCTATCCGTCGTCCTTTCCGCCAGCGCCCTCTTTGCACGCGAGCCAACGTGGATTTTCAACAACGGGCCGGATGCGAAGCTGATCTCGCTCGGACAGGGGCAACTCCTCCACGAAGTCGGCTTGACGAAGCTCATTCCGACTGGAACCGACCTCACCCTGACCGCGCCGATGGGCGCCGACGACGCTTTCCCCGCCGACGGGCGGCCGTTCTTCGCCCTTCGCTATAAGTACAAGACGACCATCACGCAGGCAGGCCTGTTCTTCACGACCGATACGCTGCCGACTCTTTCGGACAAGAGCTACTCTTCGTTTCCCGTCGTCGGGGATAATACATGGCAAACAGCCATTGTCGATATGCGTTCGTTCGGCCATGGGAACTGGACCGGTACGATTACCTCGTTCCGGCTCGATCCGACCAATCCGAGCGATACGGAATCCGTCTATCAAATATCCCGCCTCGGATTCTTCCCGTCCGAAGCGGAGGCTCAACGTTTTCTCGAAACGGCCGTTGATGCCCCCGACTACTCGGAGCCAACGCAATTCGTCGTGCCGCTTGCCCGAGTTCTGGTCCCCGGCGGATGCCTGTCCGACGGATTCGATCGGGCCGACTTCACGCTCCAGTCCACGGCCATCGACAATCCGTCCGAAACGACTGTCGTCCGGTTCCAACCGAAAGGAGCAACGGGCGATGAGTCCGTTGTCCCCCTCTGCCAAACGAACCGTTGCGGGTTTACCCACTTCGTCGCTAGGAAACCGGGGGAATACCGTCTGGTAAATCGCGACGTTCGCTTCGATGATATCGCCAACCTGGAGGCAAACACCCGGCTGGCCATTCGATTTGTCGTTGCGCGGCAATTACTCGACGGGGTGGAAGAGGGCAAGTTCCATCCGAACGATTCGCTATCTGATGCCCACTGGAACGAGGCGGTCGAGGCGCTGGCCGAGTATGGCATCGATCTCACAACGCAGGCCAAGCCGGCAACACGCGCCGAAGGGGCCGTCGCTCTGATGGCGGCCGTTCAAACCCTGCTGGGAACCGCCATCGAGTCGCCCTATACAAACGAATACCTGACCCGCGACCGCATTCGCATCGGGGCGTGGGTCAATCCGCGGCAGGAGGCGGTCGAAAAAGACTTCATTAAAACATACAGCTCTGGCGGATTCGACTGGATCATCGCTCACGGCGCCCTGGCCAGTTTGGACAACCGGGAAATGCTGCTCAAGGACTGCGACCGGTTCGGCGTGGAACTGATCCTGGGCGATGGCGCGTACAAGAACCCTGCCGTGGCGACCGCCGAGTACTTCGACCACCCGTGTTTCGCAGGGACCTACGTTACCGACGAGCCGGGAACCGACCAGTACGACAAGCTGGCCGAGATCTGCAATGCGTACTACAAGGAAACGGGCGGCAAGCTGCCGTACATCAACCTGCTGCCCATGTACGCCAACGCGGCGCAGTTGAAATACGGGGCCGGCGCCGCCGCCATCGAGTATTACGACGCCGATCCCGACCTGTACAAAAAACACTGCGACTCGTTCTGCGAGAAGTTCGACGCGCCGTACATTTGCACCGACATCTATCCGCTCAACTGGGTTAAGGGCAAGCGAACCACGTACAAGGATTATTGCGAGTCGATCAACGTCATTGCCACTTCGGCCCGAGAGCACGGCAAGGATTTCTGGTGCTGCATCCAGACCTTCGCCTGGGTGCCCAGCAAGCGGACCCCGACGGAATCGGAGTTCCGCTGGCAGTCGTACTGCATGTTGTCGTTCGGCTGCAAGGGGCTGCTCTGCTGGACCTACGCAGGCTACACGCCGGAGAGCCCATCGCTCATTACGATCGATGGAAAGCGGACCAACGCTTGGTACGACGCCGCGACGGTATTCAAGGAAGTCCGTCACATTTCCGATGCCTTCGTTCGCTACAAGAACCTCGGCGCGATGGCCCACAACTCGACCGACGACACGCCGTATCTCAAGTTCAGCAACCCGGTCCAAACCTTTCCGACCATCGAGCGGATCCAGTGCGGCGACCCGCTGCTGATCGGCTGTTTTGCCGCGAAGGACGGTCCCGGAACCGCCTTCACGCTGGTCAACATGAGCGAGTTGGAGTCGCTCAAGACGGCGCACGTCAAGCTCAAGCTGGCCGGCGCAACCATCACCGCTTGGCCCCGAGGTCAGCGCACCATATTGATCCCCGACGCCGATGGCTTCCATCACCTCGCACTTCCACCGGGCGAGGGCGTGTTCGTGGAGGTAGAGTAATAAGATTGCGACCCAGGGTTGCGCGGCGTTCGCTCCTCACGTTACTCCACTCCGGGCTAATATAGGGCCGTGCCTTTCGCACGGAACTCACACGGATGCTTGCTCTGTTCCGTTCCTCAGTTTCGATTCATTGTTGCCGATCGACCCGTGCGTGCTCCGCAACATAGCGATAGCAGTGGAGCCAACCGTTTGCCACGTACCATACGTCCTTGCGCCGGGCCACATGCCCCAGGTGTTGGATCAGGCTCGATCCCTCGATGCC
Source organism: uncultured Planctomycetaceae bacterium (assembly GCA_964487655.1). Taxonomy (GTDB): domain Bacteria; phylum Planctomycetota; class Planctomycetia; order Pirellulales; family Thermoguttaceae; genus PWXP01. The sequence continues at coordinate 7,803 of CAZASB010000032.1, forward strand.
TTCGACAGGCGGTCGCGTGTCGTGAATGACGCTGTTCTGGTAGCGGTCCGGGTGCCACATCGCATAGAAAATCTGTCCAGCCCGATACGCCTCGTCGAAGGCCGCGTCGAGGGCCTCAACGTCCTTGCGGTAGTAGCGCCCGGCCGGCTTGCTGCCCTGGAACACCGCGTCGTAGGCCTTGTAGCTCAACCCGCCGATGCCGTAAAAACGATGCTCGGCGTTCCACGGGGCGTAGTCAACGCTCGCCGGGTTGTCGTGGGAGTTGTAGCCGCGAACGAGAACGAACTGTCCCGCGCTGGTGGCCAGGACCGAGTCGTCGTAATAACCGCAGGTCAAAATGTGCTCGAAAATATATTGCCCCCAGGGGATATTCCGCAATCTGGCGAGAAGCTCGTCCCGGCAGCCGAGGATTTCGTCACGGTAACCACGTACCTGGTAGGCCGCCGCCTTGCACGGATGCGTCTGGGCGTGAACGGCCGGCTCCCAGCTAAAATCATTCCGATCGAGTTCGGTCTGCAGTGTTTGCCAAAAGGCATCGCCGCCCGCGCCGCGCGTGTTGATGGCAATCGATACCGGCAGATTAAACGACCGGCACACGGCCAGGGCCGCCTGATAGGCGTCGGACTGGTCGTCGTCGGCGCCTTTCCAAGGCGATCCGGGGTTCGTCTTCTCCCGAAGGCCCCAGTTGTCGATGGAAAGCGTGTAGACGGCCTTTCGCGCGTCGTAATAACGGGCGATTTCGACGAACTCCACCTGCTCGACGCCGGAGAACGTCAGGTCGATGGTCGGGCACGACTTGAAGCCAACCGACACATAGACCCTCTTCGCCTCGGGATCGACGCGAAAGCCCTCGACGCCGTTGAACGACTCGTCGAGCGATTTCAATTCGAGTGGCGTCCAGGAGTCGCCTGCCCCATCCCGCCGGCTGACGTTCAACGGCTCCGCCGTGCTGGAAAGCTGAAACACATAGGTCGCCGGATATCGCCATCCGAACTGGCGCCACGTATCGCCGTCGATCGAGATGCGGAAGGACGGATTGGCCGCCTGGCCGGCGTCGGTGGCCGCCACGGCCGCCAGGCAAAGGATCGCTGATACCAATCGGGGCATGGTTTGGACCTCTCGGTTTTGAAGGCATGTAGGCATGGGGTAGAAAACGAACGTGGCAACGGCATTGAGCCTATCCGTTCCGGTGGCCGATGTCAAGGATTTCGGACGGATCGGCCAAACATGTTGCACATCGCGCGGCGGCAGGTCACAATAGCGAGGTGTGAGCGCCCGGCGGCGCGATCCCCAGCCGCGCGCCCGGTCCCAGTCCCCGTGCGGCAGCCAAGGAGAAGACGGAAGATGCGAAAAACCAAGAACACACGACGCGAGTTCCTCATTTCGGCAGCCCGGGCCAGTGCGGCCCTGACCCTCCCCGTGGCCGTTCCGGCATCCGTGCTCGGCAAGAACGGTGCGGTCCTACCCAGCGAGCAGATCCTCGTCGGCGGCATCGGCATCCGGGGCCGCGGAATGGGCGACCTCCATTGGATCATGCGCAATCCGGACGTACGAGTTCTCGCCATCTGCGACCTGCAGAAGAAACAGCGTCTGGCCGTTAAGGAGGTCGTCGATACCCAGTACGGCAACCAGGACTGCAAGATGTATCCGGAACTCCGAGCCTTCGTGGCCGAACGCGAGGATCTGGACGCCGTGCTGATTGCCACGGGCGACCGCTGGCACGCGACGGCGTCCATCCTGGCAATGCGGGCAGGCAAGGACGTCTACACGGAGAAGCCGTCTTCGATGACCATCGCCGAGGGCCGCGCCGTGGTCGACACGGCCCGGCGTTTCGGCCGCGTTTATCAAACGGGTACGCAGCGACTCAGCGAGCCCAATCACGTCTTTGCCATCGAGATGGCCCGCACCGGCCGACTGGGCAAGATTCACACCGCGTACGCCCACATCGCTCCCTGGCAGGCCGCCGAGATGCGCCACGACTGGCTGCCGGTCGCTCCCGAGCCACCCAAGGACGAGGTGGATTGGGACGCTTGGCTGGGCCCATGCCCGTGGCGGCCGTACAATCCCAGCTACGTCTCCGGCGGATGGCGCGGTCATTACGACTTCCACACAAGCTGCATTGGCGAGTGGGGCGCGCATACCTTTGCGCAGGCCCAGGCCGGCCTGGATTGCGGCGAGACCTCGCCGGTTGAGTATGAATACGTCGCCAACGATTCGGGCGACGGCATGGTCACCCACTTCGCCAACGGGACAAAGCTCATCCTCTCGCGCGGCGATACGTACTGGCGTGGCTCGTGCGGCGAACGATTCGACGGCGCCGAGGGCTGGGCCGCCGCGGCCGACAGCTACCGCAAACCCGACGTCTCCTCGCCTGCCCTACTAGGCGAGTTCAACAAGGTCATCAGCGAATACGTCGCCCGCACGGGTAGGTCGCTCGACCACATGCGAAACTTCCTCGATTGCGTGAAGAGCCGCGAGGCGACCGTCGCCAACCCGAGTGTCATGCACCACTCGATGAGCACGGTCCACGCCGCGAACATTTGCATGTGGCTGAAGCGAAGCCTCAAGTACGACCCGGTTGCCGAGGAGTTCGCGGGCGACGACGAGGCCAATCGCCTGCGATCGCGCGCCGTGCGCGAACCATACGCGTATTGAGAACGAGGAAGATCAATGACTCTTCCGTTTCTGGGTGCAAGTCCGTGGTGAAAAGACGTAGGGTGGATGGTTCCGGATGTCTCAGCATCCGGGTTCATCCACGTGTCAGGCAATTCTGCACCCAGAAACGGAAGAGCCAGATCAATCGGTCGACGGATTGGTCATCCGAGTCAACCGCGAGCCGCTACGGTTCGGCTGGCTGGGAACCTATGGCCATTTCAACGGATGGGTTCGGGATGTAAGTGTCCACGGCCGGGCCATGACCGCCGCGGAAGTATTCGCCCATTACCTAGCCAGGTGATTGAACGGAAGGATGACAAGCGGAAAGCATATTGCATGGAAGAACGGAAGCAAGACAAGCGAAAAGCGTATTGCACGAAATTCCCTTAATGGAGGTGAAGTATGAGATGTCGAGTGAAGACCATCGTTGTGTGGTTCGTCCTTGTCGTGGCCGGATTGCCTCTGGGCGCCGCCGGGACGGAAGGTGAAAAGACTGGTGCGAATAAGGTCTTCCGCGCGGGGGCCTTCGCCATGGACATCACACCCACGAAGCTGCCGGTGATCGTCAGCGGGAGTTCGCTGGAGAAGGGGGCCAGGGAAGTGGTCGACCCGCTGCATGCCCGATGCCTGGTGCTGGACGACGGCACGGCGCGGATCGCCATCGTCGTGGTCGACATCCTACTGATCCCTCGCCCGATCATGGACCAAATCAAGCAGGCGGCGTACGAGAAGACGGGCATTCCCGTGGACCGGATGCTGATTTCCGGGACGCACACGCACACGGGCCCCTGCGTCTATGGCGTGTTGGGCACCGATTGCGACGAGGCCTACGCCGCGTATCTGCCGGGAAAAGTCGCCGAGGGGATCGAGCAGGCGTACAAGAACCTGGCTCCGGCACGGATCGGATGGGCCATGGGCAAGGATCCGACGAACGTCTTCTGCCGACGCTTCCTGATGAAGCCCGGCACGGCCCGGACGAATCCACACACCGGTAAGCGGAACGATCAGGCGCAGATGAATCCCGGCTATCTGAACCCAAACGCGATCAAACCCACCGGCCCCGCCGACCCGGATGTGGCGGTCGTTTCGATTCAAACGCGTGAGGGCCGGCCGCTTGCCTTGGTGTCGAACTATTCAACGCATTATGCCGGATCCACGCCGATCTCGGCCGATTACTTTGCCGTCTTCTGCGCGGAGATCGAGAAGCAGATCGGGGCCGAGAACGTCGAACCGCCGTTCGTGGCCATGCTGTCCAACGGGACCAGCGGCGACGCCAACTGCTGTAACTTCACTAAGCCCCGCCGCGAGTTCGACCGTTTTACCGTCGGCCGCGACGTGGCCAACGCGGCGTTCGAGGCCTACAAGACCATCCGCTACTACGACTGGGCGCCCGTGGTGATGGAAGAGGCCCGACTGACGCTGAAGGTACGCAAGCCGACGGCCGACGAGGTCAAGGAAGCTAAGCCGGTCTTCGACTCGCTCCCCAACGGCAAGCCGCGCAACTGGCCGGAAATCTACGCGAGGGAAACCATCATCATGGACCAATGGCCCGACACGCGGGAAATCAAGCTGCAGGCGATCCGCATCGGCCAGTTGGGCATCACGGCCATGCCAAACGAGGTGTACGGCAGCACGGGTCTGCGACTGAAGGCCGAAAGCCCGCTGAAGCCGACCTTCAACACGTCCTTGGCCAACGGCTATGCCGGGTACCTGCCGCCACCCGATCAACACAAGTTGGGCGGCTACACGACTTGGCGTGCCCGGTCCAGTTGCCTGGAGGAGGAAGCGGAGCCCAAGATCGTCGCGCAACTCCTCGAGTTGCTCAACACGGTAGCCGAGCGTCGGCGCGACGAATCGTTGGCGCCGTCGCCTTGAATCGCCCAATGTGCCGATGCCGCGTACCTGCGGACCATTTAGCTGGGAAACACCGACGAGGCAGGTCACGACGCGCAAACCCTGGCAGCCTGG
>CAZASB010000032.1:12525-25202 GCA_964487655.1 uncultured Planctomycetaceae bacterium
AAGGCCGCGAGGATCCGGTGCTTGGGTTCGCCCCGGCGAGGCGAAAGAAGCCGATTCCCGTGCTCGATTATCGCCTTGTCGGCAAGGGATCGGTCACCGTGGCGTGGCTCTTGACGCCCCATCGCGGCCATCGCCCGGAAGTGCGCGTCACATCCGAAGATCGCGACGGGGGTACCGTGGTCAGCGTTTCGCACGCCGGCGGTTCCGATTCCGTCTACGTGGCCCAGCGCGGCGAGACGCACGCGGTCACGCTGGGCGAACGTCCGCTGCGGGGTCGAGTCGCGGTCGTGCGTCGGCAACGTGGCGGGAGAAATTATCGGTGAGCAGGCGGCTAGGTGAGACGATGCAAGCGACAGAGAGACCCCCTTGCGCGACTAGCACGGTCCTCAAGCGGCGCCGGAAGGGTTTCAAGCTGTATTGGTGGCGTCAGATCTCCTGCCAAATGCCGGGGACGGGCGCTGGATAGCGGCCCTCTGAATCGGCCTGCACCGGAGCTGGGCTGTCAGCGGTCAGTTCGGCAACGCCGGAACAGAACTGGAATGTTGAGGCCATCGCTTCTTCCCAAGTGACGATCTTCCCGGTATGCACGGCCGCTCGCCCCATAATAGCCCCCAGGTTCGACAGGGCCGCCCGCCGGGCCTCGTTGTGCGGGTGATCGTTACGGATAGCGCTAAGTAGCACATTCCATTCGGCTTGCCAGGGATTGACCCTTTCCTTCTCCGGCTTCCAGGCCACGTTCTCGGCGGCAATGCGCTGATCCTTGTAGAGTTGCGACGTCGGCGCATGGATATTGCCGGAAAATTTCGCGGCGCACTTCGTGCCATGGACGTAGGTGGAGAAATCGTTGAAGCAATTGGGAATGTAACGCCCAGTTACCATGGCCTTCGTTCCATCGGCAAAGGTGTACTCAATCGAATAGCTGTCGAGATTCTGACTGCAATCCGTGCTGCCGGCAAACCGTCCGCCCACACCGTGCGCGGCAATTGGCCAAGAGTCCTTGATCCAGAAGCACTCGTCAATCTGATGGATCATCAGTTCGATAAAGATTCCACTGGAAGCCCACAAAAACTGAAAAGGGTGGCCGGGCCGAAGTTGCCATAACAGTTCGTTTTCACCGCCCTTGAATGGGCCCATGCAGTAGCCAGGATCCATGCGGGAAGCGCGGATGAGTTGGATATCGCCCATGGCGCCGTCGCGGATTTTCTGAATTAGCGCCTGACGCGCCGATGAATGGCGGCACATCAGCCCCGCGGCAATCTTGAGATTCTTTTTCTCGGCGGCTTCTCCCGCGCGGAGAATCTGTTGTATCCCGCCTGGATCGGCCGCAAAGTCTTTTTCCATGAACACGTTGACCCCTTTCTCCACGGCGTATTCGAGATGGGTCGCGCGGAAGGCCGCATGGGTGGTCAACAACGCCACGTCGCCCGGCCGCAGGCAGTCGATGGCCTTCCGGTAGGCATCGAACCCCAGGAAACGCCGCTCCTTCGGCGCCTCGATCTTGTCGCCGAACAAGTTGCTCAACGCCCTGTGCGCCGTGTCCAAGCGGGTTTGGAGGAGATCAGCCATGGCCACCAGTTTGACTGGCCCGACGGACGATGCGTTCTCCTCGTCCGGGGAGCGATAAGTATTATCCATGACGAGCCCGCCCGCCGCCATGGCGTTGGCCACCGCACCGCTCCCGCGGCCTCCACAGCCAATCAAGGCCAGTTGGATGGTATTGTTCTCGGCGGCGTGGACATGCGGAATGGCCACGCCCGTCAGGGCCGAAGCCGCGGCAATTCGGCCAGTGTTTCTAATGAAGTCACGACGTGACGATGCGTTTTTCACCTTATCAGTCATTGCAGGTATTCCTCCACTCAAAGGCTACTTGGTTTCCGTGGCCAAAAGGGGTGAGTCAACACGCGGATCGTTCGCCCGAACGCCTCTTGCCGAGTTGGGACCAGAGGCGCCGGAACGGCGTTATCTCGGGATTTCCCGAGGGTGTGCCGATGGACGATTTGCAGGCAACGAATACTCTCAGTCTCTCCATCTTCCGGTGAAATGTCAACCCATCCCTCCGCGAAACGTCAACAGTTGCGGAAACAGCGGGAAACTGTATGATGACCGATGCGGGCGATTCGCCCACCGAGCGACACCTCACGCCGGGGGGATGGCCTGCCATATTGCCGATCCGCGAAGTCCATTCCCCCGGGAGAGCTTTTCGATGAGACGACTGCTGCCCATCTTCACCCTCGTGCTCTGCGCGGCCATTGGCGGCGCGGGAGAACCGAACCAGCGATGGACCTTCGACGCCGCCAAGCTCCGGCCGATCTGGCTTGCCACGACAATGGACGGCGAAAGCGTTCTGTTCATCCAGGATGGCGTCGGCTCTTTGCCCAGGGCTACGCTTCTTTTCCGACCCACGAAGATCCTGGCAGTTCGTAGCGCCTCGGGCGAGGTCGCATACGTCGAAGGCCGGGACTATGCGTGGCAACCGGGCACATGCGAAATCACGCTGCCCAGCGGTTCAAGAATCCCCTTCAAAACGTACCAGGATCTCCGCCGTCCCGCCAACTCCCAACGCCACAGGCTAACGCATCGCGACGGAAATGGAGAGATCCTCTTCGGCGCCACGCACGAGTATCACGACATGCAGACACAGGTGACCTATGAACACCGTCCGAATGCCTGGTCCGGACCTGTCCCGACGTTTGCCGGCGCTCAACTGTCACGCACCGTGAACAAGCTGAAGGCGAAACAGACGCTGAGCATCGCGCTTCTGGGCGACAGTATTTCCACGGGCTGCAATGCCTCTGGTTGGGCCGAGGTGGCTCCGTTCCAACCGCCGTATCAGGATCTGCTGACAATGGGTCTGGAAGTCGCCTACGACACGAAGATCATGCTGAAGAACCATGCCGTCGGCGGCACCGGCACCGGATGGGGTCTGGCCAATGTTGGCCAGGTACTGCAAACCGATCCCGATCTAGTCATCCTCGCCTTTGGAATGAACGACGCCGCCGGACTGCCGACGGCACAATATCAGGCGAATATCAAGGGCATGATCGACGCCGTGCGCAAGGACCGGCCGCAATGCGAGTTCATTCTCGTGGCCACCATGCTCGGCAACAAGGATTGGACGGTCCTGCATCACGAACTCTTCCCCCAATACCGCGATGCGCTCGCCCAGATATGTGGCCCGGGCATCGCCTTGGCCGACATGACTTCCATCTGGGCGGAGCTACTGAAGCACAAGAAGGACTGGGACATGACGGGAAATGGCGTGAACCATCCCAATGACTTCGGGCACCGCGTATATGCCCAAGTCCTTTATACGCTATTGGTCGACAAGGCCCTTCAACCGTGAAATTGGCGCTTCACGGCCAATTCACTCCCGCTTGCCGTGAGATCAAAATACTCAGCCGAACTGCAAGTGCCAGTCGGCACGGAACTCTAGCCCGGATTATTCATATGGGTAGGGTGAGTAATCCGAGCTAGAATCGCCATTCTTTCGGTCGGTGGATAGTGTCCCGCCTTGACAGCTTTTATATCCGCCACCAGTTCTCGTTCTCACACGTCTAGATTTCTCGCTTCAAGGGCGTGTTTTTCGATGAACTCGCGGCGCGGTTCGACCTTCTCGCCCATAAGGATGCGGAAGAGATCGTCCGCCGCCGTGGCGTCGTCCATGGTTACCTGCAAGAGTGTGCGATTCTCCGGAAGAAGGGTCGTATCGCGCAACTCCTCGGGGTTCATTTCGCCGAGGCCCTTGAAGCGGGTGATTTGGAGGCCCTTTTCTCCGGCGGCCCGTATGGCAGCCAGCAGTCCTCGCAAGTCTTCGAGTCCCTGCTCATGCTCACCGCGGCGAACCATGTATCGGGGCTCCTCCATACCGGTCCGTTCCTGGGGAATGAGCGCGTCGATTTCAAAACCCATCTTGCGAAGCTCGGCCAGATGCACGTTGATCGAACGCACCTCGTGGAACTCCACCAGGTATATTTTCGGCGTCTCGGCGCCGTTGTCCGCTATTCCGTCCAGGCCCACGGTCTGTTCCACCTTCATTTCCCCGCCGCTCTCCCGTTCGCGGACGGCAAGAAAATCTTCCATTTCGGTCCGCGTGGTGAACCAATAATCTTCGTGCCCGAGCAACACATGGAAGACAGGCAGCTTACCGGTTTCCGGATCCTGGCGTTCGGCATGCATCTTTAGGCTCACGCCACGGCGTTCCAAGGCGATGAGTGAATCTTCCAGCGACGCCAGGATGCGGCACAGTTGCTCGATTTGCTCCCCTTCAATCAGCCGACCATCGCTGGGATCAAACACGGTTTCCGCGAGCCCTTTCTCCATGAGTTGCTTCTTCATTTCCTCTTCGGTTTGCACATAATACACCTGCTTCCGCTGTCGTACGCGGAACAGCGGCGGCTGGGCCACGTACACCATGCCTGCCTTGATCATGGAATACATCTGCCGGTAGAAGAACGTCAGCAGCAGGGTACGGATGTGCGAGCCGTCGACGTCGGCGTCGGTCATGATGACAATCTTTCCGTATCGGCGTTTGGTAAGGTCCATTTCATCACCGAATCCGGCGCCAACCGCCGCGATCATGCTGCGTACTTCTTCATTGGCCAGCACCTTGTCGTCGCGTGCCTTGTAGGCGTTGATGATCTTGCCCCGAAGCGGGAGGACTGCCTGAAACTCGCGCGTGCGCCCGCCCTCGGCGCTGCCGCCGGCCGAATCACCTTCGACCAGGTACAGCTCGCACTGGTCGACGTCGCGGCTGGTGCAGTCGCGCAGTTTGCCGGGAAGCCCGCCGCCGGCCAACGCGCTCTTCCGTTCGCGCACCATCGCCCGGGCCTTGCGAGCACTCTCGCGCGCCTCGGCGGCGATGAGTCCTTTCTGGACGATCGTGCGGGCACTCTTCGGATTCTCTTCGAGGTAGGCGGTCAGATGGTCGCCCAAGGCCGAGTTGACGATCCCCTCGACCTCGCTATTGCCAAGCTTGGTCTTCGTCTGACCTTCGAACTGCGGTTCCGGCACGCGGAGCGAGATGATGGCCGTGAGTCCCTCGCGCAGGTCGTCCCCGGTGGGCACTAAATCCTTGAACACGCCGATCTTCTTCCCGTAGGCATTAAGGGTGCGCGTCAACGCGGTACGGAACCCGGAAACGTGCGTGCCGCCCTCGGTCGTACAGATGTTATTCACGTAAGAGTGGACGTTTTCCGTGTACTCCGAGGAATACTGAATCGCGATCTCCACGCCGACACCTTGATACATGCCGTTGATGTAGACGATGTCGCCGTGGATCGGCTCGCTGGCGCGATTGAGATACTCTACGAACTCGATAATGCCGTTCTCGTAGCGAAACGATTCGCCTTCGCCGGTGCGATGGTCGTGGAATACGATCCGGACGCCCTTGTTCAGGAAAGCCAGCTCCTGGAGACGACGATAGAGAATATTGTACTGGAAGCTGGTGTTCGGGAAGATGAGTGGGTCCGGCTTGAACGTAGTCTTCGTGCCACGCAGGTCGGTTCGGCCGATGCGGCGGACTTCCGCAGTGGGAATGCCGCGTTCATACTCTTGCTGGTACACATGCCCCCCGCGGCGCACCTCGACCTCGCACCATTCCGAGAGGAAGTTGACAACCGTCACCCCCACGCCGTGCAGGCCGCCGGAGGTCTGGTACGCGCCCTTCTTGAACTTCCCGCCGAACTTCAGCACGGTCATCACGCCCTGAAGCGTTGAAAAACCCAAGTCCGCATGACGCTCCACCGGTACGCCGCGGCCATCGTCGACCACCTCGACGGAGCCGTCGTTGTTGATCGTTACCGCGACATGCGTGGCGTAGCCCGCCATCGCCTCGTCAATCGAGTTGTCCACCACCTCATACACCAGGTGGTGGAGACCTCGCAACGTCGTGTCGGCTATGTACATGCTTGGCCGTTCGCGCACGTGCTCCAGATCGCTCAGGTGCTCCATGTCTCTCGCGCTGTAGTCGCCGTCTGCTTCGGAGGGATGAAGCTGGTAGCCCTCGAGGTCGTCGTCTGGCGTTACAAAATCATTCTGGGGCACCGGGTTGATATCGTCTGGCATAAAGTCTTTCTCACGAACTATGTTCTGAATGGGAACAGTCAGCGCCATTCGGCGCCGGTCGGATTCCGTGGCATAGGCTTGCCGCTGGCATTAGCGGCGGGCAGGAAGCCTACCCCACGTCTTGGGGCTGTGGTATTCGGTTGTCTTACTCCCCTAAGCGATCGGGCCAACGCGGAAGCGGAGGTCGCGAATTCGCTGATCGGGGAGCCGTTCGGCTAGGCGTTTTACAATGGCCGCCTTCTGAAAGGTCAATTCCTGGGCAAGGGTCGAGTTCGCCACAATCACTTCCAACTTTCCACGACGCACCTCGCCCGCGCGGCTGTAGCCGGCCAGCAATTCGCCGGCCGCCTCGCGCCATGCGTTCTCCAAGGCCTCGGCCGACCGAACGCGAGCAAAGCCGCGGCGAGCCATCAACTCACTAAGAACCTCGGCAATCGGTAGCGGTCTTTGTGCCATACTGCGTGCCTCGAGTTACCGTTCTCCTCGAGCCATCGGCATGAGCACGTAGCCATAGCCGTCTTCGGTCAGGCATGCGGCGGCCGTCTTGGCGCCGCGGAGTTCCATGGTAAAGGTCTTCTCCGGACTGAGTGTTCGGAGGAAGTCGCTCAGATATCGTGGATCCAGGCTGATCTGTAGCGGCTCGCCTTCATAGGCGACCGGAAGCTCCACGTGCGATTCGCCATGCTCCGCGCCGTGCGCGTTCAGGGTAACCCGCCCGTCGGCAAATGTGAACTCCACGCCCCGCCGGTCGGCGCTGGTGACAATGGCGGCCTGACGCACGGCGGCGTGGAAGGGGCCGACTGGCAGTTCCAAACTTATACAATCGTACTCACCGTGCTTTGGAAAAACGTCCCGCCATCGCGGAAAACGGCCTTCAACAAGGCGCGCGTACACCGTGGCCGTGCCGCTTCGCATCAGGACGTCGTTCTCGCGAGCGGCCAGTTGGGCCGTGCCTGACGTCTCGCTCAGTGCCCGTTCCATCAATTGCAGAGCCTTGGTCGGAATCACAATCGTATTCTCGCCCGAGACGTGGCCGCCGACCGACTGCCCTGGCCCCTCCTGCCGTGCCAGTCGTCGCCCATCGGTGGCAACAGCGGTAACCCGGTCTTCGGTCATCTCAAACAACACCCCGCCCAAGGCGTACCGGCTGCTCTCGGTATCGGTCGCAAACACCGTACGCCGGATCAGTTCGCGAAGGAACGGTACGGGCATCTCGTGGTACCGTTCCTCGTTGAAATCGGGGACCGAGGGAAACTCATCCGGGTTGGCCGACGGCAATTGAAACTGGCTCTGGACGCCTCGCACTTGAATCTGCCGGCCATCGGTTTCAATGGTAAGTTTTTCGTCCGGGCTTTCCCGCAAAATCGAACCAAAGCGGTCAATGGGTAAGAGGACCATCCCTTCGGCCTGGACTTCCAAGTCGCTGACCCGAATACGGATGCCCACCTCAAGGTCCGTTCCCGAGAGCAAGCCTTCCGATCCCGCGGCTTCGAGTTTGAGGTTATGCAAGACTGCCTTGCTGCTGCGGCTGGGCGCCACGCCGGCGGCCGTTTGGAACGCTTGCATGAGTGCTTCACGCTGACATACGATCTTCATCGGGTGTTCCTCTCCCCCGCAAGCCTCCGATTGGCTTACGTACCATCTCGGGCGGGCTACGGCGTGTGTGTTATCTCTTCTTCTATATAAATTTTCAGTAGTAACAGTAGTGCAAAACGGCGACGGGCCAAACGACCAGACTTTGCAACCGTAACCTGAATGATAGTCATTGTTTACGTTACCAGGCTTCGTCTAAACTCCCGTGGAAAAACCGGCGATTGTCTGACAATATCCCGTCGATTCAGTGTTCATGCCCAGCCGGTTTTCGGAGCGCGCCCCGGAAGCTGTCGATGAAGGCTCAGACACTGACAAGCTATCGACATGCGGCCGACACGTTTTCCACTTCCGGCCGACTTCGTCGAGCGTGGCTAACCCACGGTGACCGTGACCGATTGGCTGGCTCCTTTCCATTTACTTCCGACTCGTTCGATGGCTTGATGGACAGCGGGGTCCGTCTTCAAGAGGTTGCCGGTTTTGCGGCATCCGTGCAATACAGTGGTGTGGTCCCGATCGCCAAAATAGTGGCCGATCCGTTCAAGGCTGTTCTGGGTGAGCGAGCGGGCGAGGTACATGGCGACACCGCGGGCAGTGACGACGGCCCGGCGCTGCGAGGGACCTCGCAGGTCGCCCAGCCGCAACGAGAAGTACCGCGCCGTGCGAACGGCAATCGCCGACAACTCCGGTTCTCGCTCGGCGCTCCGGCGGCGGAGGTAGTCGCGGGCCGTCTTGGCATTGATGACCTCGCCATCGAGCCGCGCAGCCTGATCCAGATCGTCGAAGGCGACCATGAGGTCGGGCACCGTCCCCCGAATTCCCTCGGCCACAATATGGGCGACCGGCTCGGACAGCTCGATACGCCGTGTGGTCGCCATCTGTCGCAGCAGGGCAATCCGCACCGCAAGCCCAGGCGGAGCCAGTGCCACCACCAGGCCGGCGCCCAGCCGACTTGCCAAGGTCGGCTGGAACTGCGCCAGGCGAGCTGGTGGTTCCGATGCGGTAAGTACAATTTGGGTTCCCCTCTTTAGTAGTGTATCCAGAGTATGGATCAACTCGACCTGTGCCGCCGAACGCCCGGCAAGCTTCTCAATATCCTCCAACGCAAGCAGTGAACACTCGCGGTACTTCATCCGAAACTCGACCACGGAGTTGACTTCGAAGGCATCAGCCAACTCGCGGGCGAACTCCTTTGCGGAAACACAAACTACGCGGCTTCGGGACACACGCCGCCACTGGTGGGCCAACCCACACGCAAGATGCGACTTTCCCGTACCCGACGGGCCACAAAGCATCAGCGGGTTGAACCGACTGGCCCGGTCGTTCAGCACGCTCCGGACAGCAACTTCGACGAGGGGGTTCTCGCTTCCAGCAAGAAAACAGTCCATGGAGAAGCGAGGCATAGTCTCCATGCTGCCACTTTGGACGTATTCATTTTTACCTGAAAGTGGTATCCTTGCGATCTCGTCAACCATTGACGAACCCACCCGATCTCTGGCTGTCCGAGGGACATCGTCGACAACGCTCATAACAAAGGCCCGATTATACCTTCTTCTTGCGATTACAGGGAGGCCATACCCGCTTCTTAAAAAATCGCTTTGGAGTGCGGCGGCTTGACGCCGCTTTTGTTCTTCCTTCCTCTTTCTTTTCTTCCTTCTTCCCTTCGCGGACGTCCTGGTATAGTCGTAACCGTTCACAGGGGGACTGTCCCCTTCGCATCGAGCGGAGAAAGCTGCCTGCGCCGCCCCGTGAACGGTTACGTATAGTCGCATCGCGAGTACAAAGTAGCAGGCACGTTCGGTCGTGCCGTCCGCCATATTGGGCAGAACTCTGTTGTTCGGCTGGTCTGCACCCAGAACACGGAAGAACCGGTAATTGTGGACAGCGCGTGAGTGGTATGTGCCAACACCGGACGGGTGAGGTGGCCGTTTTGCCTTCCAACGCGTACAATGGCCGTTTTGCCGTTTTCCGCCCTAGCTGTAGCCCATGCCGCCAATAATCCTTGCCCAAACCGTGGAGCCGGGTGCGGCTGCCCTGGTAGCGATTCTATTGCTCCTGGCGATGATGGCGGCCTTAGCGTTCTGGCTCGTCGTGTTCCAGCGGCACGTGGCGGCGGAGCCCATTCTGCCGAAGGAGCCTCGTACCCTCGTACCCTGGCAGGGGGGGGGCGTGTTGGCAGTGCTGGCCATGCATATCGTGTTTTCCGCCCTGGCGGTTGGCCTGGTGCAGTGGTCGCTAGGACCGGAATTGACGGAGCCGCTGCCAGTACTGGACGGTAAGACGCCTGATTCCGCCCATGCCGTCTTGCAGGCGATGGCCACGGGCGGTCCGTGGGTGTTGCTCTTGTGCGTGGTTGCGGCAGTGGTCATTGCTCCGGTTACCGAGGAGTTTCTGTTCCGCGTGGTGTTGCAGGGATGGTTGGAGTCGTGTTTCGAGCGTTTCTCGGGCTACTTTCCCCGTGTTCGCCGCGTGCTGCCGGGGGCGTTGGGGCCCATCTTGTTCAGTTCGCTGCTGTTTGCGGCGGTCCATTTCCGCACGGCAGGGCCGGATCGGCACGGTCAATTCCTGATTGGCCTGCTGTTGGCCAACGCCATGGCATGGCTGCTTGCGGTGGGTTTTGCCATGGCGTGGCTGCGTTACCGGGCAGGCGCGACGGCCGCCGACTTCGGTCTGGCGCCCGGCAAGATGGCCGACGATGCGCGCCTGGGACTCTGGTCGCTCGTTGGGCTCTTGGGGCCGATTTACGCGGTGCAAATCGCGTGTCATTTCATGCTGCCGAAGCATATCGCGCCGGATCCAATCCCCTTGTTCCTGCTTGCCGTTGCCTTGGGAACGCTCTACGCTCGGACCCATCGGGTGGTCCCCTGCATTGTGCTACATGCCGGCCTGAACGCCGCCAGTCTGGCCATGGTCTGGATGACGATCGACCACTCCTAAGAGGGGGTCTGCGGTGAACTCCGAAGTTCACGCGTCCCCACGAAATGGCGCATAGCATGTCCTTGTGTCCCACTGTTCACCTCCCTCTGAGGAGGTCGGACGCGGTAGCGGCCGGGTGGGGCAACTGAAAGAAACTGGGCGCATAGCATGTCCTTGCGTCCTTGATGCCTTGACATCATCGTGTTTGATGCTATGATGCGCTCATGAGAACAACACTTACCCTAGATGATGAAGTGCTGGATCGAGCGAAAGCTATTGCGGCTAAGCTCAAGGTGCCCTTTCGCCGTGTTATCAACGAGGCGCTACGGACCGGATTGGACGCGGTTGAAGATCCGCCACCAGTGCGTCCCTATTGCACTCGTCCCCACAAAATGGGACTGAAAGCAGGAAATCTGGACAACATCCAGACACTGCTCTCGGAAGTCGAGGGGGAGGACCGGCGGTGATTCTCGTCGATGCCAACGTCCTACTGTATGCCGAAGACGAACTGAGCCCTTATCACGTGCGGGCACGCGAGTGGTGGGATGCCCAGTTATCCGGTGCTTCGCCGGTGTGCCTTTGCTGGACCGTCCTTGGCGCCTTTATCCGCATCGCTACCAATCCTCGTGTTTTTGAGTGTCCTCTTTCTCTCGATCAGGCGCTCTCCCGCGTGCAAAGCTGGTTGGATCAACCCTGTACGCGCATTGTTCATCCGACCGACCGGCACTGGATCGTTTTTCAAGCGATGTTGGTCGAGGGTCAGGCTGTTGCGAACCTTGTGACCGATGCACACCTTGCGGCATTGGCCAAGGAGCACGGCTGCGAGTTGATCTCCACCGACGCGGACTTCTCGCGCTTTCCAGCGGTCAAGTGTCGAAATCCGTTAAGATGAGACGAAAGACATCAAGGGCCGCCATCGTGAACCGGTGAACGATGCGCAAAGCTGGCCTCACCCTTTGGAAAACGGGAAATGGACCAACGCGAGCGAGCAGCGCCGGCACGCCGGGTGACGTGGGTCGGGTTCGCCGGGAACCTCGTCCTGACCGTGTTGAAGCTGGCGGCCGGCCTCGTCGGCCATAGCGGGGCCATGGTCGCCGATGCGGTACACTCGCTCTCCGATCTCGGCACCGATATTGTCGTCCTGATCAGTTTCAAGCTTATCGACAGGCCTGTTGACAAGAGTCACGATTACGGTCACGGAAAATACGAGACACTTGCGGCGGCCATCATCGGTATTTCGCTTCTGCTGGTCGGCGCCGGCATCTTCTGGAGCGGCGCGGCGAAGATATGGTGTAGCTTCCAGGGCGAGCGTCTGGAGTCGCCCGGGAGTATTGCCCTCGTTGCCGCGGTCATCTCCATCGTCGTCAAGGAGCTACTGTATCGCTACACGGTCAGAGTCGGAGAGCGTATCGGCAGTCAAGCCGTGATTGCCAACGCATGGCACCACCGATCTGATGCCCTCTCCTCGGTT
Source organism: uncultured Planctomycetaceae bacterium (assembly GCA_964487655.1). GTDB lineage: Bacteria > Planctomycetota > Planctomycetia > Pirellulales > Thermoguttaceae > PWXP01. The sequence goes on from CAZASB010000032.1 coordinate 24,566, forward strand.
GGCGCGATGCTTGGAATTGGCGGCGCCATCGCGCTAGGCGAGAAGTGGTACATCCTGGACCCGGCGGCCGCCGTCATCGTGAGCCTCTTCATCGTGAAGGTTGGTTCGAACATCGCGTCGGGGAGCATCAAGGAACTGGTTGAAGTATCGCTGGACGAAACGGTCGAGACCGAGATTCTCGACATCGCATTGAGCACGCTAGGCGTGGCCGATCCACACAACCTGCGAACCAGACGCATCGGCTGCTATGTCGCGGTGGACTTGCACATTCGCGTCGCGGCCGATATGCGAGTTTCCGAGGCGCACGCGATCGCGTCCGAGGTGGAACATGGCATTCGCCAGCGCTTCGGGCAGGCGGCTATCATCTCCATCCATGTTGAACCGCTGGCCGAGGGTTAAGAACCCGTGTACGTTCTTCCCTCGTTTCACGCCACGCGCCAATTGCCCAGCGATCGTCCGGAAACCCCCAAGGTTGGGGTGATAGTTTCGTTATATGCCGGGGTATCAAGCGTGAATTAAAAGAAAACGTAACCGTTCACGGGGCGGCGCAGGCAGTTTTCGCCGCTGTATGCGAAGGGGACAGTCCCCCTGTGAACGGTTACAAGAAAACGTAGGCGAATTGGCGAGAGATCTTGTC
>CAZASB010000033.1:0-25069 GCA_964487655.1 uncultured Planctomycetaceae bacterium
CTTGACATAGTCCAGATCACCCTCGCCCGCGGCCACGCCCCGGTCCGAGTGCAATACCAGCCCACACCCGAGCGGCCTGTTGCCAAAGCTAACTACGCACGATGGGTACCACGCTGCTATCGGAAACCGGCCGCGAAATCGAGCGCCAACCGGTTCGCAATGAGGTGGCAACGCAGGCAATCGCCAACACCAGCCCCAGCACACTCGGCGAAAGCCACAGCCACCAGATTAGTCCAACCAGTACACCCATCGTCTGCGGCCAGCGGCGGAATGACTCGACCAGCAGACCTCGTCGTAATGTGAATGCAAACAAGCCCAATAGGGCAATCCATCCCATCCCAGCAACGACACGGCCCAGCCCGAATGCTACCGGGGTCGGCGTTACCTCGACCGTTATTTCGGACGACTGGCCGGCGGCCTTGTGATATACCAGGCACCGGCCACGAAAGAGGGCCGCGTGCCACGCGTCGAAGGCGCCTCCCGCGGCATCCTTGGATGGAAGTAATCCTGTCGTGTTCTGGCCATCGCCCAATCGGCCGGCAACGTCGGATTGTCGCCTTGTCAACTCGCCTAGCCGTTCGCGTGCAATCCGGCGGTCGGCCTCTACCGAGATGCGTTCGACTTCTACGGAAGCCGCGTCCCGCGCAGCGTTCCACAGACGCAACCAATGCCGGTACCAGCCGACCGTATCGGCGGAATCGTCGCCGGCGGCTGTCGTGGCGCGCTCGACAAGTCTGCCAAGGCTTTCCAAGCGGGCAAGCGCAACCTGCCAGCCCGTCGTTTTCTCACCTGCCTGCGATGCATCGACCATCCGGCCGGCCGGCATCGCGACCGTCCAAAGCGTCTGCTCGACGGGCAGTTCATCGATCGATGGCGCCATCAGCTCCAGCTTCCCACGTAACGGCTGCGCCAAAGGTGACTCGAAGACGATCTCCACGCGTTGCGAAATGCCGGGCGCACCGAGGGGAATTCGAAGCACGCCCGGTTCCAACAGCTCCGTCAGCGGCGCCTGTCCGCCATTCACTTCGATAAGCAGGGGTCGCGTGCTATCGGGAAAGTGGATTTCGCAAAACCGTCGAGTGCCAGGGTCAATATCAAACCTCGCAACCCCGCCGACCAAACCGCTTTCTTGCCACTCCACCGCGTACTCAGCCAAGCCCACGCGTCCTTCGCCCCAAGAGACGGCCAGCTCGGGTAATTCCGCCGAGAACGGCCTGTTCACAACCCGGAAGGCCGCCAGGGAACTCTGCTCCGGCGCCAGTTCAGGAGCCACCTGGGCAAGAGAAACGGGCTGCAATCCCTGAACCTGCCAGTCCATCGCAAGACCATCTACCTGGCGAGGAAGGATTACGAACCGCGACAGTCCGCGAATGCCCTTCACGCCGATGTCAGGCACACTGACACGCTCGCCCACGCCCTGTTGGAGCTTGCCGGAAACCCACGCCCACCAGTGTTCCTTGACCGGTTGCTTCGGCCGGATGCACAGTTCGCGCCGCGTGCCTTGCGCTGGTTCGACACGCATTTTCGTACCGCTACTCGCCTGGAACTGGTTACCCCAGTTCGCCGAGGCCGCGACAGTCACTTCTTCCAGGAGGCCATTGGCAATCTCGAAGCGACACTCCCATCGCGCATACCAGACCCCATCATTAACCGATAGACGAACGATCTCCTTGCCGGTAATCTCGGGTTCATTGACCACCGCAAGCACCGATGCCGTCGCCTCCGTGCCCGGGGCCATGCGGTACGATCCGACAGGAAGCCAATCGACTGGCTCCGCCGTTTCACTGGCGGGCGGGGCGATCGGCGACAAACCATTCTCGTTTTGCAATTCGACCAGAACCCCTGGCCCGCGCAGCAGGTGGAGTGTACCTTCCATGAGTTGACCGCCCTCTACTTGGAAGGCAGGCAGTGGCACGGGTTGCCCAAACGCAGGCGGAAGTCGCCCACTCAACACGAGTTGCTGTGCGCCGGAAACGGGCCCCGAGAGGAATAGGCTGATCACCCCCGATGCGTCTTGCGACCATCGCACCGCGCGATCGACGTCTTCGGAGAGCAGTGACGCCCGAGCCACCTCCAATTCTTTGGGCCCCGCCACCCTGTACTGAAAGCGGTAGCCGGCGTTCGCGTCCAGCTTCGCATCGAATTCGACGTTCGTCGCGTTGTCGGTAAAACGCAACGTCAGGTTCGACGTCACCGACATCGTTGGTTCGCGCGGCCGCGTCGCAAGTGCCCAATCGGGCGTACCAGAGGGCAATTGGTAAACGAAACTCGGAACCGACTCGGTAGCCCCCCAGGCCGAAAGGAACTCGGGGGAGGGGACCGGCGAAAGCTGCTTGGCTCCGCTTCGCTCGAACTGCAACGCCTCGGACACCGAGACGGCCATCCATCGCCGTGTCATCCGCCCATCCAGGATGTCAATTTGCGGAAACCGCAGATTACCTACTCCAGAGGCGCCAGTCAGGAGAAACCGAGCCGAAACGATTGTTTCGTCCTGAAGCGGCTCGGGCCATTCCAGCACAAGCTGGAGAAGCTCGTTGTCGCCAACGGAGGTTTGAACCGCCGGGCTCCGGCTTCCCTCGAGCGGCAGTAGCCGCATCCGAGGGTCGGTGACCAGGCGGAATCGCTGTACCTGGCCTTCCATGACAGCTAGTTTCCATTTCGCCTCGATCAGCACCGAGCCAGGTTGGACTTTCATCCATAGCAGCTCTTCCACGTCAATCGCCGGACCACTGCCAGCCGGCACGCTCCTCGATTGCCAACGAATGGAGATAAGCCCCGAGGGCCCAAGCTCAGCAACGATACGAGGAGGACTGTCCTCTCTCCGAACATCACCGCGAGCCGTGGGTACCTCAACTGTCGGAGCCGCCGAGGGCAACGCTAGTTCGAGCTGCGCGATGGGCACGGGCGGAATGTTCAGATCGAAGCCGCTCGGCGACTCGGAACGCATGCGCGGCCGCATACGCAATTCGAGTTGATATTGCCCCGGCTCGGCCACTTCAAACACCAAGGCCCGGTTGTCCTCCGACCACTCCACCTCAACGGCTTGGCCATCCAGGCTCACGCCATCCGGTAACAGGTTTGCGCCGCTTCGCTCCAGAGGGATATGAACCCGCGTCGACGGACTGAATACATGAAGATCGAACTGCGCTCGTATCTGCTCGACCGCAAATCGCTCGCCAGCCGGCTCGCGCACCAACTCGCCGCGATAGACCGCCTTGCTCAAAAGCCAACCCCGCGGCAGGCCGCGCTGCGCGGCCGCCAGGCGGTGCAACTCCGCGAATAGAGGCTCGGGCAGATAGTACTTCCCGCCAACCGGCTTCTTCTCGGCGTCCACCGGAATGAAGACCCGGTACATGGCGGATCCTGCTTCCCGAGCCGGCTGCCCACCCCGTGCAACCGAATCGATGCCGCCCCCAAGAGTTGACACGAGGAGCGCCAGTCCCCACGGAATGGTCGACGAGATGGTGCTGGGCGGCGAGGCAATCACCGCACGACGCGGCTGAGTATGCGATTGCGGAGCCAGACGACGATGAACCAGCCGAAAAGCCAGGCAGAACAACAAACCAAGAACAATGCCAGAAGCCGCGAAAACGTAGGGTTCCGGCGCCCAGAGGGCGGTCAGCCCCGCACAACCCGCGCCGACAAGCAATGCCAGAGTTCGATTTCGCGCCAGCCACCAACCGCCGGAAACAGCCAGCAGGAATGCTATCGAACCGGCCAGTCGAAGTGAACGCTCGTGGTAGTAACGCACGGCCGTCGTCCCTTGACCCTCGCTGGGCGCGACTGCCTGCCAGCCGAAGCGATCGCCGGGCTCTTGCCCCGGCAGAGACTCGTGAGTCCACGGGCTTCCCGAATCCATGGTTTCCAGGCCACCGGCCGTTTGCGAATTGGTGGTTGCACTAGGCGAAGCCAGAGAGTCGGGCGCCTCCTCAAGCTCCGCTTCGGCATGACGCAGGCCGTCGCGCCGACCGTCCGCTCCACCGAAGAGGGTACGCCAGTGGTCGGCGGCGAATGGATCGAATGCCGACTGATCCGCCGAGCGACCCAATGGGCCCAGGAGCCTCTCGCTCCAGTTGCTCGCCGATGGCGAACCGCGCCGGCCACTGCCGTACGCGGTATATCCTGGAGGAAGCCACACGGACCATGACCGATTCAACACGGCAACATCGAGTTCCGGCCACGGCGCGGGCAACGTTCCAATCGAGCCAAGTCGCCGCCCTTTTGACGTGAAGGCGAGCATGATCGTCAGATACCTTTTCCCCGCGGGAAGCGAGACATGCAACTCATCATGAGACGACCGAGCAATGGGCTCGCCTTCAGGGTTGGATTGTTCTGTTTCCGACGGCGCGGCGGCATGACGCCCGTTGCCGGCAATACGCTGCCGATCGATCCATACCTCGAGCGGCCCGTCACCATGCAAGTCGTCCGGAAGTTGGATGCGAAGGGCATCGAGTCCAAGGTTCTCCAGAAAGAACACCGCCACATGGGATCCGACGCCGTCGGAATCGAAGCGAGTATCGAGGCTTGCATTCCAAATCATGGCCGGGATAGCCTCTTCCGCCGCGCGGCCCGAAACAGCCAACGGCGGCTCACCCGCCCTACCCACCTCGCGCCAGGGATCGTAGCGATACACGGCACGCGCCGTGGTGAATCGATCGGCAGGCACGGGCTCGGGCGGCATCTGGCGCAATCGCCGATTGTCAACTTGGATCGATGTCCCCGGCTCCGCGTGGACCGTCAGCAGCCCTGTTTGTATTTCCGCATCGGGTACCGACGCCAAACTCGGGATCATCTCACTGGAGAAGGCCGACTTGCGATCCGCGGTAATCACCAGCGACTTTATGATCGGAGGACTCAGCCGTATTTCCCACGCTTCCCCCTCGGCCGACAACCCCGCTGCCAGTTGTTCGTCCGAGGTCCACCGACGCGATGAAACTTGCACCGCGCCTTCATCGTCAAGCACCCAGTTCAGTGGCTCCTTCCGTTGCCGACTCAACCAGACAACCACCCGATCAAGGCGAGCCGACTCCGATTGACATCGGACACGATATCGCTCATCGAATGTCTTCCCGGCAACCCGCGCCTCGACCTCCATCTTTGCCACGAATCTCGGCCGACGCGGCGCCAAACGAGCTTGCAAGTTCGGCGCATCGCCTTCGAGTCGGACGAGCGTCGCGGACTCGTCGGTATCGAGAAGCTCCGCCTCGCCAGGTTGTAGCGAGTTGCGAGCGAGGGTATGGGAGGCTGCCCTACCAACGAGTTCCACTTCGAAGGCGTCGGACGTTCGCAGACCCACCAGTCGCCAATCCGATTCCTTTGCATCGAACCGCAACGGAGATAGGCTGTCAATCAGCAAAGCGTCGCCCAACGAGGAACCCAACCGCCGTGCATTCACTGAAAGGCGGATTGGCCGGCCGGGCGCGAGCGCTCGGATAAGGCGGACGACCAGGTGGCGTTGCCCCTGATCGTCCGTCTCAACCATCCATTCGTCCACGGCGTCGGCCGGAGCCGACTCCACCGTATCGACCATCCATCGCGGTCCCAGGGCAGCGTTAATCCGAAACTGGATTCCACCCTTCAAGTGAATGTCCGCCCGGACCGTGGCCCGGATCTCTTCCTCGCTCCACTGGACGCTTGTCCCAGACACGACGGTGATACGGTTCTTGGGCTCCACCAGATCCAGCTCGGCAGTGGCTTCGGGATGGTAAAGCTGTAACTGGAACGATTCGCCTTTCCGAGGCGTCTCAACGAATTCCACACCCGTTTGCCGACACCCGACGAGGCCAAGCCGTTCCACCACTAGGGGTGCCTGGACAAACAGCGTGGCGCCACCCTCTTGCCAAAAAACACCCTCCGGTCGAATTCGGGGAAGCCGACAAGGGCGATCGGTACGCAAGGGCGCCAGCGCTCCCAGCCGGAGCACCAAACCGGTCCCTTGCACGGGCTTGGGAAGCCTGAGAAGCACGCGAGACGGCCCGCCACCCTCACGCGGCGCTACCGTCCACGGTACCGGTTCCTCGCCGAGCTTCGCCGTGGCCAACTGGAGTTCCTCGTCGACGTAGAGGCCGATCTCGCCGAGCGGCTCATGATGAATTTCCAGGTTCCACTCGCTGGAAACCTCGATTCCACGAGGCGAAACGTCGTAACCGGTTTGCTCGCGCAGCAGCGATAGTCCCCGACGCACCGTTTCGCCCCCCAGCGCCACGACGCGCAGCTCGCACTCGAATCGGTTGCCCAACTCGATCCGCCAATGTCGCGTGCCATCCTCTCCCCGGCCAACGTCGAGTACCGCGCCGTGGTCTACGAGAAGGTCGACATCATCGCGTGTTTCGAGCAGAAGATGATTGACCGGACAAGCAGGAAACCGAAGGGGAAAGGTCAGGCCGCCCGTGGACTCGCGGCGACCGGCCAGGGACCAGTCGATCTCAAGCTGACCCGTCTGCTCGACAAGCAAGTCCAGGGAGCCTCCGACACCCAAGCCAAACACGGCAGGTCGGGGGATCTCATCGGCCCAAACGGCCTTGCTAACGGCAAGGTTGCACGGATCGAGCCGCAAGAGAGCCCGAGCCTCGGACACATGTTCCACCCACAACGTGCCTCGCCCCTTGGTCAATCGATTCCCATCCAAGTAGGCCTCGTACTCCGCATGGCTAATCCGAGGTGCAACCGCCAATCGATTGGCAACCGCCTCCGGCACCACCGACGCGGCGAGCAGTTTCTCAAACTCATCCGGTCCAATGGGCAAGTATTTGTGCTGGCCTAACGGCCAATCCCCGCGACTGGCTGTCGGCACCAGAACCCGCCGGAAGCGAATGGCTTGGGAGCTGCCTGCCTCGGTGACCTGCGCGCCGGCCGGACGAACGCCGAACCCCGCCACCAAAAGGGTCAGGCATGAAAGTGTAACTAGCAAACGGCGTATCATGGAAAAGAACCCCGCGGCAATTTCGGTCCGACCTCAAGGGCTATCGCTTGTGTTGTCGTGGGATCACTCAGTCGGGCCACTTCGTGTTGTGTGAGTGTCGAATCGCTTTCCACGCTCGAATTGCCAACGGAAACCAGCGGCACGTCGCGCCGTCGCGCAACGCTCCGCTCAAGCAGGCCTGCCAACAGCGTCAATCCAAGTCCCAGGCTTGCCGCCTGGGCTACCAGGAGCGTGGGGGCCGGGTACAGGCTGCCGGCACATGCAAGAGCGACCGCCGCCACAAGCAAAGTGGCCGGGTGACGGCCGGCGGGAACATAAATCAGCATCAACCCCGCGACCAGAGCAAGCCCCGAAGCGCCTAGCACAATCCAGGAACGGTTGGCCGTGCGCAAGACGGCTTGCCCTGGGTATCCGGTTGTACTGAAGAGATAGCGGTTCGTTTCTTGCGAAACGGGACTTCGCTTTACGGCGCCAGACCACTCTTCCAGTTCCGGCTGCTCCAAGAGTGGGTGCCGGGCGAACAAGTAACCCGTCCAACTCCAAGGTGATTCACTTGTGAACCCCTCTGGCGCCACGAGCACATGTTCATGGCGTGGTAGTACCAGTTGCCAATACATCCTTCGAACCCAAACCTGTTCACCCAGGCGTGGCAGATCGACGGCCAAGGGTCCCTGGCGGGTCTTCAGTTCCGGGAAATGGTAACCCAGTTCAAGATGATGCGTCCTCGGCGTCTCATCATCGGGTAGCGGGACATACAGCCGTTCTCCGTCGATGGCGAAGCCCTCCACTCGCTCCGAATTGAGCCACACGAACACCTGCTCCATGGCGGTCCCCTCCGGCAATTGCACCTCGACTTGCCGGGCGCTGCTGCGCAACTGGAAGACGGCACGATCTTGACGGTCGGAACGTTCCGTTCGAATCATCCATGTTTGTACCCAGGCGCGCTCGACCACGGTTGCACCGAGCCTCTGGTCGCGTGAAAGCCCGATCCGAAGCAGAATTTGCTCGCATGAGCCCGGTGATGCATACACCGATTCGTCCGCGACGGAAGTTTCCGATGTTTTCTCGCGTTCCACTCGGCTCCATGCGTCATCGGCAATCTCGACGGAAAGGCCCTCGCTCGCGGCAACGACCGCTTGGTTGGTTGCTAGGCTGACTTTGCACGGCACAATCAGAGGCACCGACAGGGGCGCCCGCCCGCGTTCCGGCGCCTGCGGCATGGACAAGGTGTACTTCAGCACGACTTCGCAACGGCCAATGCATGGCTCTGGCAGTTCCACTTGCATGATCACGGTCTTTCCCGTTTCTTCGCCAGCCCCATTTCCGTAGACCCGAACGGGAGCCACCGCACCCTCGTGGAATACTTCAAACCGAGGCCCGTCATCGGCAATCAACGGCCGAGGAACTTCCAGCAGAAAATGATCGGCCGGTTCGTGTAAGATCATGTACTCGAAACGCTGCTCCACGTGCGCCGCGGAGGAATCCAATACGATTCGTGAAGACACGTTCGCCTCGATTCGACGCGGCAACCGTCGCATGTTCGCCGCGAACACCGCATCCAGCAAGTCACCCCGGAAGCACAGCGGTGGTTGCTGTCGTGCGGGCAACTCGACGGTCGGAACTGTCCGCTGCCGCACCAGTCCCACAGTCTTTTCGGAATCTGGTATAAGTTCCAGGTTATCGTCGGGCGCGACGATGACCAGGGCAGCGCCACCCGTATCGGCATGGGGGCGAGGCATGGGCAATTCCATGGCCGTCGGTTCGCCTTCCATAGCCGAGGCTGTCGTCGCACGATGGGCCAAGATGGTGATCTCCAGGTCGCCACGAATGGGCTGAAGCAATGGAATGTGCAACTGGCCGCCATCGTCCAACTTGACCCCATCCAAGGCCACGAGGTTCTCCGGTTCCACCGCGTCCAATTGCCAACCGGTCAGATTGACCGTTAGCGCAAACACCTTCGCGCCGCGTATCGAATAACGTAGCTTCGCTTGAAGATCGATGCGTTCCGCCCCAGCCAAGATCACGTATTCTGGCCGGACGCTCAGGCGGGTCGTCTTCGGAACCAACCTGGCCTGAAGCGATGCCGGCTGCATCGAGTACTCGAAACCGGCCACCACGTCATCATTGCGAAGCGGCTCGGGCAACTGATCGACGCGACTCACGCCACGTTGCGGTCCCCAGAGAACCTGCCAGTCGTTCGGCACGGTCACGGCCATGTGCCCCCACTGCCGTACCGCGTCGACTACTGCAAAACCGGCCAGCTCGCCCCAATTGCCAGACTGCTCGTTCTCAATCACGCGCCGCGCCGCCAGCCGCACCTCGACCGGTCCCGCCGACTTCTTGTCGAGCCGGACCTCAACCACCGGCCCCAGCGATGCCTCGGCTTCCGGCAGCTCGACGGCGGCCACGCTATAGCCTGTTGGGTTATCGGGAACTAACTGGGAGCCGAACGGCAACCGGACCTGAAAGCGGTCGAACGGGGCACCGAAGCTTCGGACTGATACCGTGGCATTCCATGATACGGTTGGACCGTCCATGCGCGCGGCAATGGCGCCGTCAGCTTGCAGTACGGCCGGCATGGTGACAGTACCGTTTTCCGGCTTGTTCCAAATCAGTCGGAAATCGCCTCCCACTCCAAGGACAGTCAGTTCCGTCACACCCTCGACACTGGCCGGCGGAAGCAACGTGGTCCCTTCAGCCACCTCGGCCTCGACCTCGGGCATGGAAACCTTCAGCTTCAACTCCGAAGCGGTTGCCCGCGGCAAACGAAGCACGAGTTGCGTGCGCCCACCCGTCGTGCTCAACGGCACAAGAAGCTTCAGCTTGATCGTGTGCTGCTGGTCGGGCTCGCCTCGGAGATAACAGACATAACCCTCGCCTTCCGACTCCGGGTGTAGGTAAGCTTCAACTGTTTCCGGCGTCTCGAGCGGTTCCTGAACCATTGCCTGATCGAGTCGCAACGGCACGCGCACCCAGTTTCGATCTCGCACAAGCACTCGCACCGTGAGCTGCATCTTGGCGTGCTCGTTCGCAACCTCGCCCACCAAGGAAAGCCACTGAATGCTGAATCGGGGTCGTGGGTCTTGCTGCGTCAATCCCTGCAACAGCTTGTAAGCTTTTTCAAAGTCGGAAAAGCTAAAGTTGGGCATTTCGACGAGGTTGCCGTCCTCGTCGCGAAACACGAAGGTTGTCAGCGGCGACTCTTCGGCAACTTTCTGAGACATCTCGACATCGGCCGACGCCGTGGGTGCAGGCGCCGGCGCGGGCGGTGTCGTGGGTGCAGGCGCCGGCGCGGTCGGTGTCGCGGTCGGTGTCGTGGGTGCAGGCGCCGGCGCGGTCGGTGTCGCGGTCGGTGTCGTGGGCGGCGTCGTGGGTGCTGGTGCTGGTGCGGGCGGCGTCGTGGGTGCGGGTGCGGGTGCGGGCGCCGTCGTGGGTGCTGGTGCGGGCGGCGTCGTGGGTGCGGGTGCGGGTGCGGGCGCCGTCGTGGGTGCGGGCGGCGTCGTGGGTGCGGGTGCGGGTGCCGTCGTGGGTGCGGGCGGCGTCGTGGGTGCGGGTGCCGTCGCTGGAGCGGCAGGAGCTGCCGATGTGCTCGGCGCGGGCTGAGGCGCCGGCGTTGAGCCATCGGACTGCGCCGCGACAGGCGTAACCGCAGCCAGAGCCAGAAGCCATGAAGCCGTCAGTCCACGCCAATATCGCGTTATCTGGTTAGACCTGGAACCGTACAAATCCTCTCTCCTTGAAGAGCGTCCAACCGGCAAAGTCCGACGGAAGCTCCCATTCTATCATCCCGACCGCCTTTTAATGAGCAGGCGAGAAGAGCGGGATACCCCTATAGTATCCAGTTTAGTCGCGCTGGCCATTGGTTCCAAGCACGTTCCACGATAAACCCATGCACAAACGATCTGAACGAACCCCTCTGAGTAAGGGGTAACTATCTAGCCTATTTCGATGTATGAATTGAACATTTGCTGCAAGGGCGGTAATTAGGGTATAATTCCGAGCTATGGCACACGCACCAATTATCGCCGATTTACGCCGGAACCTCGGCCCGGAGAATGTCCGACACGCTCCGTCTGAACTGGCCGTGTACGATTGCGATGCCTTCACTGTGAAACGGCATAGGCCCGATGCCGTGGTCTTTCCGCATTCGACCGAAGAGGTTGTGGCCGTCGTCAAAACGTGCGTTCGACATCAGGTTCCGGTCATTGCACGTGGGGCAGGGACTAGTTTGGCTGGTGGATGCACCCCACACAAAGGTGGTGTCGTCGTCATGCTCACGCAAATGAAGCGAGTGATTGCGATCCATCTGGCCGACCGCATGGCCCTCGTCGAGGCCGGCGTGCCGAATATCCAGCTTGCCCGGCAACTTGCGGGAACAGGCTACCATTACGCCCCGGACCCCTCCAGTCAAGGGGCAAGCACTATCGGCGGCAATGTGGCGACGAATGCCGGCGGGCCGCATACGCTCAAAGACGGTGTTACCGTGAACCATGTTCTCGGGCTTGAGGCGGTACTCGCCGACGGCTCCGTGCTGAAAATCGGCCCCGTTGAGAATCCGGCCTTGCTCGACCTCCAGGCGATCCTATGCGGGAGCGAGGGAACGCTTGGCATCGTCACCAAGGTTTGGGTCAGGCTGACGCGCAACCCGGAAGACTGCTGCACCTTACGTGCCATCTTCGCTTCCGTTGACGATGCCACTGCCACGGTCAGCCAGATCATCGCGGCAGGCATCATCCCCGCCGCAATGGAACTGATGGACCAGGGCATTCTTGAGGCCGTGGAAGAGGCGTTCCACTTTGGTTTCCCTCCGAACGCGGGCGCGATCCTGATCATCGAAGTGGACGGACTCACAGTCGGCTTGGAGGAGAAGCGACGCCGAGTCATGGAATTCTGCAAATCGAACCATGCTCGCGAGGTGCTCGCGGCCCAGACCGCGAAGGAGCGAGAAACCCTGTGGAAATGCCGCAAACTTTCCGTCGGCGCCGTGGGACGCCTGAGTAATAGCTACATGATTCAGGACGGCGTGGTGCCGCGCACCAAGTTGCCTCATATTCTGCGGCGGATTGTCGACATCGCGAAAGAATACGATGTGCGGATTGTCAACGTGGCCCACGCGGGCGACGGCAACGTGCATCCGATCCTCCTGTTCGACGAACGCGACGACCAGGAAGTCGAGCGTGCCCTCGCGGCCGGGCGCAAGCTGCTCGCCGAATGTATTGCCTGCGGCGGAAGCGTGACGGCTGAACATGGCGTGGGCATTGAGAAGCTCGAGTTCATGGACAAGTTGTTCGGGCCCAACGATCTTCAAGCCATGCGACGAGTGCGCGAGGCTTTTGACCCGCACGGCCGAATGAACCCCGGAAAGCTGATTCCCGCCTGATAGTCCGAGAACCCAATGACCATTGCCACGGCCGACATACTCCCGCTTTGCGACACGGCAGCCCCCACCGACGAGGCCGCGCTGGCCGATACCATTCACCAGGCGGCCGCGAAGCACCAGCCGGTGTATCCGGTGGGCGGCGAAACCAGACTCGCATTTGGCGCGCTGCCGTCCGCGATCGGCCTTGGGCTATACACAACTGGGCTACATCAGCTTGTCGACCATGCGGCCGATGACATGACCGTTACGGTGGAGGCGGGCATGACACTGTCGCAACTGACGGAAATCCTGGCCCAGAAGCGCCAGCGACTACCCGTCGACTCGCCTTCTCCCGCACGGGCCACCATTGGCGGCCTGATTGCCACGAACACGTTCGGACCGAGACGATTCGGACATCGCACCATCCGCGACTACCTGATCGGCATCCGAGCGGTCGACGGCCGGGGCATTCCATTCGTCGCCGGCGGACGCGTCGTCAAGAACACTGCGGGATATGACATTTCTCGCCTCCTGATCGGATCCCTGGGCACGCTGGGCGTCGTCACACAAGTGAGCCTCATGGTGCGTCCCATGGCCGAGACCTCCGCCATGATCGCAGCCCGACTGTCTGACTTCGACATGGCCGACGCCCTGCTCGCCCGCCTCGCCCAGTCGCCAATACGTCCCGTCTCGATCGATTTATTGACCAGAGGTTGGGGCGCCGATGACGATTGGGCCCCTGAACTCGGCGGTGCCGTTCGGCTTTTGGTTGGTTTTGAGGGTAGCCGGACCGAGGTCGAGTGGATGATCGGTTCGCTGCGCCGAGATTGGGTCAAATCGTCGGCCCGCGACGTCAAAGTCCTTGGCGACACCGACACCAACGCCATGTGGCAGTGGATTGCAGACCTGCCAGCGCAGTTACAGGCCCACCTGCTGCCAAGCAAGGTAACGCCGTTCCTGCGCCGCATGACGGAAATCGATCCCTGCTGCGCTCTCGCGGCTTATGCCGGCGATGGAATCGTCAGGATTCGGTTGTCGAGCGACGTGGCCCAGAATTTGCCAACCGTGCTGGCAACCAAGCTTCGACCAGCGGTTGAGGAACTGGAAGGCAACTTGGTGGTGCTTTCCGTCGAACCGGGCAGCGGACTCGCGTGCGACGACGTCTGGGGGGCCGCTTCCGCACAGCCACCGGTCATGCAGGCAATCAAGGAACGTTTCGATCCCCTGGGCATCCTAAACCCTGGGCGATGGGTCTTCTAGGCGGTCTTTAATGGATACTCCACGCGACAGCAGCTCGAACTATCAATCCAAGCACAATCCGGCGAGGAATGTGGATCACGATCTGTTTCTTAAGTGCGTCCACTGTGGCTTGTGTACTTCAACCTGCCCGACGTTCACCGAATTGGGAGATGAGAACGATGGGCCGCGCGGCCGCATCCAATTGATGCGTATGGTGGCCGAATGCCGTTCGCCCTTGACCGACCGCATTCGCCGGCACCTGGAACTGTGCCTCGATTGTCGCGCTTGCGAGACGGCGTGCCCGTCGGGCGTCGAATACGGCCGACTCATCGAACCGTTCCGCGTGGCCATACAGGAAGACGAGCAGCGGGACAAGGTGGAAAAGCAGTTCGATTGGTTCCGCGAAGTGATTCTCTACCGGCTGTTCCCTTACGCGGAACGAATGCGGATCCTGCTCGCGCCGGTTCGCATTGCACAACAACTGGGCTTCTGGGCAGCAGCCGAGCGTATGGGGCTGATGAAGCTCATTCCCGGCCGCATGGGCCGAATGGTACGGCTACTGCCGCCCCCGACACGGCAGGGGCCCAGGCTGCCGCGGTTTCTTCCCGCCATCGGGCGCAAGCGAGCCCAGGTGGGATATTTCGTCGGCTGCGTGGCCGACGTGATGTTCCGGCACACCCATTGGGCAACGCTCCGCGTGCTGCAACAAAACGGCTGCGACGTCTTCATTCCCGATGGCCAGGGCTGTTGTGGCGCCATCCACTTCCATGCAGGCAGCAGCCGTAAGGCGCGTGAGATGGCCGACGCCAACCTCGTGGCTTTCGAGTTGGACCGCTGTGACGCGATTGTCGTCAACCATGCCGGTTGTGGCGCTATGATGAAGGAATATGGCGTACACTGGCACGACGGTCTCCAACCGCATCGCGAGAAATTCGCCGCCAAGGTCATGGATATTCACGAGTTTCTCGACGATTTGGGTTTGCTTTGTCCGCCCGGCCGCATCGACGAAGTGGCCACCTATCACGATGCCTGCCACCTTGGCCACGCACAGGAAGTGACCGAAGCCCCGCGCAACTTGCTCGGCCAGATCCCCGGCCTCGCGCTCATCGACTTGCCGGAAACGGAAATCTGCTGCGGTTCCGCCGGGACCTATAATCTGAACGAGGCTGCCATGGCCGACCGCCTGGCACAACGGAAGGTCGACAACATCGTGGCAACCGGAGCGCGCCTCGTCTTGGCGGCCAACGCCGGCTGTCTGCTGCAAATCGGCAGTGAAGTTCGCAAACGCAAATTACCGCTCCGCGTGATGCATCCGATGGACCTGCTCGATCTGAGCTACCGCAACGAGCGGCCAACCTGAAACCTTCCGGTCGGAAAATCGCCAATGTGTCCCCTTCGCGGAACGGTGTGCGTGTCGAATAATGGAACGCATACCATTGCACGCCCCCCATCTAAACTAGCAACCGCTTACACTGGTTGAACCACGCAATCCCCTCGATTGGAGGGGGTAAAGGCAAGATTCTAGTGATATCATCCGGTATTATCGGAAATTTTCTTCCGTTCGGGCGGTATCGTGACTCCCCAACACTGTATTTCCTGCTATGATTGGTAGTAGTGTTGAACGGTCAGCCCGGGGGGCGACTGTCGGGGCATCCCGAAAGCCCTCTGTAGAAAACTTGACCGTGACCTCGCAATATGGGCGGATAGACATGTGTGTGTCTTTGTTTCTCGATACTACCAAACCGGGTGCGGCTTGCCATTGGATAAGCACGCCGCCATTTTCGCAAACCTTCATGAACTTAGGAGAAGCCGATGACTGACCAAATCAAACTGTTGATTGCCGACGATCACGAAGTAGTTCGCAGCGGCCTGAAAGTCTTGCTTGCCGATACGAACATCCAAATCGTTGGCGAAGTGGGAACGGGTGCCGCGGCGGTCAAGTTCGCGCTGGAGAACGACATTGACGTCGCGTTGCTCGACATTCGCATGCCTGACGGCGACGGCCTCAATTCGCTCGGACGCATCAAGCTGGACAAACCCGACCTGCCGATCCTCATCCTTTCGACGTTTGACAACCCCACCTACGTTGCCCGCGCGGTGGCCCTTGGGGCGAGTGGTTACTTGCTGAAAGGCTGCACTCGCGACGAATTGGTGCAAGCCATTCGTACGGCAATGGCCGGCGAGAGCGCATGGACGCGAGAGGAACTGCGCCGCGTGACCGGTGCCCTAGCGACCCCTCGGCTTACGGCCGACGTCGAAGTTCCGCTGACCCAGCGCGAGAGCGAAGTGCTTCGGCAGCTTGCGTTCGGGTTGACCAACAAGGAGATTGCTCAAACGCTCCAGATCAGCTACGAGACCGTGAAGGAGCACGTTCAGCACATCTTGCGGAAGATTGGCGTTTCCGATCGAACTCAAGCCGCCGTATGGGCCGTGCGTAAGGAACTGGTATAACGCTATCAAGTCATCGGGAGAGGTCATGAGCAAGGCTACGGATATC
The DNA here is from genome assembly GCA_964487655.1 of uncultured Planctomycetaceae bacterium. Taxonomy (GTDB): domain Bacteria; phylum Planctomycetota; class Planctomycetia; order Pirellulales; family Thermoguttaceae; genus PWXP01. The sequence continues at coordinate 16,018 of CAZASB010000033.1, forward strand.
CGCGTACTCGAAGTGTCGGCAACGACCGAGCAGTTTGACTACCGCGTTCCCATCAAGTTTGGCGGTCGCGTTCTGAACGACGCGACCCTGCTGCATGTCACCGCGAAGGTAGAAACTCGCGATGGACGCACCGGGGAAGGGCTTGGCTCCATGCCCATGGGCAATGTTTGGGGCTGGCCGTCCGCCGTACTTTCGGCCGACCAAACCCTTGTCGGAATGACAGAAGCGGGTCGGCGCATTGCCCGGGCGGCCAACGATTACGAAGGTGTGGGCCATCCGCTCGAAATCACGCACGATCTGGCGGGTATTTACTCATCTATCGCCGAGAGCGTCGTGCGTGATTTGAAGTTGGCTGAACCGATGCCCCGGCTGGCACAGCTTGTGGCAGCCAGCCCGGTCGAGGCGGCCCTTTACGATGCATACGGCAAGACGCTCGGGCAAAATGCGTACAACCTGATGGGCGAGGCGTACGTGGCTCGCGACCTGGGCGAGTACCTTGGCGCGGATTTCGCCGGTGAATATCTCGATCGGTACACGCTGCGCGACCCCAAGCCGCGCATGCCGCTGTATCATCTGGTCGGCGCGCTGGACCCGCTGGAAGAAGGCGATATCGCACGGCGGGTCAATGACGGCTTGCCGGAGACGCTCTCCGAGTGGATCGCCGCTGACGGATTGACTCACATGAAGATCAAGCTCAACGGCGACGATCTCGTGTGGGACGTCGATCGCGTCATCTCGGTTGATCGCGTCGCTGCCCAGGCCCAGGGTACCCGCGGTTGTCGACAGTGGGTCTACTCGGCCGACTTCAACGAGAAGTGTCAGAATGTCGAGTACGTGCTCGATTTCCTCGCCAAGATCCGCGAGCAATCGCCCGCGGCGTTCGACCGCCTGCAGTATATCGAGCAACCGACGCATCGCGATCTGCGGGCAAACCCGGACAATCGGATGCATGCGGCGGCCAAGATCAAGCCAGTGGTCATTGACGAATCGCTGGTCGATTTCGAGAGCCTGTTGCTCAGCCGCGAGTTGGGTTATTCAGGCGTGGCGCTGAAGGCATGCAAGGGGCATAGCGAGGCGCTGCTAATGGGCGCCGCCGCGCAGAAGTATGGTATGTTCCTGTGCGTGCAAGACCTTACGTGCGTGGGCGCCTCGTTCCTGCACTCGGCCAGTCTCTCGGCTCGTATTCCCACGGTCGCGGCCATCGAAGGAAACGGACGACAGTATTGCCCGATTGCCAACGTCGGGTGGGCCGATCGGTTCCCCAGTATGTTTGATATTACCGACGGGACGTTGGGGACTGCGGCCCTCGACGGCCCGGGGCTCGGATTCTGAGTTGTTCAATTACTGACTTTTTTCGGAAGTGCCAAGGGACACCTTGAGCCGGAAGGAGGGTGTGTCCATGATCGCCAAGAGGTTTCATGTCGTCGCGTTATTTGCGTTCATCGCGACATTCGCCACGTTGGACAACGCCCGGGGGCAAGACTCTGGAGCGCGGCAACTCACGCCAACCGAAGCAGCCGATCAGCCCAGTCAGGGCTACTCGCCATTGGACGCCGCCAACGATTCCTACCAGCACGCCGAGCAGCGCCGGCGTGAAGCAATCGCTCGGCAGGTTGAACTGGTAGAATACGCCCGCCAGCCACGCGTGGCGGTTCCCGTACCTTATGTGGACGTGACCGCGCTTCCCATTCACCCAGGCGCGGCCCGTCGTACCCTTCGTCGAGCCTATTCACGGTCGTTGCGCTACCCGCATTGGTCCGGTTACGGCGCGATGATCGGTGTGGGATCTCGTTCTCCGTTGCCCTACGTCGGGGCCATGCCGTACTATCCTCCCGTCCGGCAACCGCAAGGACACGAACGAATCTGGACCGGCCCGAACAGCTATATCTACAAACCCATCTACCCGGAGCCGTTCTATCTAGCGCCAACCGAGGCGACGCGACAGCCCTCTCCGCCGTGGGAACGGTCGGCCGAACCGCAGTCGCAGCCAACTTTCGCGCAGCCCAAGACGCCCACGCCTACCCCTCAACTTCCCGAGCCGCCGACTGCCCCGATGCCGGGACCGCAAGAACTTTAGCGCTTACGGCCGAGCGGGTGGGATCTCCCGACCGTGAGGATCCGTTTCGGTTGCCGTGATGTTCGAGGCGAGTTGACGCTGAAGCGGTGCGTCGATAAAGTGCTCCATGCGCATGGCCGGCTCGTGAACATGGTCCGGCGATAGGCCGTGATATTGGACCAGGTAAGCCTCCCAAAGCCGGTGTGAACGGATAAGTCGCTGCGCGCGGCCACGGCCGACCACGGTCAGACGAATGGTGGCCCCTTGCCGCGTTACCTCGCCGCGAAACCGCAAATCGACCAGGGCAAGCCAAGGCAAAATGCCTCCGCCCAATGCACGGACGCTCTCGCGAATTGGCATGAGATGCGGAACGTCCAACTCCTCGAGCCGGTACAACATGCCGAGCACGTCCTCCCGCACAATCCGCAACGACGTTCGCAGGTTCCTTCCAAGAGCGGCCAGCACGCCATAACGCGGCGAGAAGAGCGCGGCGAGAAGGTAGAGGCAGCCCACGGCCACCGTCATCGCCCCGGCCGTATTCACATTCATCGCGATCGCCAGCATCCGCCCGAGCACTGCCGACGCCACCGCCACTCCCGCCGCAATCCACAGCATGTTCCGAAGCCGATCGGTCAGCAGGTGCGCGGTCGCGCCCGGTACGATGAGCATGGCCACCACCAGAATAGAGCCAACCTGCTCGAAAGAGGCCACGGCCGTCAGCGCCACGAGCACCATCAGAGCATATCGCAGCACGCCGGCGCGAAAGCCCATAGTCGTAGCCAGCCCAGGGTCGAAGCTCGAGAGGAGCATTTCCTTCCACAACGCCGCAATGAACACGACGTTCAGTAATGCCACCGGCCCGATCGACATCATGGCCCGGGGCGCCTGGAGCCCCAGCAGGGATACCTGATGAAAGGTCACCATGTCGAGCGAACCGCTAAAGACGCAATCGGCGTCGAGATCGACGGCGTGCGCGTAGCGACGAATGAGAATGACGCCCACGGCGAACATGGCCGTGAACACTACGCCCATCGAGGCGTCCTCCGAGACACCGCCATAACGATGCAAGGTCTCCGTCAGCACGGCCGTGAGTACACCGGCCACCAGTGCCCCAACGAACATGAAGCCCTGGCCCAGGCTGCCCGACAGAATGAACGCCGCCACCAGACCGGGTAGCACGGCATGAGAGATTGCGTCGCCCAGCATGCTCATGCGCCGCAGTACGAGATAGCAGCCCACCAGCGCGCACGCGACGTTGGTCGTTGCTCCCACGGCAACGATCCAGAGGTCCATGACGGCATTGGCGTCAAGTTGTGAAAACATGGTCTATCCTCGATCGGCATGAATTCGCATCTCGATGTTAATGGCCCGCGAATCAATAACTGGCGACTTTGGGCGGGCTGCGGCTACGGCTGCGTGCGTCAGGCTGCATCGACGTATAAGCAATATATCTGCTTCGCCTTCCTTCGCAGCCTTGTCCTCGCCGCGCCAAAAGTCGCCATTTATTCCTTCGCGAGCCCTAAAGTTCACGCTTCGGCGCACGGTTACTCATTCATCCATCTTCTCCATGTACGGGGCCAGGCACCTTGCCCGTTACAGCAAGCTCCGTCTCCAGGCGTTCAATGATTTCTGGCGGAAGGATATGCTCGATTGCGTCGGCATCGCGGTGAACGTGATCCAGCGCGATATGTACGCCGTGAATCAGGTACAGCTCCCAAAGCCGGTGAGCGCGGATGACGTTCGCGGCATAGTCGGCTCCGCGCGGGGTCAGTTGCACCACGCCAGCCTGGTGCTCGACAAGTCCACCGCGCAACGCTCGCCACAGCAAAATGCGTGCATACCACGGCTGCCAGGCGCGGCACCGGACGATCTCTGTAAAGGAAACCGTCCCCGCGTCGGGGGGCTTCCCTTCGCTCAACTCGTGCAGCGTGCTGAGCAAGTGTTCCATTGCAGTTCGGCGGCGGAGCCGGACGGTCTGGAACATGGCGGCGAGCACGCCGCGCCGTGGCGCAAACAACACCGAGAACAGAAGGCATGCTGTTCCGCAGACAACAATAAGCGGTCCGGTGGGTAGATTCACCGACGTATCGCCGAAGGCAAACGGGTCGAAACCGAGCCACGCCTGCAACACTCCGGCCGACAGGAGCGTGGCAACGGCGGCCGAACTTGCCCCCACCAAGCCGGCTAAAAACAGCATTGTGCCCAGACGGTCGGTCCAGAAGCGAGCCGTGGCTCCAGGCAGGATAAGCATGGCCGCCATGAGCACCACGCCAACCGCCGGCAACCCGATCACCGTAACCAGGGCCAGGATACCCATCAGTCCAAGGTCAAGCGCGAGCGTGGGCCAGCCTTGTGCCCGCGCAAATCCAGGATCAAAACTCAGTAGTTTCAATTCCTTATACAGAAGCGCAATCGCAGCGAACACGACCACCGAAACGGCGGCAATCAGGTAGACGTCCTGCCGAATCATGATGCTTGCCTGCCCGAAGATGTAGGAAGTCAGCCCGGCATGTCCGCCTGCTGCCCGCTGCTGCACCACGCTCAACAGGACGATCCCGATGCCGAAGAACGTACTCAGGATGATCCCGAGAGCGGCATCCTCCTTAGTCCTCGTGCCGCGACAGACAAGGGTAACGAGCCCAAGGCCAACCAAACCGCTCGCGAGCGCCCCGACGATCAATCCGGTGAAATGCACGGTGCCGAGGACGAGAAATGCCAAGCATAGTCCCGGCAGAGCGGCATGGGCGAGCACGTCGCCCACCAAGGCGCGGCGGCGCAATACGGCGAAAGTACCCACCATGCCGGCCACGCCACCCAACAGCGAGGCGCCCGCAAGCACCAGCATGGTCAGGTAGTTGAGCGTCACCGGTCGGGCCCCCCTCGGCGTACGGCTTCGGCGGCCTGATCCAGGATGGTCAGACGCCCGCCGTACGTCTTCTGAAGGTTTTCATTGGTAAACGTCGTGTCGATAGGACCGACCGCGATCAATCGCATGTTCACCAGGATCACGTGGTCGAAGTACTTTCGCACCGTAGGTAGATCATGATGCACCACGATCACCGTCTTGCCCCCGTCGCGCAGCGACTGGAGCAATGCCAGAATGGCTGCTTCCGTTGCCGCGTCAACGCCTGCAAACGGCTCGTCCATGAAGTAAATCTTCGCATCCTGGGCAAGGGCCCTGGCGAGGAACACCCGCTGCTGCTGACCGCCGGAAAGCTGGCGGATTTGCCGATTCCTGAAGTCGGCCAGCCCCACTTGTTCGAGGCACTGCCGTGTCAAGTCGCGTTCGGAGCTTCCAGGCCGGCGTATCCAGCCGAGCCGGCCATAGGTCCCCATTAACACGACATCTTCCACGGTAACGGGAAAATCCCAATCGACCGACTCGCGTTGCGGCACGTAGCCCACCCGTGGCCGTTGCCGAGCATAGGGCTCGCCGTAGAACCTCACCCGCCCGCTGGCCAGGGGAATGAGTCCCAACGCCGCTTTGATCAGCGTGCTCTTTCCAGCCCCGTTGGGCCCCACAATGCCCACAAGACTGCCTTCAGGTACGGTTAGGCTGATATCCCACAACACCGGCCTACGGTGGTAGGCCACGGTCATATCATGGATTTCGAGTGGAGGAGAGGGAGTGTTCATACGCGATTTTGTAACCGTTATCGCGTCCGGCGTGAAGAGGTCGGCCCGCGGTTTCCAAGGGCCTCTACGGGAATATCGATGTGCCACTCACGGCCCGTCTCCGCGCCACCGGCGATACAGACCAGTACGTCGTCCCGTTGCAGGTCATATTCCTTCATCACCTCTTCAATCGATTCCCTACATGACTCGAGGTTGAACGAAGCCGCTGCGCTGCGTGCCGACAGCGGCTTGGTTCAACGTAGCGCCTCAACAACAGTGTTCACGTTATGTTGAACCATTCCGACATAGGTTCCCGTGGGTGAATCGGCTGGGCCCATGGCGTCGGAGTATAGCCTGCCGCCCACGCGGATCGTGTGGCCGAGGGCAGCGCACGCCTCGACCAACGAATGGACGTTCTTTTCCGCCACGCTCGTCTCGACGAAGACGGCCTTTACGCCTTTTTTGACTAACAGCGCAACCAGCCGGTTGACCGAGGCTAGGTCGGCCTCGTCCATCGTCGCGATGCCCTGGATACCATGCACTTCCACGTCATAGGCGGCGCCGAAGTAGCTGAACGCATCGTGCGAGGTGACCAGGACACGCTGCTCGTCTGGAATCGTGGCAAGCTGCTCCCGGCACCAACGATCCAGTTCCAGCAGTTCCGCCTGGTATTGCTCGGCGTTACGGTGATAGTCGATCGCATTTTCCGGATCGACCTCGGCAAGCTTCTTGGCCACGAATTCGGTGCAGACGGCCCAGAGGGCGATGTCGAACCAGACGTGCGGATCGAAGCCCTCCTCCGCGCCCGGAATGGGCTGAAGACGTTCAAGATGGCCATGCGGTAAATCGTCGGTCACCGCGAAAACGGACTTCTGCCGGCCAAGCTGCCGGAGCAGGTCGGCCATGCGCCCCTCCAGATGCATCCCATTGTGGAAGATCAGGTCAGCCGCGTTCAGCTTGGCCATGTCGCTGGGCAAAGCCTGATACAGATGAGGATCTACTCCGGCCCCCATCAGCGATTCCACATAAACCCACTCGCCACCGACGTGGCGTACCAGATCGGCAACCGGCCCGGTGGTGCATACCACCCACAGTCGGTCGTCCATCGGGACGCCCGCTCCGTTCCCGCGGCATCCGAGTGTGGGCAAGACAACAGCCGCGGCCAGAAAGACAACCAAGCAAGCAGGAAGACCTCGCATGAATTACGACTCCTCGAAGGAACGCCTCGGACCTGGGAGAAACCAATCGTATGATACGTGGATCATCTCTGCTCGTACTCCGGCGACGATGTCTGACGCGGCTGTGAATCCGTGAATCTCGCCATCGCAATTTGCACCCAGAGCAAGATCGCGGTAATCGCACGAACCGACCTCCTTCTCCGCGAAGAAGGAAGCGACACTTGAAAACCAAAGCAGTCTCCCCAACTGGAATGAGCCAGAATAAGCGATATGCGCGCCCCCCAAATTCGAGACCGAAACGTACATGGTAGCACACAAGTTGACCGTTGATGTTGAAGCGCGGTGGATTGCCAAGCAGGCAGTCGCTTATGGGATATGCCGGAAAAGGATTGCCGTCACTGTCGGTCACGAGCAACTCCACGCCCTGCAACGCTAGCACAAACGAGCATCGCGGTCAACCGTTTAGCGTCTGACGGCGCTCTGACCCCAGAGCGCTCCAGGTTGTCGTCTCCGTCGTCGCGGCGCTATGGAATCGTTTTGATATGCAAAGTTAGCAATTCCATCCTGACAAACGAGAAAGGCCGTATGGCGACCCTCGAATGTCCGCGCCCGTGCTGAGTTGCCAGCGTTGGCGGCTTCCACAAGTGCCCGGCAATTCTCGGTCGCTTCGGCCGGGTCGCCAAACGGATATTTTCTCCGTCGCTCTTCCTCCCGCTCGCGCCTTTCCCAATCGGTCCTGAGTTCTGCCCGATATCTGGCGTCCGTCCAATCGTCATTCGAACTTGTCATACTTCCCGGGCTCTGCCTCGACTCGTCCTGGTCGGTGTCCGTTGGACGTGTGGTTTCCATTGTTTGTGTCTCCGTTCCGGTTCAGGGTTAATTGGTCGAACTGCTTTCGCAGCTTTTCAGGTGACAGGATGTTCTTATGCCAGAAGGAATCCGAGTTGGCCCAGGCGAACACGGCCCGGATGTCCTCCGGCGTGCGTTTGTCCTGTTCGCGCATCAGACGGATATCATTTGCCCAGTGCTCGAGGTTCGGTTCTTTGTGCTTCGGGTTCAGTTTCCGAATGAGAGAAAACATCCACTCGGCAATCTCGCGGTCCCCTTCGTCGAACCGGAAGGTGCGACAAGAAGACTCTTGTTTAATGGGTTTAGTTAATGGTTCTAGTTCCTGTATCCCTTTGGGCCCTACCTGAGTATCCCTTTGGGCCCTAGTCTGCGTATCCCTTTTGGTACTATCCGGCTGGAGGGTAGTATCCCTTTTGGTACTACCGCAAAGGGTGGTGAGCTTGTACTCATTGCCCTTGCCACCTTTGCCGTGTTCAACCTCAATGAGCCCATTGCGCTTCAACACCCCGAGGGCTTTGCATACGGTATTGCGTTTGAAGCCGGTTTTTCTGGAGATGAGGGACAAGGACGGAAAGCAGTAGCCGACTTCATCGGCATGGTAGGCGAGAATCAGGTAAACCAAGACGGCCGCTTTTCCCAACTCGGGGATACGCTCCACAACGGCCGCGTTGGGCACCTTCGTGTAGAACACCTTGCTGGTTGTCTCGGCGTTGTTCATGCGGCGTCGCCCTCCGTGCCGCCTTGTGTCAGCTTGGCGATAACCGCTTCCAGGTCGCAAGGTGGAACCCCATCGACAAAGTCGTCGCGCCGATGCCCGTTGCGGCTTGGTCGTGTGGTTGTTGCGGTCATCGGTAATACCTCTGCTCAGACTGCCGACGTTTCCTCCGTCGCGGCGTCGGCGGGGTGGACTGCCGAGACAAGAGAAACTCATCCGCGGCGTCTGGCATGATTTTCCAGCGCGGCCTGCCCGAGGCGTTTTCGGCCAAGTCCACGGCTCGCAACTCGCCGGAACGAATCCAGCCACGCACCTTGCCAGGATGGACGCCCAGCCGGCGGGCAAGCGCGGCGGGCGAGATGGCGCGGTCAATCATCGCGGCGGCCCTCCTGCTTAGCTGGAAGTGCCTTCCGCCGGGTAGCGCCACGATCTCGGGCGCGGGCTGCGCGATAGAGGACGAGCAGCGCTTTCCGCTCTGATTCGATTTCGTCTAGTCGCGATTCGATTTGCTTCGCGTCCAGGTCCGCCAGAATATCTGCTGCCTTGTTTGTCATGCCCGAATTTTAGAATGGGCATGGTCGCCTGTCGTGCGCCGATACTATACGGATTGTTTCACCCCGTTTGCCCGTCCGTCCGTCC
>CAZASB010000034.1:0-25024 GCA_964487655.1 uncultured Planctomycetaceae bacterium
TTAATCGCCCTTTGTGCCGCGAAAATTGGGACAGTCCCCCTGTGAACGGTTACGAAACACGGAAGGGGCCCGTGCGGGCCCCTTCCTGAGTTGAACAGACGATCTCATTCCGCAAAATGAACGGACGGCGACGACCGTTCACCCGGGTACTCCTCGCAAAAGGAATAGCCGTACTCGCGGTGATTCGTGCTACTCCTTGACGGGCTCGGCCGGTGCATCGGCAGCGGCCGGCTCAGCAGCGGCGGGCTCTTCGATGGCGGGCTCGTCAGCGGCTTCATCGCCAACGGCGTCACCAGCCTCTACGGCCGGAACGTTGGGCGCGGGAGCCTTGGGCTTCTCAGCAGCGCAACCAACCGTGAACGCACACAAACTTACCAACATAAGAAACGATGCCAAATACCTCATTGTGACCACCTTTCTGGTTTCGAGGGTACCTCTGGCCTAACTGGTAACGCAACCTGCGTTACCAAAACAAACCGTCTTTACAAATGACTGGGACGAACTACGTCCCTATCTCTTAGAACCCTGCCCCTGGGAAATTATTCCCGAGGTTCTAAAATATACACCAACTCTTGCATGTGCCTGGAATAATTCTTCGTTCATTGGCCTCTAAGAGGGGGGACGGCTGCGCCGACTACCGAACTGCCATGGATATCGCCCAGCTCGTTGCCGACTACCACCAGGCCGTTTACCGTTACGCCTACCGGCTTACCGGAACGGTCGCCGATGCCGAGGATCTGACTCAGCATGCCTTCCTGGTGGCTCAAGGCAAACTGGAGCAATTGCGGGAAGAAGGGAAGGCTCGGGGCTGGCTGTTTGCCATCCTTCGGAATTACTTTCTCAAGCAACGCCGGAAGAAACTACCAACGGCGGCGACTGACTTGCAGTTGAATATCGATAATATCCCTGAAGAAGTTTACGAAAGCGAAATCGATCAGGAGCGACTCCAGCGAGTACTCGACGAACTTCCGGAAAGATATCGAATGGTGCTCGTGATGTTTTATTTTGAGGATTTGGGATACCGCGAAATGGCCGAGGCACTTGGCGTCCCGATTGGTACAATCATGAGCCGCTTGGCAAGAGCGAAGGGCGCTTTGCGCTGCTGCCTGCTCGAAGCCGAACAGGCGGTGGATGCGAAACGGAGGCAGAACAGGCTGCGGATTGCCGCCCGTTCGGAGGCGACTTAACGAGTTGAGGACTGACGCATGAGTAACGACCCGATTCACGACGAACGAGTACTCGAGGCCCTGGAGGCGTGCCGCCCAGGCAGCGAGGATCGTTCGCTGCCCGAATTGGGGTTGAAGCAACTTCTGGAGGCGAACTCGCAGCTCAGGGATCTTCAGCGACGGATCGAGCAGGCGGACGTCCAAATTGGCGCCGCGATGCACGAGGTACCCGTGCCCGAGGGCCTTGCGTCGAGAATACTTACCGCACTGGAGACCGCGAGGGAACAATCTGTCTCCCCGCGGCGACCTGGGAATCGCGGGCGGCGGTGGTTTGTCGCCAGTGGGTTGGCTGCGCTGGCGGCATCGATCTTCGTGGCCCTTTGGCTGGGGTTGCCTCATGCCGGCCCTCTCGACGAGTCCGAGGTGCTGGACAACGTATGCCGACGGTTCCTTTCGGAGGTCGCGGTGGATCTCGCGACGGGGCGTCTGCTGGACGAAAGCGAGCCACCGGAGCAATTTGCCATGAGTCGAGCCGTTGCCCGCGTTCCGGAACTTCGCTGGCGGATTGTTCACGGGCTGCTGGGCCGTCAGGCCGTGGCTTTTGATTTTCCGGGTGCTGAAGGCCACCGAGCGACGTTGTACGTGCTTGCGGTTGCTTCTTCCGAAATCGTACGGACACGACCGCCCGCAAATCCGATTCAATCTACCGGGGGGGTTTGCGCATCTGCATGGAAGGAGGGGGGGCGTTTGTACGTGCTCGTCGTCCGAGGTGATGCCCGTTTGTACCGACGCCTTATCTATGCTCCGAGTGGACCGCTGACCTAGTTCGTAATCGGCAGAAACGTCCTAATCCGAACCAACATTACAAGCCGAATCTTCTAGTAGGCATTCCGAGTCGGATAGGGGGATCAATCCTCGATGGCAGTGCTTTGCCGTTGTGGCGGTCACGGTGCCGTGTCGTTTGCGGCGCGCCAGACGTCCCTTGCGGCTCGGAAGGAACTGAGCCATGCTTGTCAAACAAGGGGGAAGGTATGAAAAGGATAACCATTTGTGTGTGTCTATTGGCCGTTCTGTCGGTAGGGACCGCCTGGGCACAGCGTCCAGATCGAATGGAAGCCGCTCAGGGCGTTCGATCCGAGTCAAGGATTGCCGTCGGCCAGTTGCAGCCCACGCCCGAAATGTGGTTCTACGAACAGTATCAGCAGCAGTACGACGATCCATCGGCCGCAGTCCGCGAAAAGGCCGAATTCCGCTCTTCCCAGCGCCAGAGCCGTTTGGCGGCGATGCGCTGGTTCGGACTGTCGAATAGCCGGCCACATGCTTTCAGCGACCCGTTCCATGGCGACTACTCGCCGAAATGGACCTCGAACAGTGGGCGCTACCCGAGTCGCTGGATGGGGGGAGGGATTCCCGTGGTGGTAAAGACTGAAGAATCTCGCACGCGATAGTCCTGCCCTACGGCTTGTGAAACTCGCAGCGGAAGACCTCGGTTCGGTGTTGACGCATGCGGCGTTCGAAATGCGTGCGATAGTCCAAATCGTGTTCGGCCGGCCGTTCATCCATCAAGATGGGACCTTCGAGCCGGCTGTACGATGTGGTCACTTCCAGCGACGCGAGGAAGTACTCTTTCACGTCGGTCCAGAAGTGAAAGGAACCGCCCGGTTCGAGCACGCGATGCACGTCGCGTACAAACGATTCTTGCATGATGCGGCGTTTTCGGTGCTTCTGTTTCCACCAGGGATCGGGGAAGTAGACATGCACGGCGGCGACTGATTGGTCGGGCACGAGTTCAGCGAACAACCGCATTGCGTCGCCGGCAACGACCTTGGCGTTGGTGAGACCGCGGCTGGCGAGGCCGGCCGCGGTGAAGTGGGCGTATTTGCGTCCAACCTCGCAGCCGAGGAAGCATCGCTTCGGCTCCGCGACGGCCGCCGTTCGCAGAAACAGCCCCCTCCCCGAGCCGACTTCAACCTCCAGGGGCCCCGGCCGCTCGAAAAGGGCGTCGGCCGTGACGGGGCGGGGCAGTTCATTCAAGTCCAACAGCCAGCCGGAAAGGTCCAGGTTCGGATCAATATGACTGAGCGCGCGTCGGCCCATGGAATCGTCTACGCACCGTCGGCTGCGAGCAAGTCGGCCGGGAGACTCATGCCCTTGACGATGCCCTCGCACACCAGGTTTTGATCGACAAAACACTGGAACTCGGAGGTCATAATCTGCCGCCGGTGCTTTAGGAGTCTTGCGACAACGACGAAGAGGTCTCCGGGCCGTACCACCCCGCGAAAGCGGATATCTTCCAGGCCGGCAAATCCCACAATTCCTTCGAGCAGGTCGTGCTTTTTGCAGTAGTACCCGGCAACTTGCGCAGCCGCTTCGCACATGATCACACCAGGCATTAGCGGCATGCCGGGCATGTGCCCTCGTGCCCAGAACTCATCCTGGCGCAAAGTTTTGTAGCCCACGACGATATGATTCTTGGTGTCCTCATGGCAAATTGCCGTGAGATGTTCCATTTCATAACGTTGTGGGTTATACCGGCGAATCTCTTCAATATCCGCAACCACGCGGTTGAGGTCGTACTGGGAGAAGTCGAGGATTAGCGGTTTTTTGGCCACGCCCGACTCCTTATCGGTTGAGGGTGCTTGAATGGTCCGCCTCGGCCAGCTCGAGCGAAAGGCTCGGAGCCATGGCAACCGGGGCCCAATGGGGGTGACATAACACCGCCTGGATCATGTCCGTACGAGTTGCCGTTTGCGTTTGCGCGTCTGGCTGTTGGCGGGACGCTTTCCGTGATTAGCTTTCTTAATTTTGTGCTGTGGTTTCGACATGACTGAATGCGATCGGCTTGCTGCCGTTTCCAAGGTTGGTGACAAAGTACATAAACCTACAGTGTAGCAGGCATGGCGTCTGTTGAGAAGGGTCCGAAGACGCGATACTCCAAAACATATTTGGCGCGCCAAGGCGACGGGCATTCCCCTTGTGGCGGGGAAGCCATCGAAGCTTTAGGCGATCGGCAGGTTCGAGCTTCCTGCCGAATGTAGAACAGTTGTCCCAACTGTTCCCAAACAATTGAGACAATTGTTCTACACTGGGTATATTTCAATCTGCCGGTCGCGTTAGTACGGGTGTGCTCGCGGTTCGCTGGGGCGTTTTGTGGCCTCGCCTTGCGACAAGATATGGTAGCTACGCCCCGGACAGTGCCCCGGTTCACGCCGTATGACTCGCGGGGGGGGTGGCTCGGAAGATATCTGCTTGTTCTCCCTCGCCTCTTCCCCATCCTCACTCTCGTCGGGGCGATTCTTCGCAAGCCAAGTCAGCAGTGCCGGCAGCATGACCAAGGACGAGAAAAGACAGCAGCACGTGCCAATAGTCAGCACTCGACCAAGGCTTTGCAGGCCGCGGTGGCTGGCGATCATCAGACTGCCGAACCCCACCATTGTGGTTAATGACGTAATGAGCACCGCGCTGGCCGTCGAAGGGGCTAATCGAAAACGCCCCTTTTGGAGACGGAAATCGTGGACCACATGCACGCCATCGTCAATGCCGATGCCCAGGATCAACGGCAGAACGATCATATTCGCTGGATTCAGGGGAATGGCCAGTAAGCCCAGCAGCCCGAACAACTGGAGCATGCCTACTCCAACCGGCAGCATGGCCAGCAGCGTGTACCGCAGGCTCCGGAAGTCGAAGTAGAGGATCAGAAGGACGGCGGCCAACGCATACCAGGCCGCCTGCTCGTAGCTACGCTTCATTTGCCGGGAGGCTTCATACGTCTGAAGCGGGTTGCCGGTGGCTCGCGGATCGACGGCCCGCACCTCGCCGACAAACTGCCGCATGGCCTCCATGTCCCAGATGTCGCCCTTGGCGTAGATTTTCAGCAAGTGCCGCCCGTCCTGGCCCACGAACCGCGTCACGAGGCCCTTGGGCAAGTCGCTCAGTTGCGGCGGTTCGGGGTTGGCAATGGTGCGCAGCGTGTGCAACCGGCTCAGGAGGTCGCCGGCCATGCGTTGCTGGTACTCGGTGAGTCGTTCGTAGCAGTCGGCCAGGGGCATGCGCCGCAGCGAGTCCCGGATGAGTTCCAGTTGCCGCTGGGTACGCAGCATCCGCACGTTGCCCGCCAGCAGCTCTTGCATTCGCGCCAGAACTCGGCCGACGTCGGCCGGCGAATCGACCGGAATGCGAGGCGGACGCTCCGGAAGGCCGGCAAGCCTATCATGAATCTGTGCAATCAACGGGTGCTTGTCCTCGTGGTCGGCGGGGAAGAATCGGGCGAGGCTCTCGACTCGCTCGACCGACGGCTGCTGTTCAAACCGCTGTTTCAATTGCTGGCCGTGCTCGGGGCTTTCCGCAATGGAAAGGGCGTACCATACGCTCTGATTGCTCTCGTTGAGAAGTTTCTTTTCCAACTCAATGCTCTCCAATCCCTCGGGTTGAAGATTCAAGAGATTGTGGTCGTACCAGAGCTGGCCGACGCCCGTGCCCACGGTCGCACTTCCGACAATGGTTGCCAGCAGGAGCAGTCCGGGTCGGCGGAAGATGGGCGTCATCCAACTGTGCAGGTCGAGCGGGACCGGCAGGGGCTTGTAACGGCGGTGGTGGTCGCTCAGGAAGATCATGGCGGGCAGGATCGTCAGCGCCGCCACAAGGCACAGAAGAATACCGCCGCCGGCAATGATCCCCAGTTCGGCGACGCCCGTGAATTCCGTCGCCCCGGCCATAAAGAATGCGATTGCAGTCGTTGCCGCTCCGGTCACAATGCCGGGTCCAACACCCCGTGCCGTTTGAACCAGCGATTTGCGGCAGTCGTGGATTTCATTTTGCAACTGGAGGTAGCGGGCAACGTAGTGGATGCCGAAATCGATGCCGAGCCCGATCAGAATGACGCCGAACGCCATGCTGAGAATATTCAAGTGTCCCAAGGCCAGGGTGATGTATCCAAAGGACCATGCCATGGCGATCAACAGTGCGAGGACGGTCATCATCGGATGCCGCACGCCGCCGAAACCGGCGATGAACAGGCAGGCTACTCCGACGAGCGAGAGCAGACTTGCCTCCATCATGGCGGTCTGGCTTGTCCGCATCTCATCGTTTTCCATGATCGGCAAGCCGGTCAACCCGATGGTGACCTCGGAGTGCCGGCTCTGAACGCCGGCGATTTGCGAGCGCAATGCGTCGATGGCTTCCGTGCCCTGGGCGAAGCTGTTTCGGTCGTTTTTGGCCAATCGGAGGAATACGAACCCAAGCCGTCCTTCCTGAGCTAGAATGTAGTCGCTAGAAAGCTCGCTGAGCGTCGCGACTAAGCCGGGCATGGCGGGCCACGGCGACTGATATCGCGTCCGATCGGAAATGGCCATCGATAGGCTCTCGGCAAGCCGAGCCGTTTCCAGTTCCACAATAGCCTGACGCTCCGGTTGCCCGGCTGTCTGGCGGAGCCGGTCGCACATAGCCTCGGTTGAATTGCCGAGACTCAAACGATCCCATCCTCCGTGGACAATGGGCGTCGTCTCGCCGAGGAACTGGTCGAGTCGAAGCAGTTCGTCCGTTTTCAGATAATGCAGCCCCTTGGAACGAATTCCCGACAAATCGACTTCGTGCAGCACGGCGTCGAAGAACTGCTCCTGTTGCGATAGGGCCTTCGAAAGCTCTTCCAGCACCGGAACGACCCGCTCGCGGCTCGGACCTTCGACCACGACCACCACGTCGTCCTCGTCGCCGAACTCGTCGATATATTCAATCCACAAGCGGTTACAGTGGCTTTCGGGATTGAGCAAATCCAGCCGACTCGTGCGGAAGCCCAGCCGCGTGCCGGCCAAGGTCAGCGATAGCACGGCCGCCGCAACGCCTATCGCGATCGTCGGCACGGGAAATCGTACGATGAACTGGGTGAGCCAACTTAACGGCAGCCCGAGAAGCGAGGGTTCATCAGACGGTATCCGGGGAGCAGACATCCGAGGTCCTTCTTGGGATGCAAGCGGTCTGTTGATTTACAGTGGCCCGCCTCTCCGAGGCGGAATATCTTGTGGTGTGGCGTTTCGGTGCCTACAACCTCTCGTGGAGGTTTGCCGAGATAGCAGACTAGATCAACATACCCCAATTGCGGGGGTGTAAGGGATCTGCCCGGCGCACGGTACACTCGGGCGGTATTCTAGCGAGGTTTTCGGTGTGGGACAAGGCGAGTTCTTAACGAACTTCGGTGCGCAACCCGTTGCGGACAAACAAGTTGCGACAACATTGGTTCCAAAGCCCAGACGATCCGTGCAGAAGGACGAGATCTCGCAAGTTCCAGGCGCGACAGCACGCAAATGCTAGCATCGCCTATGTGCTGGAGTTGGACTGTGTCGTTCGTGAATTGATGGCCCAGCGGGGAAGGCAGTGGCAGGGGTTCAGTATCCTAATGGTTCCGGCGCGACGATCCGACCGCTCCATCGCCACAAGATCAGCGCCAACACGGCGGCCAGGGCCAGTAGTGCGGACAGGGCGCCGTAGGTCACCGCGTTGCTCCCTGCCAGTCCGGCGAACGCGGGGCCCAACGCTCCGATACTGAAGCTGAGCGTGTAATACAGCCCATAACATACGCTCCGCCGGCCGCGCGGAACGTACTTGGCCACGAGACTGTTGAAAAGCGGTTGGTGCATGAAAAACAGCGGCGTGAACATCGCGGCCGCGTACAAGCGGGCGGCCCCGTCGGCAAAGCCCATCCACAGCACGCACGGCGCGGCGCCGAAGAATGCTATTGCTATCAGAGGCTCCAGCAGATGCACGCGCCCAATTCGACCTGCCGTGTACTGGCCCGCGATTCCCAGCAGCATGACGCCGGCCGTCAGGTAGTTGCGGATGCCCGCCGGTGGCAAGCCAAGAAAGCGAAAATCGGCTCCGTCCAGGTATCTCGGCAGAAAGGTCAAGATGGCGGCGTACACGAAACCGGCCATGGTTCCCAGGGTAAGCAGCAGGGCAAAAGACGGCCAGTGGACGCCGTCCTCGGGCTCAACCGCGATGCCGCCGTTCATGCCTGCGACGTTCTCCAGGCTCAGGTTTCTCGATTCGTGGTGCAGCCAGAGGTGGAGCAGAACGGCCAGCAGCACGCCCGGTACGCTGAGCAGCAAGAAATAACCACGCCAACTTACCCCGGCGCTCAATGCCATCGCTGCCAGGAGCGGTCCCGTGGCAATGCCGATTGACCCAAGGATGCCGTGATATCCCAATGCCATCGACCGATTCTCCGGGATGGTGTGTAGAGAAATCAGGGCAACCCCGGCAGGGTGGTAAATACTCGCGCACGCGCCGAGCAGGAACATCGCAAGAAACAGCATCGCGAGTTCTATGGAGAGAAAGGTCGCCAAACACGCGCCGCTGCATCCGAAGAGATAGATCAACAGCAGGCGTTTCGCGCCGAAACGATCGGCAAGCCAACCTGCGGCCAATGCAAAAAGGCCGAAAGGGAGGCGGAGCGTGCCGCCGATGGCGCCGGTTACGCCCGTGCCGACCCCAAAGTCGTCGGCCACTAACTGCTCGACACTCGCGAAGGAGTGCTCGTAGACATGCACCAAGGCGTGGCAACAGGAGACCAGGAGCACCAGCCGCAGCGAAGGGCCGTTCAGTCGCGACATGATATCTCCACGAGCCGGTCGAGCTTTCGCCGCGCGCCGCCCGAGTCAATTGCTTCGGCCGCCTGTCGAACTCCATCCGCAAGCGTGGTCACGTGCCCCACCGTCCACAAGGCGGCTGCCACGTTCGCCAAAACGATGTCGCGGGCCGGGCCTGTTTTGCCTTGCAAGACCTCTCGGATGCGAGTCTCGCTCTGTTGGGCGCCGCTGACCTGAAGCTGATCTTTGGAAACCGGGGCCAGTCCGAAATCCGCGGGAACCCATTCCCAGTGTCGCAGTCCCTCGGCCGTCACCTCGGTCACTTCGGTCGGGCCGCCTAAAGTCACCTCGTCGAGCCCGTCCGTGCCGAAGACGACAAGGGTTCGACGCGTGCCCAGCGTGGCCACGGCTTTCGCCAGGAGCGGTCGCAGTTCGGTTCGGCCCACCCCGAGAAGCTGGTACGGCGCCGAGGCCGGATTGGCCAGCGGTCCCAAAATATTGAAGACGGTCGGGTAGGGCAACTGCTTCCGGGCGGGCGTTACGTGCTTCAGGGCCAAGTGGTACAGCGGAGCAAAGCAGAAGCAGAGGCCGACTTCGGCCAGGCATTGTTCCACGTTGGCCAGCCTCGCTTCAATATTCACCCCCAATCGAGCAAGCACGTCGGACGCGCCGCTTCGGCCGGTAACTGCCCGGCTGCCGTGCTTGGCAATGGGCACCCCGCACGCGGCCGTCACAATCGCCGCTGCCGTGGAGATATTGAACGTTCCGGAACCGTCGCCACCCGTTCCCACCACGTCGAGCAGCCCGCTGTGCTCGGCGGCGTGGATGCACGTCATGCACTCCCGCATGGCCGCAGCCGCGCCGGCAATCTCCGCTACCGTTTCTCCCTTGCGATGCAAGGCGGCAAGGAACCTAGCCGTGAGTTGGGTCGGCACTTCGCCACTCATGATCCGGCGAATCGACTCGATCATCTGGCCGACGGCCAGGTCATGCCCCGACTCGATCAACTCGGCGTAGGTTTCGATCATTATGGGCAACGTCCGCTAAATTTATGAAACACGTAATATCCGTTCCGGCCGACTCCGTGTCAAGACTTCGGTTCATGCCTGGGCCAACACCGACCTGTGCCCCGGAAAAGCTGCGCAATAGCTGAGATGCACCTCAGGGGGCGTTTTTTTCAGCGGTGATATTGCCAACCCGGGTGGTAGTCAGTACAATCCTCCCACTGTGAATACCGTATGGGGTTGGCGGCCTCCCAGGGCAAGGTCTATACGGGAGGTGTTGGCCCCGAAGTGAAATGCGAACGATTGTGGCCGGCCAAGGCGGCTTCGACAAGTTGGGCTACGATGCGAGGACGCCATCGTCCTGGTGGGAGTCGAGGCTGGACGCCCGCCCTGAGCGAGCGATGGCGGGCGAACGTGATCTCGCTGTCATCCGATCCTGAGCCGGCAAAAGCACTGGAGAGGGAGTTTAGGACATGGCCAGGAAGGTGATTCTCGACTGCGATCCGGGCATTGACGATGCGATGGCCCTATGCCTGGCGCTTTTCGATCCTCGTCTGGAGGTGCTGGCCGTCACTGCAACGGGTGGGAATGTGGCTCCAGCGCAGGCCACGCGAAATGTTCAGGCGATCATCGAGCAGCTCGATCCGCCACGATGGCCGCGGCTTGGGGCCGCCTCGGAGCCGGATGCGGGCCTTCCGGTGGACGGCCGGAACTTGCATGGCATCGATGGGTTGGGCGGAGCCGAGTTCGATGTGGCTGAGTTCCACCACCTCCATCCGTCGGAGAAGGTCATTTGCGACCAGGTTCGCGGCGCCGCACCCGGTTCCGTGTCGATCATCGCGCTCGGTCCGTTGACGAACATCGCTCGGGCATTCCTACGCGATCCGGAACTTCCGACTCTAATCAGCGACTTGACGATCATGGGGGGGACCATCTCGGGGCCGGGGAACATCACGCCGGTGGCCGAGTTCAATATCTACTGCGATCCCATGTCGGCGAGGATCGTCTTCCGATCCCCGTCGACCAAGACGATCGTTCCGCTCGACGTGACGAATCGGATTGTCCTCACGTTTGACCTGCTGAACAAGCTGCCCGACCAATCGAGCAAGGTAGGCAATATTCTGCACCGAATTCTACCGCCGGCCTTTCGTGGGTATCGGCAGCAGTTTGGCCTGGAAGGCATTCACGTACACGATACGGTTGCCCTCATGGCCGCGCTGAACCCCGAACTGTTCACCATCGAGGAGATGGCCGGCGACGTGGAGACTACTGGCGAGCTGACCACTGGCATGACGGTATTCGATCGCCGCCGGATTCCTATTTGGCGACGTAATACGGGCGTTGCCCGGCACCTACGCGAACGCGAAGTGATCGGCGAGATTCTGCGTGGCATCCACGAGGCGGCCGAACTCGCAGGTTGACGAGTTTTCGACCGGCCGAAGGTGACGGGCTCTGACGAACGGTGGCCGCTACTCTCGCTTACCAACTTTGAGCTTGATGGGCATCGACTTGCGCTCGCGGTAGACGAGCAGTTCGACTTCTTCGGCGACTGGAGTCTGGGCGACCAGGTTGACCAGATGCACGTCGTTCTCCACGGAAATATCGCCGTATTGCAGGATGACATCGCCAACCTTCAGCCCCGCGACTTCGGCGGGACCTCCGGCGGTGACGGCGGAGACTCGGGCACCGACAGGGCAGGGGATGCCGGCTGCTGCCGCGACGTCGGCGTTGAACTGCGAGTCGAGACTAACGCCGAGAAACGCCCGATCCACGCGACCCTTCTCAATTAACTGCCGCGCGACAAACATGAACATGTTGGCGGGGATCGAGAATCCGATGCCTTCGTTTCCGCCCGAGGCGCTGGCGATGGCCGTGTTGATTCCCACGACTTCACCGCGGAGGTTGACCAGCGGGCCGCCGCTGTTGCCCGGGTTGATGGCGGCATCGGTTTGAAGGAAGTCTTGGAATCGGAGCCGGGCATCGCCCAGGCGGAGGTCGCGGCGCCCCTTCGCACTGACGATTCCGAACGTAACGGATTGGCTCAGACCGAACGGACTGCCAATGGCCAGGACGAAGTCGCCGATCTCCAGACGCGCGCTATTGCCGATGGGAGCCGCGATGAGCCGGGTAGCCAGGATCGCCATGACGGCTATATCCGATTCGTCGTCGCCTAGCACGCGCGTTGGGGTAACCATTCGGCCGTCCCAGAGATAGATACTGATGCCCTCGGGCGCGGAGTTGCGAACAACGTGTCGATTAGTCAACACGTAGAAATCGCCGCGATACTCGACGATCACTCCGGATCCGGCTTCTTCCGTCTGCGGTTTTCGGCCGCCAAACTGAAGACTTGGCCGCGGGCCCGAGTCGGCCTCGATATGCACCACCGCCGGCCCGATCAGGCGAGCCACCGCCTTGACCGCGGCTGACTGCGCTTCGAGAACCTTGGCGTTCTGCTCGAGCACGCGGTAGAGTTCCGCACGCTCTTCGGGATTCTGCCAGACGGTTGGCTGGAACGGTTCCCCAGCGGCATCGTCTGCCCGGGCTGAAACGGCGTTCGCTGCCAGAAAGGGCAATGTCGCGAGCAGCAAGAACAGTCGGATCGGCAGTCGCATGCGTGGGAACATTGCGTGATCAATCATGGGGTTGTCGGCCCTCCGTGGGACGGCGTTCCAGACGCCGGCCCACGGCCCGATCTGGCGGCTGCGCTTCGGCTGGGGCCGCGGTGACTGGCCTGTTGGTCGCTACGAGACATCCAACTCAATGTCGCTGAGCGACAGGTCGATATCGGAGCCCGACATGTCGAGCAGCCGACCCCAGTCGGCGGTGTAGGCGCCACCGGCGCTCTCGCGTTCCGATTCTCGCTGGCATTCAATGCACAGTGCGGCGTAAGGGAGCGCTTGGAGTCTCGCCATGGGGATGACGCAGCCACACGTTTCGCATTCGCCATACTGCCCGTTTCTCATACGCTCCAGGGCTTCTTCGATTCGGGTAAGCTCTCGGCTTTCCACTTCGGCGAGTTGCGAACTGATTTCATCTTGAGCCGAGTCGAGAGCCGCGTCGACCACATCGCCGGACGCCTGTGCGTTGAGTTCCTGAAGCAGACTCAGGTCGCCGGCGAGGGCCTTGCGCAGTGCGTTGCGCCGCTTGACAAGTGCGTGGTGCAAGTTGAGGACCGCCTCTTTCCGATTCATTGTGTTCCCCCCAGAAGCTCAATGTCGACCACCTGGAGGATCATGCCCTCCTGCGGATCCGAGATCGAACTCCGTTCATAGTTCGGCAGTAACAGGTACGATGTATGCTCACAACAGGGGCCGAAGCCCCCAAGCAACTCCGGTGTGCCAAAGTCGCTATCCGATAATCGTCAAAACCGGAAAAGATATACAGCCGTTCTTGCCGATTCGGCCGGACTGCCGGCTTGCCTCCCTGGTTGTGTTTTGACATCACAGCTTGTGCAAGCTACGTAATATATGGAATCTACTGTCTCGGGGCGGTATCTGGCCTGGGCTTGGGAGGTGGTTTAGTGCGGCGTCTGACTGGCCGCGCAACAGACTCGAGGGCCGGCCGCGTCGCCCGTTTCGTGTGCCTTGAATCCTCGCAGTGGTACCCATGGTTGCTAGCAGTCTGTCGCCGTCGCATGTGTTGGCCGTTGTCCCTCGAGACTTGGTTCTGCGCGTGCGTGGGCCCGGTCGGCCGGGGCAAGTCGTCCGATTACGCTCGACCAAGTGCTCGATAGGCTCCGATTCGCGATGCACGCTTCGTCTGGCCGCACGCGGCGTTCGAGCCGTCCATTGTGTCGTGTTCCATGGGGCCGAGCGGACTATCGTTCGGCGATGGTCTTCCGATACCCGACTCAACGGACACGCCTTCACCGATGCCGAGTTGTGCCCCGGCGATCGGCTGAGCATTGGCCCGATCGAACTCGACGTACTGGAGACTGGCGCGGTGCCGGCGGCTCGTGAGGTTCTCCGTTCTTCGCGAGAACTCGACCGGCGCAACACCGACGCAGACCGTGACCGTGGCAGCCTCCAGGCGCCGCAAGAAGGCCTCCAGGCGCCGCAAGAAGGCCTCCAGGCGTCGCGGGAGAGCCTCCAGGCCAAGCGGGACCAGAACGATGACCAGGAGCAGCGACTCCAGGCCGAAACAGAGCGGCTCCAGGCATCGGAGGAGAACCTCCGTGCCTCACGTGAAAAGCTTCAGTTGGAGGAAGATAACCTTCGCGCGGAACTGACCGAGCAGCGCAGTCGGCTTGATGAAGAACGTGCGAGTATCCAGGAAGAACATGCCCAACTCGATGCCGAACGCGCATCGCTCAACGAGGCGCGCAAGGCGCTGGGACGGAAATCGGAGGAGTGGGAGCAAAGTTGTCGGCAAAAGGAGAGCGAGATTGCCGATCGGCAGGCCGAACTGGATGCGCTAGCGGCGGAGATTCGGGCCGAGCAGTTACGGGTTCAATGCGACGCGGAAGCTTCGCGGGCCAGCATTGACGAGGAGTCATTCGAGGAGGAGCCGACTGAGAAGGTCAAGGAAGCAGCGCCCGTGGCCCTGGCCGACGTGCTCCGCCGGCTTGGCAAAAGCGACTTGCTGCTCGATGACAAGGAGGAACTCGACGACGATGACAACGCCGAGTCGATGCCTCGTTCGGGGCATTCGCGCGAGCACGCGTCATCCGTTGAACCTCGGCGGTCTCCCGCGGGCGGCGCGAAGACACACGGGGAGGAAAGCGGCGAAGACGATGTGTCGGTCGATGAGTACATGTCGCAATTGATGCGGCGCGTGCGTGGGAAGACCGAGCCGCATGTCGCGCCGCGACACGCGTCGTCGGAACGACTGGAAACGCCTCGGCCTGCCGTTGCCGGCGAAGAGAGTCGCCCGGAGTCCCCGAGATCGCGCAAGCCGGTCAAGATGACTCCGAGAGCGCCGGCGCCTGAGCGGACGGGGTTTGCCGCCATGCGAGAGTTGGCAAACGTTTCCGCCCGCGCCGCCGTTGGTCAGCATGCACGTCGACAAATGCGGTCGGCAAGCCGCTCCAAACTGGCCGTGGCGGTGACGGCCGGTTTGGCCAGCGCGGTCCTTTTCTGGCTGTGGACAACCTATCTTCCCATTGGAGTCACAGTGCTTGCCGCGGCCACTAGTTTCGCGATTGCGGTCCTCTGGGGCCTGCAGTATGCCGTGGTGACCGGCCGATTGCTGATCGGCAAGAACGGGCGCATCAGTTTTCCGCGTGTCGACATGGCGCCGGAGCAGCCTACGACGCCAGTGGACGAGCCTTCCATGTCAACAGACGAGGCCGCCGGGTCGATGGACGGCGACTCGGATGGCACGGAACCGGATGCGCCGGATGAATGATGCAGTAGGTTAGAATCCGCGCGCGGCCTTGATGTCCTCGAAATCTCGCAGGTGGTATTCGATGCCCACATAGTCGAGCACGCGGCACAAGCCCCGGAGCGCGACACCCATGCCGTCGGGACCGCTGAAGCCGCCGAACTGCCCACCGCCCTTGACGTGCGGCTCCATGTCGAGGAACACGCCGGGGATGCCGCGCCGCCGAAGCTTGCGTTCCAGGGCCGGAATCACACGGGCGAAGTCGCGGAGGATGGCCTCGTGGGCGCTGTCGCCCTGGTCGGCCGGCACGAAGTTCTTGAGCATCTCCTCGTTGACGTGCTCGCCCTTTTTCGTCGTTTTCGGGCTCAGATAGTCCTTGATGTGCAGCCAGCCCAGGCCAGGTCGCATGGCCTGATATTGGGCAAAGGTGTCAGCGGTTGAGTAACCCTGGCACACGATGTTCGCCGCGTCGAAAATCAAGACCATGGCCGGATGGTTCACCTGCTTGTGGATTTCCGCCAGCAGTTCGCCCGTTTGTCCGACTAGGTTGGCCTCGACCTCCAGGCCGAACGTCAGGTCGCTGCGGTGGCACATCTCGGCAATCTGGCCCAGGCGGTCGACGACCTCGGAGATATGCTCCCGAGGGTCGGTGCCCTTGGGATGGTAGAATGAGAAGCCGCGAATGAGCTTCGCTTCAAACGCGTGGGCGAGTTCACACGCCTTCTTTACGTCGCGGGCGAGATATTGCGTGAAGGGCACGTACTTGTTTTGGGTGCCGTCGTCGGTGTTGCTAAGCTTGATCTTCCCAATGGGCGAGCCGATGGACGAGACATTCAGGCCGTACTCGTTCATCAACTGGCGAACCTTCTGGGTTTCCGCCTTCGATAGCAGCATTACGTTCTTAATACCGGTGCCGACGTCGATGAACCGGATGCTGAAGTACTGGAGTCCCAGCGCTGCAAACGCGGAAAACTGCTCAACGGCCGTCTTGTTGTTGGCGGCTTCGTCGGCGAAGCCCGAAAGGATTACACGTGGCGGGTTGGACATTGCTGGACTCCAGATCAAGAGGTCGAGACTAACAGGCCAGGGACAGCCCCCTGCGGAACGTCGCCGCAGAATCTATTATCGTGAATCGCGGCGCGCGCACAAGGGGGGTGCGGAACGGGAAGCTGGGATTCGGGAGCTGGAAGATGGCAGATGGGAGTTGAGGGTCTTTCCCGCCGGTTTTGTATGGCGTTGCACAACAAGAAGGGGCCGGATTGGCTGCGATCGTGCCCCCCATCTCATCAGCGGTGTGGGATGCAGCACGTCGGCCAGAGGACTTCCAGATGCCCACGGCTTGCCCGTGGGCATCTTTTCCTTGCAATCGCTTCCGATGCAAGCGACCGTGGTAGATCTCCGATATCGCATGAACAATGTCCTCAAAGCATTGGACCGAAACGAAGACATGGACATTCTCTATCGTGGCAAGAAGAAGGGCAATCGGGGGGAACACGTCGAGGTGCGAAGGGCGTGGCGGGCATGGATTCACCCCCCATCTTCCAGCTTCCAGCTCCCAACTCCCAGTTCCTAGCTCCTAGCTTCCAGCTTCTAACTCCCGACTCGCAGCTCAAAGAGGCCGAACAGTTCGTCATGGGAGAGGCCCCGCTTGCGGCTGCCGGCGGTGTCGGAGAAGATCGTGTCGAACAGTTCCCGCTTCTCTTCCAGGACGCTGTTGATCCGCTCCTCAATGGTGTCGAGCATGAGGAAGCGGGTGACGGTCACCGGGCCGTTGGCCCCGATGCGGTGGGCGCGGTTGATGGCCTGGTCTTCCACGGCGGGGTTCCACCAACGGTCGAACAGAAACACGTAACCGGCAAACTGGAGGTTCAGGCCCACGCTGCCCGCGCCGTAGCTCATTAGGAGCACGTGGTGCGAGGGATCGATGCGGAACTGCTCGATGACGGCGTCGCGGTGTTTCGACGGCACCTTCCCGTGGTATTCGAGTGGGCCAAAGCGGTGGAGACGTTTGGCAAGTCTCTTGAGCGTGCCCACCCACTGGCTGAACACAATCGCCTTGCGCCCGCTGCCGGCCACCTCTTCCAAATCGGCGGAGAGTCGTTCGAGCTTGGAGCTGGTGCCCGTGGCCGTGTCGAAGTTGCATACCTGCTTCAGTCGCAAGATCAACTCGAACACATGCTGAATCGTCAGCTCGCCGCCAAGTTCGTTCAACCGTACCACGCCTTCGCTTTCCGCCAGGTCGTAGGTCTCTCGTTGCTCCGGGGTCAATTCCAACTCGGCGTCGCGGAAGAGCTTGGGCGGCAGGTCGGTGAGCACCGTGTCCTTCGTCCGGCGGAGTACGTAGTCGCGAACGGTGCGGCCCATGCGCCGTGGCTTCAGGTCGGGTGAAAGGAATCCGGGGGCCAGAAATTCAAAGATGCCCACCAGATCCTCGGCCGAATTCTCTACCGGTGTTCCGGTCAGGGCCCAACTTCGCTGCCTTTGGATGGCGCGGGCCACCTGGCTCGTGGCGCCCGAACGATTTTTGATCCGTTGCGCCTCGTCGAGCAGAACGAGGTCGAATTGGACGGCGTTGGATGCGGGGAAAGCCATTTCGGAGACCGGTTCCGTGTTTGTATCCGCATGGGCGCCGATTCGGCGCTTCCGACCATGCTTCCGCAAGTCGCGGCGAGGCCTTTGGTCGATGGCGGTACCGCCTGCTTCAAGCAGATCCCGGTCGCGGCACAGCAATTCGTAGTTGGCGATTCGAACCGGCACGTCGGGCAACTGCCATTGCCACGCGCGGCGGGCACGGTCGCCTTCGATGGCCATAACGGTTATCTCCGGCGCCCATTGGGCGAACTCCCGCTGCCAGTTGGATACCAACGGCTTCGGACAGATCAACAGCACGCTGCGCACCTCGCCGCATCGCAGTAACAGCCGGATGGCCGTGATCGCCTGCATGGTCTTGCCAAGTCCCATCTCGTCGGCCAAAATGGCCGCGTGACGGGGATAGAGGAACGCGACCCCTTCAAACTGGTATGGGAACGGCCGGAACGGAAATCGTAAGGCCCGCTCTGCTAGCAGGCTTTCCAAGGGCGGTTGGAGCACGTATTGCAGTCGGTCTTCGAGCTTGACGATGTCGGCAGGTGGCCGAATGCGCGTGTTGCCATGGAAGGCCATCGAGCCGGCGGCCGATTCGTGCAGTGCATGTTGGCATCCGTCCCCCTGCGATAATGCCCGAGGGGAGACGACGGGAACCTCCGGCGCATCGAAGCCGAAGCTGCGAACCACGATTTCAGGAGCGGTGATCCGTAGAGCCAGCGCCCTCGGCTCCGGCAAGGTGAGCGGTTCGCTTGTCACGTCGGGCAAGGTCGGGACGAGGGTGCCTCGGCAGGCATCGACGACCGCGTTGTGCCAAACGACCGGAACGGGTGTTCCCAGGTCGAGGGTCCGGGTGGTAGGGACGCCGGGAGGCCGCCATGAGAAGACACGCGGCCGATCGAATTGCCCGCATCCCGCTCCATCCAGCTCGTTGACACCTCGCGTTGCCTCCGTCGATCGTGCAGGTACGGTTGACGCGCGCGGGGCCGGTTTCATCGAGCGCCCTTCCTGGCCTCGGCAATTGCCTCGCGAATCCGTCCGAAGGGTTCGTCCAAATCGAACGCATCGGACAGGTCGGCCAAGCGTTCGGTAATGCTATCACGGTCGGCCTCGCAATCGTGCGATACGGCCAGTTGACGTGGACCGAACGGGAACGGGACCATCTCGCCGTTAGGGGCTCGATGCGATCTTGGAAGTTCATATCCGGCGTGTGCGGCGTCCAGTCGGAGCGCCCGGCTCGGGGAATCGTTCAGGACGGCCACGAAGTCACCATCGGCCGACGCTGGAAGCACCAGGGCCACCGGCATCGCGATGTGTTCGCGCACGGTCAAGGCCGGTTCGCAGTCGGTCAGGACAACCGCCGGGGCCGCCTTGGCGTGACGGACGAGCGTTGTGCCAATCTGCTCGCCGTAGAGGAATGGATGCAGGGAGGGGCCGTAAAGTATCTGTTGGGCACGGTTGGGACGAATGGGGGCCGTGCAGTGGAACTCCAACGGCTTGCCCGTCCGGTTCAGCAACAAGTATCCGCCGAAGAGCCCCTGCTCCGGATGCTCCACAACGGTTAGAAAACCCAGCACCAAGGTCGATGACGAGGGGGGGGGGTAACGCATGTTCGTTCTATTTTCCATTCGGCAGGTCAGGTTGCGTATTGGCGAGTTTGCTTTGCCGAAATCCCCCAGCTTCCCATTTGTGGTATCCTACCAGCCTTCTCACGGGATGTAGGTTGAGCCAGGGGGACTCCGTGGTGCATCGGGTTACGCAGAAGAGAGACTTTAGACTGGATTTGTGGAATTAAACGCCTTTACCACTCTGAAGAGGGAATTTGTCCTGAACCGGGGCCGGATGTGTCGTGTGCCGGCAATCTGCGTCCCGTGTTTTTTCCATTCATTCTTCACGGACACTCGACAACCGGGGTGAGGTGTGTTTATACTGAAAGAGAACGAAAGGAACATTGCCGATGGCACACGACCCAACACCTTCACGCCCGTCCATGTACAGCCAGATTGATGTATCTCATGGAGCGTATCCGCGAGCGGCGACCGCATCGCGAACCGATTGTAACGATCAGACACAACTGCTCAGGGAATTGCTGGCCGCGCAGGATCGGCAGAATGAACTGCTCGAAGAATTGATTGGGCAACTTCATGCGAATCAGCGGCAGCGAGCAAATGAGTTGAGTCAGTGGAAGCAGGCGAATCCACACTTGGCACGTCGTTGCCGACGTGCCGCTGAAGCGCTCGGTAAGGTACAAACGGAATTTCTTGACGGCATTACCCAAGAGATCAGCGCCAACTTCGATACGCTGGTCGACGGCGACTTCATGCTCAACGAGTTCATTGACCGCTACGGGCCGCGTTTGGCACACCTGAATGGTTTGCTTCAGGTTCTTTCGCAGTTGAGTTCGACACCGAACCCCGTCAATACTTCCAATACCCCGTGACGTTCTAGACCTGTGTACAACAACGAGGGTCGCGTACTTGCGGTGCGGATTCCAGGCCCACGACGCCCTTCGTGCCTTGGGGCGTACAACCCAATGTAATCATTCATGAAAACGGAGCGGTTCTTCCTAACTTCCGCAACGGTCGGAGCGCTCCTCTTCGGCCTTGTCGCGATTGTCGGCTGTCAGCCGAGCTATCAAGCCGCCGATAGCGCAAAGCCCCTGCCGCTTGCCTCGAAGGATGTCCGCGAAAACGGCGACGTCCTCGATCAGTGGCCTGCATGGCGTGGACGGGATGCTTCCGGGGTTGCGCCCGGCGGCAGTCCACCGTTGAAGTTCGGGCCGGAACAAGGCGTGCGATGGAAGACCGTGGTGCCGGGAAGCGGTAATTCGTCGCCGGTCGTTTGGCGGAATCGTATTCTGCTGACGACTGCCGCGGGGGACGAGCAACGGCCTTCACTCGCACTGCTGTGTTTCGACCGGACCGACGGCCGGCTGTTGTGGCAATCGGAGGTCGGGGCAGGGCAGGGGAAGACCCACGCGAAGAACGGCCATGCCTCGGCCAGCGCGGCTACGGACGGCGAGCGCATCGTGACCTTCTTCGGCGCGACGGGCCTTTTCTGCCACGACATGGACGGTCGCGAACTATGGCACGCCAACCTGGGGCCGCTTCGGCATATGTGGGGGCTTGCGGCCAGTCCGGTGCTATTGAAGGATTCCGTCATCCAGTTGTGCGACAGCGATCGCAATTCGTACCTCGCCGCGTTCGATAAGCGCACCGGCCAGGAACTCTGGCAAGTACCACGAGCCAGCGAAGGCTGCTGGAGCACGCCGCTTCCGGTGCAACTGTCGCGGGAAGATGGCGCCCAAGTTGAACTGATCGTCAACGGCGGCAGCGTCGACCATTGTGTCATCGCCTACGATCCGGCGGACGGTAAGGAACTGTGGCGCGTTGCAGGCACCACGCAATTCGTCACGCCCACGCCGGTGGAAGCCGGCGGGTTGGTCTATTGCGCCAGCGGGCGGAACGGGCCCATTATGGCCCTTTGTCCCGGTGCTTTGAAAGGCGACGCCGACTCGCGCGTTGTATGGCAACATGCACGCGGCGGACCGTACACTCCCACGCCCGTGACGTACCGGAATCGCCTGTTCGTCGTGACCGACGTCGGACACCTATCATGTTACAATACCGGAGACGGAGAGTGCCTGTGGACTGAGCGTCTCGGAGGCCGGTTTACCGCAAGCCCCATTGCCGCCGACGGACGCATCTATAGTGTCGACGAGCGCGGCGTCGTGCGCGTGATAGTCGCGGCGGACCGATTCGAGCTTCTCGCCGAGAATCCGTTGAACGAAAAGTGCTTGGCCACGCCGGCCATCGTTGACGGCGACTTGATTGTTCGCACCGAGTCGCAACTGTACTGCTTTGCCGGCGACATCCCCGCGCCGCGTGACGCAACGGCGGTCGCCTCGCCCACGTCGTCCGCCGTCTCCGACTCGCGGCAGGCGGCGTCCGTCTCCGCCGCAGTCTCCGATACCGCGGTCGATTCGTCCGGCAATCGGAAGAAGTCGGCCTTGAAAGACGAGACGCACGCCGTGCCGCCCGACCAATGGCCGCTCTTCCGCGGAGACGGGCAGGGCAGGGGGGTGGCCGGGTCGACACTGCCGGAGAAGCTCGAAGCGCTCTGGACGTTTGCCGACGACAAGGGGAGCTTCGAGACGGCGGCCGTCATTGCCGACGGCATGGTGTACATCGGCTCCCTCGGCGGAAACTTTTACGCGCTCGGCCTCGACGACGGACGCAAGGCGTGGGCCTTCTCCACGGAGTTGGGCTTCACCGCCGCCCCGGCCGTGCGCGATGGGCGCGTGTTCGTCGGCGATAGCGACGGCGTGTTCCATTGTCTCGACGGCAAGTCGGGCGCCAAGCTCTGGCAATTCACGTCCGAGGCCGAAATCAACTCGGCGCCCAACTTCCACCGTAACCGGGTATTGTTCGGTTCGCAGGATGGTAGTTTGTACTGCCTTGCCGCCGAAACGGGTGAATTGGTTTGGAAATATGAAAGTCCCGATCAGATCCGCTGCTCGCCCACCATTGTCGATGACTTCACCTTCGTTGCCGGCTGCGATGGGCAATTGCACGTCATCGACCTGGAGCAAGGCAAGCAAGTGCGAAGCGTGGAGCTGGGCGGGCCCACCGGCGCCACGCCCGCGGTTGCCGGCGATCTGCTGTTCGTCGGCACGGAAGGCGGCGTTGTGTTCGGCATCGACTGGCGCGAGGGCGAAACACGCTGGCAGTATGCCGGCTCGCAACGTGGGGGAGCCTACCGCGGCTCGGCCGCAGTGGCGCAAGGGATAGTTGTTATCGGCTCGCGCGATAAAATGGTCTACGCCATTGACGCGAAGTCCGGCCAGGAGCGGTGGTCGTTTCCCGCCGGGGCGAGGGTCGATAGCTCACCGGTAATCGTGGGGCAGCGTGTGTTCGTGGGCGCGGCGAACGGCCGCTTGTTCGCGCTTGATTTGAAGACCGGCGGCGAGCGGTGGCAGTTCGAGGCGGGCGGAGCGATTACGGCCCCAGCGGCCGTAGCCGACCAAAGACTCGTGATTGGAACGGATGAAGGCGTTGTCTACTGCTTTGGGGAGAGACCATGAGAGAAAAGCTTCACGTTGTCCTGTGCCGCGATCGTCACGAGGGTTCGTTGCAGCAGAAGTTGATGGGGCAACTCGGTGACGGCCTTTCTGGACGCGGCGATGTTGCTCTGCTGTCACTGCCCCACTTGTACGATTTGGCGCCCGAGGGCAAGGCGATGGAACGCCTCCGCGCGATCGAGGACGATCTGATCGTCGCCTGCTGGCTGCATTCGCGCGCCGCGTTCTGGACGCTCGATGCGAACGAGATTCGCGGCCGGATGGGAGCGACGGCCTGCCCGCCGGACGGAGAGGACGACGAAACCCCATTGGACTCCAACGACAGCGCCCGGACCATCTGGTGCTTCGACCTCCGCCAGTTCGACGACGCCGGACCGTTGCTGACCGAGATCGAACGCATCTTGGCCGAGCGCGGCGGCGAGACGCTGCTATCGGCGACGACAGGCGGGAACGGACGCATTGACCTGGAGGAACCGACACAGCGGCGATGGTATCCGGTGGTTGATCGAGACCGGTGCGGCAACTGCCTCGATTGCCTGAACTTCTGCCTGTTCGGTGTGTTCGGCGTCGATCGGGAAGGATGCCTGTTCGTCGAGAGTCCCGACTCGTGCAAGGATGGTTGTCCCGCATGCAGCCGAGTATGCCCCGAGGGCGCAATCATGTTCCCCGACCATGTGAACCCGGGTATCGCAGGTGATCCTTCGGCCCCCGGCGGGCAAGTGAACCTTGATTTGGTCCAACTCTTCGACGCGACCAGTCGGCTGGACCTGACCGAAGCCCAACGCGACCAGATTCGAAGCAAACTGCCGCCGACGGCCATGTCTCGCGATTGCCCGAGCTGTTCCCATGACGAACTCGACGACTTGGTGGACGGCCTGGACGAGGAAGAGTTCTAACGCCTAATGCCTCGTGCCACTGTCGTCCCGGCAGTGCTTGTCATTAACCAAGGAATTGGATCGGATACTGCCTGACGGCGACATCAACCGTGGCCATTGTCATGTCGTGTTGCATTGCCTGCGCCACCAAGATGCGGTCGAACGGATCGCGGTGCAATGGCGCTAAGGCAGCAAGGTGCGCCAACGCTCCCTCCTCAATCGGAAGGCTGGCAATCCGATGTAGTGCCCGCTGACGCGGCAGGTACACCGCCGGTGAAGCCGGCAAGGGGAGCTTTCCGAGGCTGTTCTTAATCACCGCCTCCCACATGGAGGCAACACTCAGGAATACCTCGTTACCAGGTTCCTCGATGGCGACTCGGAAGGCAGTGGGCAGGCGTCTATCGGCCGTGATGTATCACAGGAAGACGTGCGTATCGAGCAGAAGCCGCATTAGTCTTCGAAGTCCTTGAGGATGGGCTCCGGCAAAGGCTCGTCAAAGCCGTCGGGCACCGAAAACTCTCCCGCACACATTCCAAAGGGGCGTCGCTCGGCAGGTAGTACCGAGATAGGCTTAATTTCCGCAACGGGTCGCTCGTCTCGCAAAACAACGAGTGTCTCCCCTGCCTCGACACGCTGGAGACAGGCAAGGGGGTCACGCTGAATCTCGAGAATACTTATCTTTTGCATGTGCGCATCGTAACCGGGCAGTTGCCGTCTCGCAAGAGGGGGCTTTGGGGGGCGGAGCTTGTATTGTGAGTGATTAGCCGGTTGCTGGTAGTCTCAGTGCAATCTCTGCCCTCAATCTCCCGATGCTGACAAGGACGGTTGTGCCGCGTGTCACTGCGTATGCCCGTGGGTCGCGATCGTATTGACCTATTACCAAATCCCCGGCATTGCGGGATTTCGGGCTTCGGGTTCCAGCGGGGGCACTTCGGCAGGCAGCGTGCGTTGCTGTCTGACCGGACGGTCTAGCTCGAACGCGCTTTCGGCCGGCTTGTCGGACTCGGGGTAACGCGGCGCGTTGGCCCCGGGCCGGTAGTCTCGCGGGTAGCAGCGGTCTGCGAACAGCCGGCCTGCCGGTCCGATCGACGCGAAACGCTCCTCGACGAACCGGATGCCGTGCGCTTCGAGAATGATGCCCGTCTGTCGCTCCAGCATCGCCAACTCGGCATTGTAGGCGGTCAAGGCCCTCGCCTCGGCGCTGACGGCGTTGCCCCAGGCGGTAATGGCCTGGAGCACGTTCAGGTAGATGGCCCGCTCGCCCTGCCGCGACAGATTGACCGAGAAGACGGCCATCTGCGAGTCCAAGTTCTGCCGCGATGCGACACGGCTGTCTTGGTAGGCGCGATATTGCTCGTAGTATTGTGCCAGGTTCCGGTAGCTGGCGGCCAGTTGGTGCGCGGCGTTGTGGTAG
>CAZASB010000035.1:0-25002 GCA_964487655.1 uncultured Planctomycetaceae bacterium
CCAACGATCTACGCGACCTTGACCCACCCTACGTAGATGAATAATCCGGGCTAGAGATTTTCTGAGTGAGCACGGTATAGAACTCACGTAGCCGCGTGATGGGCTTGAGCTTTGAGCTGCGAAGCGGGCCGAGGTTGGGGCGACATGACTCCCACTTCTCGCGAGGCGAGAGGACATTGAAAATCACGTCCAGATCGTCGCAGTAAACAGCCGCCCGATAGTCGAACAGGATCATCTTACCCGGCTTCCCGAGTGTGGCCACGTCCTTGCAGTCATCCAGCACGCGCACGCCAGCGGGGAGGCTCGCGAGGTCCAGGCCGGCCCGCAGTGTGCTCTTGCCGGCGAGCTGGTTGCCGATCACGCCAACTCGATCGTAGCGCTCGATTGCCGCCTGGAGCGCGGCGTAGAACTGTGCGGCATCGAGAATCTCGCGGGTGCATCGGAAGAGATCCCGACCTTCGGACGCGCCCAGGTTCCGGATTTGGGTGAAGTCCGTATAGTCGAACAGGTACTGAAGGTACTTCGTGTGCGGCTCCTTCAAATGGCCCTCGAAATAGAAGACGCGGCCCGTCTTCATTGCAGCACGGGCCAGCATCCCGAATCGATTCTCCAGTTCTTTGGTGTCGATGACAGACAGCAGCAGCACAACGTCATGCGCCGGCAGGTGATGCCAGGCCGCGGGCTCGTCGAGATCATCGAGCCGGAAACAGACCTTTTCCCCTTGTGGTACCCGAGTCTTATACGCGAAAGCGTTTCGCAAACCAGTATTCAAACCCGGGTCTATCAATGAATGGCCCAGCTTCACGAACTTTGCGAATGTCCTGCAAGCCAGGATTCAACGAATAGCCAGGCCATGGCGATCCGGGGCCATGTGAGTGAAACCCTCAGGGGTAGGCGTGTCGCCGAAATGGTAGCCGCGCAAACAAACTACGCCGGTTCGCGGATCATGCTGCATGACGCTCCAGCATGCTTCCAGCAATCGGCCGGGTGTCTCGAATCGCCAATCGTCCTCCAGGTGGAAGATGTAGTCGGTCTCCACCAACGCGAATAACTGATTGAGCGCCGCCGGATGCCCCTTCATGTCGTTGACGACAATTTCCAGGAATGGATACCGTTCAGCAAGCTGATAGAGATCGTTTGATACCGACCCATCATCCATCGCAATCCAGCGAACGATATGGGACCGATCGAGAACGCAATCGAGCAGTGAGTCGATCATCTCGCGCATCAACTCCAATCGTCGGCACATCGTAATCGTTGCCGTAATTGGAGGCACGGGGGCTAGGCTCGCGTTTGGCACAATGCCTTCATGCCACTTCGGGCATCCTCCGTTTGGTTGTTCATCCACCAACATTTTCCGATACTCATTCGCGGCCCACGGTAGGCAATACACGCCGTCATTCGGCCGCTTCGCCTTCCGGTGGCACCAGATGACCGCCCGGTCTCGCGTGCGGAAGTCCGGGCACTTCAGGCAAATGGCTTTTCTGCGTTCAAGCTCTTCGGAAGTCATCATTCACAAACACCCGTTTTCCAACCACGAAATACACGAAACACACGAAATGGGAGAAGAGAGAATACCGTTTTAACTTTTTCCTTGTTGTCTTTTTTCGTGTATTTCGTGTATTTCGTGGTTTACTCTCTTGGAAAAACATCCGGACGCTCGCGCGTCGCGGCTCTCAATTCCCAGCCAGGAACTTCGCCGTCGCCTCTTCCGCCGTTGCGGCATTGATCGGCACGACTCGCCGACCAGCCGCCGTTTCCAAATGCTCGACCGTCAGCGCCCCCATCGGCACGGCGCCCGGATGCCAAGCCAGCAAGACCTGCCCGTCCCGGTCGGATTCGTACAGCAGTTCCTTGCACCACTTCTTGAGCGCCGCGGCCCGCGTCTCGGGATCCTCCGTGCCGCTGTAGATGCGTCTGAGCCCCTGGTCGATACCGCTCTCGTGTCGCCAGTGGCCGCTATGGAAGCCGGCCGTGCGGAGCGCTTCGAGTACCTCGCGAGGCGCGTTCAGGAGAACGACGGGCGAGACGCGTTCCGACCTGGACCGTTCCAGCCGATCGCGGAGGTCCTCCGGCAATATGACCGCATGTGGTACGAGCTGGCACGCGGCCCTGGTGGGCGAGTACCAGATGGAGGCTCCGGATCGCGTTCTCGGCGAACAGCTTGCGCTGCTCGGCTGCCGGGCGCGAGGCGACGATCTCGCCGAGCACCTCAACCCAGCGACGCAACGAGGCGCCCTGCAAACATACGGGCCAGTCGCTGGCGAAGACCACCCGGTCCGGCCCGAAGCATTCCAGGCAGTGGTCGACGATGGGCGCCAGGTCCGCGCTGCTCCAGCCTTCGGCAGGCACGCGCGCGATGATGCCCGATATCTTGCAAATCACGCGGTCATGCTTTGCCACGGCCTCGATGCCGCGACGCCACTGGTCCGTCTTCTCCTGGGCCGCCGGATCCTTCTCTCGCGCGGCCGCCATGAAGACCTTGACGTCGGCATTGCCGCAATGGTCGAGTACGAAGCGGGTGTCTGGGCAGCGAGCGACCAACTCGGCCGCGGCCTGAAGCCAGTGGAGCGGCGGAACTAGGTCATACGACATTCCCAACTCGCCCAACAGACGCACTCCGTTGACAAACGGTTCTTCCAGAAAGAACGGCGGCTGCGACGCCGGCCCGCCCATCCCTTGCCGGACGCCCTTTACGAAGGGGCTGTCCTTGAATCGCAGAATGTAGTCACGGAAACCCGACTCGCCGGGCCGACCACCCAGCACGGCCGCGCAGGTGAGGCAATCGTCGCGACGGCACAGGTCGAGTACATACTCGGCTTCAAGCAGGTGCTGTTCCACCGGGGCGGCCACTTCCATGTACACGGCCTTCACCACGTTCAGCCCCTCGATGGCCTTCAGGTAGTCTTCGGGCAGATAGCTCCGATTCAAGAGGTCTCGCCCCGCTAGCCACGGCAACTTGAGGCGACTGAGATCCCAAAGATGCTGATGCGTATCAACGATGGGGAGTGGGTTTGAGTCGTCGGCCACGGTGCGGGCGGCTTTCGCTAGCGCGCCCGACGCGAGCGTGAAGCGACCGGCGGTCTTCAAGAATTGGCGGCGATGGCAGGCCATGACAGCGATTCTCCAAGGGGGCCACGGGCGTGGCGCCTTTAGTGTAGTCGCCTCGCTTGCGGGGAGCAAGTTATTCCTCGACCTCGACCTCCGCAGGCGCGGAGGTCGTGCCGGCCGGACCGCGGCCGGGCGGATGATGCTCCGTTGTGCCACCGAACAGCCACGCGATGACTGGAAGGCACAAGATCATTCCAATGATGAGTGTTGGCGCCCAACGACGGTATCCCTCGGTTCCCAAAACAGATTCCTTTCGCTCAATGAAGGTGGCTTGTTTCCGTTGGTTCTCGGCAGGTTCGCGCTTACCTGCCGAATGTAGAACAGTTGTCCCAACTGTTCCCAAACAATTGAGACAATTGTTCTACACTGGGTATATTTCAATCTGCCGGTCGCCTTAGCGGGGCGCGGCCTTCTGCCGGCCGGCGCCGAGGCCGACGCCGGACGCTATTGTGTCAACCGTCCGGGCACTGAACTCGAACACGGTGAAGCCCGGCGCGCCTAGCCGGCGCGCATGGAGGATTTGCCCCACCACCCGATCCGGCTCAAGCCCGGGGGCCGACGCGCCTATGCCCGGGTACACCGGCACGCGCCCGCCGACCAGTTTCAACTGGTTCTCCACCATATTGGAGAACTGCTCGTCGCTGCCGGTATAGTCCATCGGGCACAGAAAGTCCACGTAACCGGCCTTGACCCAGGCCGGCCAATCCTGGGCGACCGACTCGCGGCAGCCCGGGTATTGGCCGAACACGGCGGCCGAGATGGCAAGTTCCGGCCGGAGCTTTTTGCCCTCGCGGTGGACGGCCGCGACCAGGTTGGTGATCTGTTGGCAGCGCCAGTCGTTGTATTCGTCGCGTCGCGCGCCGCCGTGGCAGTCGCGCGGCCAGTTTTCCACCTTCTTGCCACTGGCCGCCTCGAACCGCGCGCGGCAGCCGTCGCAGTAGCACGACTCGCGACCGGGGTAGCGGATGTAGTCAAAGTGGATGCCGTCCACCGGATACATGCGAGCCACTTCGATCATGCTCTCCAGTTCCAGCTTGAAGTTCTCCGGATGCGACGGACAGAGCCAGTTGCGTTGCTCGCCCTTCACGTCGTGCTGAAGTCGCCCTTCGCGGGCCATCCGGTCCAAGAACTCCTTCGGCGCGTTTTGGGCGTTGTAGTTCACCTTCCATACGTGGACCTCAAGGCCGTGCTTCTTCGCCGCGGCGCAGCATTGGGCAATTTGGTCGCCATGCTCGGCGAACGTGCGGCTGCGCGGCAGCAGATCGCTCGCGTAATGGGCCAGTCCGCCCCAAAGCATGTTGGGCAGGATCATGTTGAATCCGTTATCCGCTAGAACCTTGGCCGATTTCTCCCAATCGCCCGGATAGGCACCCATGCCCGAGTGGTTCCAAACGGCGCGGGCTTCGCGGGCTGGGCTGGAGGGCGCTCGCATGTAAGCCTCGGCCGCCAGGCGACGACTCTCGCCAGCCGCTTCGACCGCGGCAGCCGGTTCGCCCGATTCGAGCAGTCGCTCCGATCGAACGCGCTCGGCCAGGGCCGCTTCGAGCAGTCTCGCGGCCTCGCCATTGTTCGAGGCCCCAATCACCTCGCGAAGCTCTTCGATGGAGTGGCAGTGGCCGACTTGCCCCGCGCGCCGCAGCGCGGCGTCAGCCATCGTTTGCCACAGCGGCGGATGAAACCGGCCCAGCACCGCGGCCAGCAGGCGGAGCTTCGCCGGCGGATCGTCCGTCAGAAGGATATGGCTGAAGAAGGCCCCGCGATCACTCAAAAGCATGGCCGGCCAGGGGGTCGCCTTGCCGGAAGCGTCGTGCCAGTGGCCAATGACCCGCGTCCCATGTCCCGCAGGCTCGGCAACCGTGATGTTCCACGACGCCTGCTTCATCGCCTGGGGCAGGCCCGGCACGGTATCCGCGTGGAATCGCACCTCGGCCAGCGTGCCATGCTCCGGATGCACGTATTTGCCCGAAGTAAAGCCCAGGGAGACGGCCAGCGCGTCCGACAGGTGGTAGCAGAGGAACAGCTTGCCGCCTCGTTCGGCGAACTGCACAAGCGCGCCGGTGGTGGCCGCCGATAGTCGCGGGTTGTATGCCAGGATGGCCACGCGCCGCGAGCCGAGGACGCCCTCCGCGACACTGGACTCCGGAATAGCGTCTGCTTCCAGCCCGAGGTCGGTCAAAGCATCGATCATCTGGTCGGCCGACTGCCGCGCGGCACGCAGTTCGCCCACGGACGTCTCACTGTCCTCGTCTGGCAGCACGACGGCCACTTCGTGTGTCGTGGCGCGAAGCTGGTGCAGCACAAACCTAGTATCTAGGTCTTGGCCGCGCCAGGCGGCAATGCGAACCCCGTCAATCTTGTCCCATCCGGCCGGAGTCCCTTCGGCGCGGAACCGGTTCTTTGGGAATCGAAGTGTCTGGCGACCGCTGCCCCGCAAATTGCCACCACAACCGTACCATCCATTACCGCTACGGAAATATAGCGTCATGCCAGCGATAGCTTTGGGTTCGTCGATGGCCATATCTAGTGCAAACGCGCCCGGTTCGGACAGGTCGAGCTGTGCTCGCTGATCGACCACCGCGCGCGTCAGCTTCCTGTTCTCGGCAAACGGGGCTCGCACCACGACGGCCCGGCCATCGCCGTCCGCCAGCACTTCGACCGGCGGCGTCCCCTCCGAGGCGACCCACGCCTCGCGCGCGGGGGCCGAGTTGGCGTACTGCATATCGTCAAGGACTTTTTCCGCGCTCAGAATCGCGGCCAGTAGGGTTGGAAGGTAGATGCAAAGACTCATTGTGGGGGCTCCAGTGGGGATTTTTCGCTCATTGTCCTTGCCCAGGGACCCGAATGCAAGCCGGGGCGAGTGGCCCCGGCGGGACGAGCCCGCACGGTGGCCTTCTTGGTGGGCGTGCCATTCCCTCCTTCGCCACCGTGCCGGCTTGCCCGGCCGGAGCCATGGTCAGTAGGCTACCACGCCGCATCCGCCACACTTCGCCACCGTGCCGGCTTGCCCGGCCGGAGCGATGGTCAGCGGGCTACCACGCCGCATCCGCAACTCCTTCGCCACCGCGCCAGCTTGCCCGGCCCCCAGCGATGGTCCGTCAGCTATGAACCGCATGCATCGTGTATTCGCCGAAGGTGCCTGCATAGTAATTGTGATCCCAGAACCTGATCTGCCCGAGCTTCCATGCAGTGTTGTTCTGGAAACGGAGTACAATCTCCTCGGGGCTGTGCGCGGGGTTGCCTCGCAGTGCAATATGCAAATGGTCAGGCATAACCGCGAGTGTCGAAATGGCGTAACCATGCTTAACGCCCACCGCCCGGCATGTGTCGCGCAGGGTTGCCGCCGTCTTGTCGGCATCCATTCGGTAGCGTTCGCACGAGACAAGCACCACATGCAAATTGTACCAGTAATGGCCGCTATTGCTTTCCCACGGCTTGCTGAGATCGACTGCGGGATCCTGCCAAGTGCAACGCAGCAGCTTCTCTCGGTAGCCCGGATCGATCAGATTTGCTCGACCGACCTGATCGCGCACATAGTTTTCGACCACCTCGCGTGTGGTATCGCCCAGGGATCGGACGGAGAAGTTGCGGGCGAACACGACGGGTTGCCCCCGTGTGCGCATAGCGTGTTGAAGCCTGCCTTTCACTCGTGCGGCCAGCAGGCTTGGCGAGACTTGGGGAACGACGCTCAAGGTAGCTTGGACTCCTCGCCCCACCGGTGTTCGAGAAGTCGGATGCCGTCGCTCTCCCATGCCGAAGTCAACTGTTCCATTGCAGCCAGCGATACGTTTGCAGCGAATCGCGTACCGTGCGATGGAAAACCGGTCCAGCTAAAGCGCAATTGATACGCTGGGTTGAGGTTTGCAGGCTGATAGATTGCCGTGGGTTCCATGTTCGGAGCATAACCAGATTCGGGAGACATGTCGAGCCCCGCCCGTGAGGGAGCCTGTAGCTGACAGACCACGGCTCCGGCGGGGCAAGCCCGCACGGTGGCCTTCTTGGTGCGCGGGCTAGTGTAGCTGACAGACCATGGCTCCGGCGGGGCAAGCCCGCACGGTGGCCTTCTTGGTGCGAGGGTAGTCAGCTACAAGCGTTAGAACAAGCGTGGCCACAGCCGCATTACGAATTCCGTGCGAGAGGGCTTCTTCAACCGCCGCCATGCGCCGGCGCAGAATGCCCCGCCCACGAACGACATCGAACCGCCGATCCAGAAAAGACGAGGATTGTGCAACGCAGCTAAGGCGAAGAGGGCCGCCACCTGTCCCGCCATCATTGCGATACAAAGCCGGATCATCCAGCGCGGCATGAGATAGGTGTGGTAAGGTACTCTCCAGATTTGGCCAAAGAAGCTGGCTTGCAGGCAGGGCATCACAAACGCCAGTGGAAGGGACACAATCGTCGACGCCAACAAAACCACAAGCTCCATATCGTCAGACAGTGCCGGCAATGGCGTTTCGTCTGGCGCCAATACTGCCGCAGTAAGCGTCAATGCCGCGACGACGATCGCGATCAGAATGACCCATGCATCGAGTTTCATGATTTGTTCTGTGGAGATCTCTATATGGTTGTCAACAACTGCCATCGCGTCTGGCGCTTACCACGCGCACCTGCCCGGCGGCGTCGTGGTAGTGTTGGGCGTTAGCGTATTGACTGGAACCTTCCAGCAGACGGGTGACGAGCTTCTCCTGGCCGGCGCCGATCTCGAAGACCAAGATGCCGTCGGGCTTCAATAGATCGACCGCGCCGGTAATCAGTCGGCGAAAGATGTTGATGCCATACGGTCCGGCGTCGAGCGCCACGCGAGGCTCGTGGTTGGCAATTTCCTTCGCAAGCTTCGCTAGCGTGCTGGTAGGCAGGTACGGCGGGTTGCAGGCGACGATGTCCACCCTGCCCTGCCAGCCTGCCGCTAGAAGCGGCTCGTACAGGTCGCCGCGGAAGAGCGTTACACGATCCTCCAGATAAAACTTGGATACCTGCCGGCGGGCGATAGCGATGGCGTCCAGGCTGACGTCGCTGGCCAGCACGTTGATGTTTGGCGCGTGCATGGCCAAGGCGACAGCGATATTGCCACTGCCGGCGCCCATGTCGAGCACGGTGAGACGCGATTCGGTGGCATCCGATTCGGCGGTCTGCCGAGCTTGGATCAGATCAAGGGTGGTTCGGGCGAGTAGTTCGGTCTCTTCACGCGGAATGAGCGCGCCGGGCGCGCAGTCGAGTTGCAGCCCCATGAAGACGGCCTTGCCCAGAATGTGCTCCAGAGGGATACCTTCCTTGCGCTTCGCCACGAGCGAACTGAGATCTGCTTGCGCGAGGCCGTTCACGTCGGCCTTACGAATCGCGCCGGTGGAGAGCACGTCGAACAGGCGCAGCGTTTCCAGCAAGGGATTCTCCACCTTGGCCTGTTGGAACGCATGGAAAGCGTGTTGAAATCCTTCAAACATCAGCGCGACCGTTCCTCTTGGCGAGGCATTCATACCTATTGGGGCTTGCATAGTTTGTAGGGTGGGTGGTTCCGATTGTTTCAGCAGCCGGATTCACCCACGTTTCGCTATTGCCTTGTTAGTCTCGCTCCAACAGATACCACATGGTGGCGTATTCGGGGGCTAGGTTGAGGCGCGGTGGGGCGTCAGCCGAGATGCGGATCGGTACTTCCTGGGCTGGAGTGCCGTCCGGCTTCAGGGCTTGGCAACGCCAATGGCCGTTGGGCAGACGGACCGTGGCCGTGACCGGCTCAATACATACCGGCGGCTCGCCCCAGTTGCGGCCGACGGTGGCGCGATCTTCCGAGAAGATCATGCCCGTGTTCTCCGCGCGGCCACACGCCGTGATGAGCAGGGATTTCGATGCGTCGAGCTGCCGGCCGTCGAGTGTCGTCATGGTGATTGCGGCGAACTTCGGCGCGGTCAGCGAAATGCCTGCCCCTTGTGCGCCGCCATGGCCCACGAGGACGCGTGCCCCGGCAGCTTCGGCAGTGAAGACCCCCTGCCCTTCCGCCGTATCCCAACGCAGGGTTGGCGGCTGGGCGACCGGGTGCGCCGGCGTGGCCGTTCCGCCGGCATGGGCCACGGCCAGCCGGTGGGTGAGCAGATCCTGCCACGCGAGCGTATCGCAGGCGGCGGCGACGGCAAGCATGTCGCGGTTGTGTTCGCGGTGCAAGGCAATGAGGTCGTCGAGCAAGCTGCCGGCCGATCGGGCGATGGCAATCTGTCGCGTGTGGGGCAGCGGTGGCACGGCACCGCGTAGGAAGATGTCGGCACCAGCCCGCATGAAGCCCCACTTGGCCGGGTTCTGGTCGATGTCGAAGTACGAGTTGAGCTTCTCGCGGTGAACGTCGCTTTCGTGGCTGTAGGTGTAGAGCCAGATGCCGTCCCAGTCCTGCGCGGCGGCGTACGCGGCCAGCATGGGGATGCACTCGGCTTGGTAGTCGTTCGGCGCCGGATGGTT
The DNA here is from genome assembly GCA_964487655.1 of uncultured Planctomycetaceae bacterium. GTDB lineage: Bacteria > Planctomycetota > Planctomycetia > Pirellulales > Thermoguttaceae > PWXP01. The sequence continues at coordinate 9,553 of CAZASB010000035.1, forward strand.
ATACTCGCTCACGGTGAACGGCTTGCCGGCCAGTCGCTCGGCGGCCAGGCGTGGCAGGGTCGCCTGGTCGGGATGGTCCACCAGAGCCAACTGATTCACAATCCAGTTGTCCTGATCCCAGGGGCGCCCGGGAAATCGAGGATGCTGCCAGTAAGAGTGCGCGTCGATGAAGTCCATGTCGCTCTGCGCGTACTGCCCGCAAGGGCCGTATACGACGGTGCCGGTCACCAGGGCCTTGCAACCCAACTCGTCGCGAATGACGCGGCGCATCCGGTCGAAGTAAGACTTCTCAGCCTCCGCCAGAAACCGCCACCGATCCTGCACGCGGGGCTCGCTTTCGCTGGGCGCGAAGAGGGCCGCGTTGCCCCGTTCGAGCGATTCGTCAGCCGCTAGTCCTTCGCGTCCGCCGGGGCTCAGTCGCACGTCGGCCAGTTCAAAGGACGTGGGATCGTCTCCAAACGAGAAGGCCAGCCGTGTGTGGGCCTCGTCGGTCCGAGCGACAAACCCGGCCCGGAACGACTGCCACTGGTCCGTCAAATCCGCGCGGCCCGCCAGCCCCAGGTTGCCCCAAGGGTCGTGATCTTGACCGACCGAGTAGGCTGCCAAGCGCGGCTTGTCCGCCCGGGCACGGAACATGAGCGTGTAGTACTGGCCGCCCGTCAGTTGGATCGGTGCCTGCTTGAGCATGAGATGCCAGCTCGTGTCGTCGGCTTTCTCGATGGTCAGCCGCACGCCGGCCACATCCTCCAGTGCAACGGCCTTCACGCGGCAGCCGGCATGTTGTTCGAGTTGCCAGTGCGGCGTGGCAGAGCTTTTCGGCTTGACCATGGTGAACGACGGATCGGCCAGCATGTTCTCGCCTAGCGGCACAGCGCCTTCGGACCAGGCGGCCCGCAATGCGCCAGTCGTTTTGTGGCGATTCTTCAGCCAGTCGTTGAACTGCCCGCGCAGGACGCTTGCGTAGTATTCCGGTAGTTCCGGCAGATCGCGGGCGGCGCTCCACATGAAGAGGCTGTCTTCGTTGGTGATCTCGACGAACGCAATCGCGGGATCGTCCGCATAGCGGACCTTTCGAACCGTATTCATTCGGCCGAGAATATCCCGGGCGAATTGCTCCTGGGCCTCGATTAGCTCGGGCGTGAAGATACCGACGATCTTGTCGTACCTTGTATTCGATTCCGGCAACCCCAAGACCCGACTGGCCGCACGGCCGACGTGCAAGTTGATGTTCGCGCGGATGCCATGCCGGGCGAGTTGGTCGATGAAGTTATCGAGCCGTTCGAGGGCCTCCGGGGCGAATTGGGCTGGGTTCTTCTGGTCGAATAGCCCGCGGGGCCAGTTCGTGCTGTCCATGTGATGGAAGCGAACGTTGTTCACGCCGGCATCGGCCAGTCGGCGGGCGATCAGCGGTGCATCTTCCTTTTCGGGAAAACAGGCGGCGAAGCTGAGATTTACCCCCCAGATGCGTACCCGCTGGTCGCCCAGGGCGAAATGGTCATCGCGGACGACCAGCCGTTGGGCATCGACCGGTACCGATTCCGTCTTCAGGGCGATTTGTGATTCCGGGTTTGGATGCGTGGGGATGACAAAGGGCGTCATTTCCGCTGCTGAGACCAATAGGGGCCACAATGTCGCCACTGCGGCAAGTCCAATCCGTTGCATGGTCAAGCCTCCTGAATGTGTGCTTTCGTCGGGCCGGCAAGAAGACCCGATTGCCTCAATTATGGTCCCGCCCGACGCTTGATACCAGTCCCCCACCGCAGCGCAGCGCGACTCTTCGAGTCGTTCGGTGATTCCACGACTCTCGGAGGCGTGGTTTGACTTGCTTGGAGAGTCGCCCTGCCCTGCTCTTGGCGCCGTTCGGGCAGGGCTTCACAATGGAGAGGTCGAGGAAACCAAGGGGAGTCCACGGCAGGCTATCGAATTGCTTTTTGAGAACTGGAAGGCCGACATCCTAGCGGAGTACACATCCGCTCCGATTCCGCGATGCTAGCGGTCGCGACTGGCGTTGCTACGATCGTCATCTGTCTGGAAACCTTCAATCGCACCTAAGACACGAAATGGAATGTTTTATGAAGGCGGAATTCACGGCAATCATTGAACCTGCGCCCGAAGGCGGCTACTGGGCTATTTGTCCGGAGGTGCCCGGCGCCAATGGGCAGGGGGAGACGCTCGAAGAAACCAAGGAGAGTCTGCGCCAAGCCATCGAATTGATTCTTGAAGATCGGAAAGCCGACATCTTGCGTGGATTGCCTGTCGACGCCATCCAGGATACGGTGCTGGTTGGATGAAGCGACGCGACTTGGAACGTAAGCTTGAGAATGGCCGGTTGCTACCTGAAACGCGAGGGTAGTTCGCATTCGCTCTGGACCAATCCGAAGACAGGAGTTGTGGAGGCACTCCCGCGACACACCGAAATCAAGGAACCGTTGGCAAAGAAGATACTGAAGACTCTGGGTGCCGAGTGACATTGTGGCTGTGGGCCGCGAGCGGCAAGCCGTTCGGAGGCGATCAGAGTATTTTTATGAAGTTTGGTATAGTTTCTTCTGTTTCGCGAGGCGGTGGAACGTGACCGCGGACCACTAGCCCGGATTATTCATGATAGGTAGGGTGGGTCAAACAAGCCGCTTCTTTGGTGGGTCATCGGTCGCTATTGTCGGCGTCTTCCCAGGCGGGCGGCCATAAATCAGCTCGGTTGCGGCTTGTGCGGACCCACCAACGATCTACGCGAACTTGACCCACCCTACGTAGATGAATAATCCGGGCTAGCAGTAGGCCAATCGTGGCGCCGAGCAGCGAGATGGCGCCTTCCGAAATGGGGAGGCGAGCCATGATTGCCGGTAAGCGGTTGCGTCCTTGCAGGGAAGCGGGCAATCGGTATCGAGGTTCGTCGGCGAGCACCAACGTCTTCGCATCTTCGGGCGGGAGGTCGCCGTTGGCGAAGTAGACACTTCGATCGAACATGATGACACCACCTGCCGTTTGGGATGCGTGTCTCCGGCCGTTCAACTATCGGAGGCCGTCTCGCGGGGCATGACGCTCAATTGCCCGACAACGCCGGCGAGGAAGGCGGCGAGCCGTTCGGAGGCGATTAGCGCGTTCTCGCGAAGCTGATACATATCCTTGATGCTCGACGGGCGGCGGAAGATGGCCGCGGTCGCCGCGCCCAGGCGGGTGGCGGTCGTAGGCTGGGCCAGTAGGGTCTCTATGTCGCGGGGAAGTCGCTCGTCGACCGAGTCGTAGACAATGCGCGCCCCGAGACAACGCACCTGCCGCTTGCGGCAGACTTCCGCCACGGCGAAGGTCTCCATGTCGACGGCCAATGCATCGTACTGCTCACCCAACGCCGTCTTTTCTTCCGGAGTCCGGATGGGGCGGTTGACCGTGAGGACTCGCCCAACATGCACGCCTGGGTGTTTCTCCAACTCGGCCGGATCGACTGAAAGGTCGATTTGCAGTTCGCGACTCGTCGGATCGACAACGCCACTGGCCATGACGATGTCGTTGCGAGAAATGTCCGGCTTGAGGCCCCCGGCGAAACCGGCCGAGACGATCCATTGGGGGCGATGCGCGTCGAGCACGGCCTCGGTGGCCCGGGCTGCGTTCTCCGCGCCGGCGCCGCTGATGACAATCGCCACGCGTCGCGAGTTGAACATACCGAGGCGGATGGTGAATCCGCGTCCGCGCAACGCGATGCGTTCATCGATCCGGTCGACGAACCCGCCCGCTTCGATTCCCAGGGCGAATACAACAGCAACGTCACACGTCTCCGGCGGCACATCGGCTTGGTGCTGTTGATCGGCCATGCGCTCGTGGAGTTTCTGTCGGGCGGTATGGGCAAGCCAGCGGCGGAGTAGTGGGTGAAATGGCATGGAAGGTTCTACCGGGAATGCGTTGGATCGAAAGGTGACTGTAGTATGCACTATGTGGACTTGGTCAGGCAAGCCGGTTCGCGGTTATGCCATGTTCTCTAGCTTGCGTAGAGTCCACTCGCTGGTGAGTAGCAGGAGGAAGACGAACAGCAGGGGCCATTGGTTCCAGAGCGCTCTGGGTGGCAGCGGCTCGATGGGTACTTGTCGACCGGGTGGAAGGTCATGATGGATTCGCGCGGCCTGTTCGAGCGAATAGGCCTTGCCGCCTGTCAGGCGGGCAGCTTGCCGTAGCGCGGCGAGGTCCGTTTGCGTTTGTTGGAATTCGCCGGGCGGCGCCACGATGGAGAAGTCGAGCGACGGCGCCGCGCCTGGAAGGGATGGAGCAGCCACCCAGGCATGGTGGTTCCCAACGCCCAACCGGTTGAGCGTGGTCTCAAATATTCCACGACGCCCGGAGCTGCGATTCAGCCGCACTCGTTGGGTCTGGTGGCCTGCATGTTCGAGGACCACGGTGACGCCGTCATCTTCGGGAGGCGCGAGGCGTTCGTCTGGGAAACGCGCTCGTAATCGGATCGATTCGCCTCGGGTATATTCTCGGCGGTCGGTCGTGAGGACCATGCCTCGGTCGTCGGCGGCCAGTTTCGACCGGGCCAGGTACCGAAGCATTTGGACCCAGTAGCGCTGGAAGTGGATGTCGCCGGCGCGCCATCGCCATCGCCACGTTTCATCGGTCGCGTGCATGAGCACCTTGCCGGAGCCAACGTACTGAATACACACCAAGGGGAGTGCCTGCCCTCGGCGGTCAGTTGCCGCGGGGTGGACCGCCAACACCCGCACCCCCGGCTTCAAGTCGTCCAGTTCGGCGAACCAGTACAGTGGCGGAAGGTTGTCCCAGGTACGCGCGTTCTCGACGGGATCGAGTTCCAGTTGCATGGGCGGACTAAGCAGTCCCAACTCGGTGGGACGCATGGAGAAACTCTGTTCGAGAGGCTCGTCGGGCCTGGGCACTCGCACCGAGTCGGGGTCACAGGGGAATAGCCGGGCCAACGGGGTATCGCGATAGGCGGCCGGCATGAACTGGGGCCCGGCGATGAATACGACCGCCCTGCCCTGCCCCGGTCGGTCGACGAATTCCGCGATACCTTCGAGCATGGACTCGCTGATCAGGGCCGGCTGGACGTCGCCAAGGATGATCACGTCGTACGAGAACAGATCTTCCTTCCGCAACGGGAAGGGACGCAAGAACGGCTCGCCAGACTCCAACTCGGCATCGTGTTTCAGTAGTTCTGGATCGGCCTGTTGCAGCACGGCGTGCAACTCGACGCTTGTTTCCGCGCGGGTGAGCATGTTCCAGAGATAGCGAAACTCGAAGTTCGGATACGCCTGCACGAGCAGTACGCGAATCTTCTCGTCACTGACGGTCACGCTGCGTTGCTGGCGGTTGTTCTCGGTCTGGAGTTCGCCTTCGATCGGCTCGACTTCCAGCGTGTAACGGAACTGGCCGACGGACTGCGGCCGGTGGATGACGCGCACCGTCTGCATGTGGCCGTCGGGTTCCAAGGCAACCGTTTGCCGCGCGAGAGGCTCCGGCTCGCCTTCCTGTCGCAAGACAATGTTTGCCATCTCGCCGGCCAGACCGGTTGCCGACAGTCTTGCCTCGAAATGGAGAATGTCGCCGACGAACACGAGGTCGTCGACCAGCAAGTCGACCAGTTTCACATCGCGCACGGGCATATCGTCGCCGACGGCCACCAGAAACAGCGGTACGCCTCGCCGCTCGGCGGATACGGCGCCTTCCTCCAACGCAGCGCCTTCCGTCGTGATCCCATCGGTCAGTGCCACGATGGCCGCTGGGGCCGTTCCCCGGAAGTCGTCCAGGATCGTTTGAATCGCATCGCCTAAACGCGTTGACTTCACCGAGGCTTCCGTGGCGAGCAACTCTTTTGCAAGGGGCGCGGGGTCCGAATCGGGGGCAACGCGAGCGCCCGAGGGCGTATCGGCCAGATAGTAAAACCTGAGCTTGTATTCGGCCTGCAACGCGCGTAAAAGGCGACTGTTCTGCTCAAACAGCAGAGCCCTGGCGAGGTTCCACCGGGTGGGCTCGGGTTTAGTCGTCCGGAGCCGAGCTATTCCATCGCGGAATCGAGCGGCCAGTTTCTCGTTGCCGCGGTCGGCAATTGTCATGCTTTCCGAATTATCGAGAAGCACGGCGATGTAGGGTAGTCCGGTGCGTTTCAACGCGAGCGACACCTGGGCAAGCATCAGCAGGAGAATCCCCACCAGTGCAAGGCGCACGGCGGCCAGCGTCATGCGTCTCCAGAGCGGTGTTTTCGGATTTTCCCGCAGGTAGATGCCGATGACGTAGAGCAAGGCAAACGCCGTTAGCAGGATCGTGGCCCACGCCGGTAATGGCCAGACGAGGTCGATCGTCCACGCGGTGCCTTCGCCGGGGCCGGCGTCGATACCGAGCCATCGCTCGAGCCAATAGGGCAGTGTGCCGTTCATGGTTGTGTGTGGTATCCAAATCGCCAAGCGAGGAAGGTTTCAGAAAGCAGAAGGATCAGTGCGACGGCGAGCAGCAGGACATGCAGCCGGGCGCGGCGGCCGCCGAGCGCGACCGCTTTCAGTTGTTCCGGCTCCTGCCATGTGGTCCTGTATTCGAAGGGAATGTCCGACCATGCCTCGCCGCGCAGCCGATCGAGACCGAGTTGTGCAAGATCGCTTTCGGCCGTATCGACATTGACGGCGAAGAGTTGCTCCGACGCGTCAGGCGCGGCTGCGCGGACGGCGTAGACGCCGCTCTGCCAAGTGCCGAGAAATGACCACTCGCGCTGATTGCCCGAGCCAGTCAGACGAACCTCGTGCCGCTGGCCGTCTGGCGAGCGCAGGGCGATCGCGTTCAGGTCACCGGCTGACGGGATCACGCCGCGCAGCGGCTTGCCCACAGTCGTATTGCGGTCGGCAGTGCCGTCGGTCAGGCAGAAGGCGACGATCTCCTGAACAAGCGGCACATAGCTGGGCAGCAGCGGCATGACAGTCCACGAAGCGTCGGCCGAAGTCGCGACCAGGACAACTCGTCCCCGATGCACGGCTTGTTCAACGATCAACGGATCGCCGCCGGGCAGCCGGAGGGCGACCCGTGCCCGGGTATCCGGCGGCACGGCGAGGCGCACGTGCTTATTGACCGGAGTGGTCAGGAGGCCGGCGTTCTCCGCGCCACGAAACGCACGCACCATGGGGTGGCCATATTCAAGTGGATCGAGACGCCCTTTCGGCGTTTCGACCACGGCGCCCAGTTCGGCCGGCAGTAGGCGATTCTCCGTCTTGGCCCCCGGGCCCAACTCGCGATTGTAGCGGTCCGCCTTCACCTGATCGCCCAGGAAGAATACGAGGCCGCCGCCGGCTTGCAGGTAGGCGCTAAGCACGTCGGCCTCTCCCGAGGTGAACTGGGCCACGTTGCATAACGCCACGCAGTCGTAGCGAGAGAGGTCGCGTTCCAGTACGGCGCTTTCTGGGACTACTTCCACTTCGATCGAAGGCGCCAGATTTGACTCGCCCCCAGGCGCTAGGGCGACGGCCAGATAGTCGCACGCGCCGCCAAACGGCTTGCCTGACGGGCAACCTTCAATACACAGGACACTCATGCCTCGTCGTACCGGCACGGCTAGGTAGCGCCGGTTGTCCAGCGGCAATGCGTCGCCCTCGGCGCGTATCTCGAACGCATGATCGCCGGGCAAGTCGAAGCGGTGTTCGAACAGGACGCTCGCCTCGCCGCCGGGAGGCACGTCGACCGACCGCTGTGCTACCCGACGACCATCGACGAACAATTCGACCGACTGACGCGAGATGGATTGGCCTGCGAAACTCTTCACCGTGGCCTCGAACTGGCACGTACGTCCTGCAATGGCGGGCACCGTGAGCAGTCGCAGGGCGGTTACGGCCAAGTTGTCCGCGGATGGCTGACCAACGTCAATGACGACAAGCGTTGCCGCATCGGCCAGTTTGGCGATCTGATTGTGAAACTCCGCCAGGGCCGCCTTCGGTCCCCGGGGCGCCCATGCGGCGCGCTGAAGGTCGGTCAGAAAGTAGACTTCGTGATGGACAAGCCGGGGGCTTTCTCGCTGCGCTGCTTCAAGGACGCCGCGAATGCGCGGAACGATTGTCGCGGCGTCGCCCGTCGTATGCGGCTGGATCAGGCCCTCGATCTCGGCCACCATCTCGTCAGCCGCCATCGCGGGGACGCCCACCACGACTTGCGGCGGCGACGTCATGAGCAGGAGCGTGAAGCCATCGCCCGCCGGCGCGCTTTCGACGATTTCGCGAGCAATTTCCTTGGCCCGGGCGAACCGAGTCTGATCCGTTGGCTGGTAGGCCATCGAAAAGGAACCGTCCAGTACGAGCACGCGATGCGTTCGACCGCTCGACGCCAGACTTAGAAGTGGCCGTTCCAGATAAGGTTCGGCAACCGCCAGCACCACCAGCGCCACGAGCAGGGTACGGATGGCCATCAGCAGCCACTGCTCCATCCGCATGCGATGCGACTGCCGCTTCATAGCTGCAAGAAGGTATTCCATGGCAGCGAACGAGACCTCGCGGTGCCGCTGTCGCGCCCACAGGTGGATGGCAATGGGAATCGCCGCCGCCGCCAGCCAACCCAGCAAGGGCAAGTTGAGGAATCCGAAGGCGACAATCATCAGGCGTAAGGCGTGCATGGGCATGTGCTCAGGTGCGCCCTCGCGATGCCAGGTAACTCGACAACGCCACCGCAAGCGATTGATCCGTTCGAAGCTGCACGTAATCCATGCGGTGCATGCGGCATGCGTGCTTCAGTCGCCGTATGTAAGCGTCAAAAACCTCAAGGTAGGCACGACGCACCGCTCGAGGTTCGACAACCACCTCGCGCGGCTGCTCCAGCCCGCGGAACAGCGTGGTCTCGTCGAAGGGGAACTCGAGTTCCGCCGGATCTAGTACGTGCAAGAGCACGACCTCATGACGCCGGTGTCGCAAGTGTTTCAGTCCCTTGACCAGCGATTCCACGTCGTCAAACAGGTCGCTCAGCACGATGACAATACCTCGCTTGTCAAAGCGCCCGGCCAACTCATGGAAGATGGGCCCCAGCGACGTCTTCTTCTCCGAAACGGCGTTCTCCATCGCAGTAATGAGCTGCTCCATGTGCGAGGGATTCGCGCTAGGCCGGATCAGGGCGCGGATCTCGCGGTCCATCGTCACCAGCCCCACGCTGTCCTGCTGGTGCAAAATCAGATAGGCCAATGAGGCCGCCGCACAGCAGGCGTAGTCCAGCTTCGACATGGGGGCCGCTGGACTCTGGTAGGTCATGCTTTGGCTGGTGTCCACGAGCAGGTGGCATGATAGGTTCGTTTCCTCTTCGAATTGCTTCAGGTAGTATTTGTCCGTGCGGCCGTACACCTTCCAGTCGAGATAGCGAAGGTCGTCGCCGGGCGCATACTCGCGGTGCTCGGCGAACTCAACGGAGAAGCCGTGGAAGGGACTGCGGTGGACGCCGGAAACATAGCCTTCCACCACCAGCCGAGCCCGCAATGCCAGGCCGTTAAGCCGGCTGAGGACCTTCGGATCTAAATAGTTTCGGGAGCCTTCCACCGGCGGCGGCCTCATCCTGCTGTTGCCCGGCCAGTTTGATCAGTTGCTGGACGATATCATCCGGCTTGATTCCCTCGGCCTCGGCGTTGAAATTGGTCATGATACGGTGGCGCAACACGGGCGCGGCGACGGCCCGCACGTCGTCCGTCTCGGCGTGGAACCGCCCGTCTAGCACGGCCCGGGCCTTCGCGCCCAGCACCAGGTACTGGCTGGCTCGCGGCCCGGCGCCCCAACTGACGTACTGACGCACCAGTTCGGGGGCGTCCAGCTTGTCCGGACGACTGCCGCGGACCAACCGCAGTGCGTAGCGGACCACGTGATCCGCCACTGGCACGCGTCGCACGATCCGTTGCAACTCAACGATGCGCGGGCCGGCAAGTGTTGGCGTTGTGCGCGGTTCGATGTCCGCCGTGGTTCGTCGGACGATCTCGAACTCCTCGTCGTGATCCGGGTAGTCAATGAAGGTGTTGAACATGAAACGGTCGAGCTGCGCCTCGGGAAGTGGGTAGGTGCCCTCCTGCTCAATCGGGTTCTGCGTGGCTAGTACGAAAAAGGGTGCCTCCAGCCGATGCTCTTGGCCACCCACGGTGATCTGGTGCTCCTGCATGGCCTCCAAGAGCGCCGCCTGGGTCTTCGGCGGCGTCCGGTTGATCTCGTCGGCCAGGACGATGTTGCCGAAGACGGGACCCTTGATGAACCGCAGCGACCGAACGCCCGTCTCTCGATCCTCCTGGATCACCTCCGTGCCCGTAATGTCCGACGGCATCAGATCCGGCGTAAACTGGATCCGACGGAAGGTCAGGTCGAGTGTATTGGCCAGCGAGCGAATCAGGAGCGTCTTGGCCAGGCCCGGCACGCCCACCAGTAGGCAGTGCCCGCGAGCGAACATGGCGATCAGAAGCTCTTCAATCACCTGCTTCTGACCCACGATGACGCGGCCAAGTTGTTCCGTGATAAGCCGGTAGGCCTCTCGCAACTGTTCGACGGCTTGGATGTCGTGATCGTCAGGCATGGCATGAGGCTAATATGTGTGAAATGGCTGTTTGAAAATCGGTTGGGAATCGAGTTCGCCGGTCATCGGGAATGGCTTGCAATGGGGTTCTCCGTGAGATCGACGTTCGGCTCGCGATGCGCGCCCAGCGCGATCAACTCGGCGCCGGTGGCAATCAGTAGGGTATCGCCGGCAACCAGCAGATTTCCTCCGGCAGCGCCGTGAGATGTCAGGTCGAAGGCGCGCACCGGCTTGGCCGTATGCTGGTCGAACACGTGGACTGTGTCACGCGTGGGCCAAAACACGTACGTTCCGGCCAGTACGCCGCGGCCGAAGCCGGGCCGATCGGGGCCATCCGGCCAAACGTGTTCAATGCGGCCCCCCTTTGGTCCATCGATCATAATCCAATAGAGCCGATCGCCGCAGGCAATCAGGTGGCGGTCCGTTGTGCCCAACAGGTGCAGAATCTCTTCGGTTTCCGAGCCGCTTTGCCAGAGCATCTGTCCGGTCGCGACGTCCATTGCGAACACGCGCGGGCTGTCGGACGGAGCCACCAGCAGCGTGCCGTGGTGGTAGACGCATGGATTCACCTCGCGCCGCCAGTACGGGGCGAGGCTCAGGGAGTCGCCGGAGTGGGCGCGCGGATATAGGCTGAGCCATCGCACTCGCCCGTCGTCGGCCGAAACCGCGGCCACCGCGCCAAGGTTCGTATTGTAATACAGCGTATCGTCAACCAGTGTGACCAGATTGTGCGACGCCTGCGACATCAGACCGCGGGCAGGCGTGTCCGCGGCACAAAGGAACCGCTGCCAGCGACGGCGGCCCGTTTCGGCGTCGAACGAGGCAAGGTGAGCTTGCGGACGCACGTCGCTGCGTCGCATGCCGACGTAGACGTTCGCTCCATCGCTTACCGGCGGGCCCTCGAATGCCCAGCCGTCGTCGGGGGTGATCTGCCAGAGCAGTCGCCCTTCCGCTCGAAGATCGAGGCACACGAGATAGCCTGCCCTGAGCGAGGCATCGCGTTCCAGCGGTTCAGCGGTGACACTGCTGCCCATGCGGCCGTAAAGACGGTTGTTGTGTACGGTGAGCGTGAACTGGGGACTACCCAACGTATCGGTTGGAATAGGCCCGGGATCGGTAATTCCTTCAAGTTGTTCCCGAAAGACGGCTCGTGCGGCGTCTTGCCAGGCAGGTGTTCCATCAGCCAACTGGAAACCAAAAATCTCCCGATGACTGCCGACAAAGAGTCGCCCGTCCGTCCAGACCGGGTGGTAGGCCAACGCCGTTGCGGCTCGCTGGCCGGCCTCGGGCAGGGGGAATCGCCATGTAACGGCGGCAACGTCGGGCGACTTCGGCGCCGTCGTATTGCGGGCTGTCGAGCCGGCGAAGGTAGGCCAGAAGGGGGCCTGACGTTCCGGCGGCCACTCGCGGCTGGCGGCCAGTAGTGCCGAGAGTTCCGAGGCAAAATCGACTTCGCGCCCGCCCAGCCAGCCCCGCGATTCCGGGTGGAGGCGGCGAAATTGCCCGAGTTCCTCCTTCGCTCGCTCGGGCAGACCCTCCACGATCGACGTCAGGACGAGCCTCGCCCGGACCGCCGCAAGGTCCAGTTGGCTGTCGGGGAAGCTGAGCCACGTTGGCGCTGCCTCGAGCGGCGGTTCCACCGGCAGAATGGGTTCCCAATAGGATCGAGCCGCGGCGAAGTCCCCCTGCTCCAGCGCCATGTCGCCCAGTAGGAAAAGCGCCTTGTCGCCCCAGGAACTGGCGAATGCGCTTTTCACTACGTTTTGCAGGAGTTGGCGGCTTCGCTTCGCCTGCCCCTCCTCGAACCAGCGGCGGGCAAGTGGGTCCATGCGGGTCCGATAGAGTTCGAGCGCCTCGGGCGGCAAATGAGCCAGCTTCAGCCGTCCATATTCCCGCAATCCGACGAACCGGTGTTCGGTGATCGGCATCAGACGGTCGTCGTTGACGGCCAGGGCGCCAAGGAGCGTGTCGATTGCCTCGACCCATTGTTCGTCTGCCATCAGGACATCGACCCGCTCAAGTTGCCCCCGCAATTCGCCCACGACGCGCGGTACCTGCACCTCGACATCGAGTTGGAACCGCGTGCCGACCGGCGCGGGCCCAACCTGCGCCGACGCAACCACCGGAACTACCCCCAAGGCAGCCGCCACGAGCAGCCATTGGCCAAGTCGGTTTGCACTATTCAACAGCCGGCCTCCCCGGAGCCCAAGGACGATCCAACGAGAATCTACGACGTGATGAAGGGGCCGCTTGAAACGACCTGCCCCAGGCTCCAGTATACGCCAGTCGAGCCGCCGCGCAAAGTGGTGGCACCCCCCCTTGGAGTGCGGCGGCTTGATGCCGCTTTCACATTTTCTTTCTCTTGTCCTCAACCATCCGGCAGGACATCAAGGCCACCGCAAGGCAGACGGAGCAGGCGGCCACCCCGCAATCGGCAACCACGCTCAGCCACACAGCGGAACTCAGTAGAGGTACGATCTTCAGTAGCCCACCATACGCAGACTTGCTCATGCCGTGGGGAAGAGTTGGCCGTCTTTCCGCGAGTGTCCACAACGCCCATGGGACCAAGCCGACCGATCTCGCATTCGCTTCAACGGAAGGGTGCCCTTCCGATGAGGGGTTGCCTGGGCACAAGAAAGCCCCGATAATTGATAGGCAAAATGCCGTGGCGACGAGCGTCCATAACATGCATGACGTAAATTTGGGAACAGAAACCGTCCGCCGCACAACCGAGAGAGGAATACCATGAGGCGTCCGTTCAATTCGCCGTGGGCGAAGAACTTGTTCGCCCGACACGGGGGTAAACTCTTTGTTCTTCAGGCGATTGTGCTGGCGGGCCTCGGCTTTGCCTTGGCGTCCTGGATGGGCGGTGGCGGCACGGCAGAGCAGATGCACCGCGCGAGTTCCGTCGAAGTGACGCAAGCAGAGGGGCCATCGATGTGGACCTGCTCGATGCATCCTCAAATCCGGCAGCCCAACCCGGGGGACTGTCCCATTTGCGGAATGGATCTGATTCCGGTCGCCAAATCGTCGGGTGGAATGCGAACGCTTGCGATCAGCCCCGAAGCCCGGGCGATGATGAATATCGAGACCGCACCGGTCGAGCGCCGCTACGTCTCGCACGCCATTCGGATGGTTGGCAAGGTGGATTACGACGAGACGAAACTGGGCTACATCACCGCATGGGTCTCGGGGCGTCTGGACCGTCTTTACGTCGACTACACAGGGATTGAAGTGAAGAAAGGCGATCACATGGCCTACATCTACAGCGAGGAGCTTTTCTCGGCCCAACAGGAATTGATCCAGATGCATCGTGTCGATCGTGAGCGGGGAACGTCCCGTGATGTCGGCGGCAGAAGTCTGTTGGAGACCGTGCGGGAGAAGCTGCGGCTGTTGGGAGTCACTGACGAACAAATCAAGCAGATCGAGCAACAGGACAAGCCTTCGACACATTTGACCATCTATTCGCCCGTCGGCGGGATCGTCATCGAGAAGCTCAAACAGGAAGGGGAGCGAGTGACACTCGGTGACCGCATCTACACGATCGCCGACCTGAGTCTGGTGTGGGTCCATCTCGACGCGTACGAGTCCCACCTGCCTTGGATTCGGTACGGGCAGGACGTGACGATCACCACGGAAGCCTATCCGGGCGAAGAATTTTTCGGTCGGATTGCGTTCATTCAACCGGTGCTCAACGACAAGACGCGCACGGTCAAGGTGCGGGTCAACGTGCCCAACGTCGATGGCAAGCTGAAACCGGAGATGTTCGTCCGCGCGACGGTCCGCCCTAAGGTAGCCGCAGGAGGTCGTGTGATGGACCCGTCGCTGGCCGGCAAATGGATCAGCCCGATGCATCCGGAGATCGTCAAGGACGAGCCCGGTAAATGCGACATCTGCGGAATGCCGCTGGTGCGGGCCGAATCGTTGGGGTATGTTACTCCGGAAGCGGACGAGAAGCAGCCGCCGTTGGTGATTCCGTACTTGGCCGTGCTCCCGACCGGAACCCGCGCGGTGGTATACGTGGAATTGCCGGCGATCCACTCGACCGCTGAGCCGGCATTTCAGACGCTCTCGGCCGTCGTCGAGGGTGGCAAACTCGACGAGACTCGCGGGGCCTTTGCCAAGTATGGCCGCATGCTCGACCGCCCCTATGACCAGCCGGGCACGCAATACGCCAGACGCCTCTGGAGCGGCTTTGCCGACCGACTCGGCTCGCTTGCCTTGCAGGGCCAGCGGGCGGGGACGGTCGCCGAAGCGCAACGGGTCTTCGGACAAGTGGAAGCCGTCATGAATGAAGTCCGCGAGGAGTTTGCCCCGCGGGGCCAGCCCACTTTCGAGGGGCGCGAGATCGTGCTGGGACTGCGGGCGGGCAACTTCTATCTGGTGCGGCACGGCTTGGAAGAAGGCGAATTGGTTGTCCGACAGGGTAACTTCAAGATCGATTCGGAAATCCAAATCCAGGCCAAGCCCAGCATGATGACCCCCGAGGGAGGCGGTAGTGGTAGCGGTCACGACCATGGCGGTGGTGGCGCCAAGAAGGCAGGCCCCGAGGAGCATGCAGGCCACAAGACGGCACTGCCGGCTGGCTTCCAGCAGGATGTCCGCAACCTTTTCACGGCTTATGAAGAGGTGGCCGAGGCGGTCGAGACGGCGGACTTCGGAAGGATTACGGCCGCCTTCGACCGGTTCGGCCGGGCGTTTTCCGACGTCGACGGTGGCCAACTGACAGGTCATCCACGGATGGTGTGGAAGGAACTGTCCATGCTCCTGGGCAACGATGTCGTGGAAGGCCGCGAGGTGAAGCAGATGGACGAGGCCGATCGGGTCTATCTGCTCCTGAAGAACCACATGCGGCGGCTGCGCGAACAGTTGAGCGTCCCGGTCCAGCGTGCGCCGCGCGCCGTGGAGCGGATCGCCGTCAACGCGCGGTTCCAAGCCGAGTTGGCC
>CAZASB010000036.1:0-16567 GCA_964487655.1 uncultured Planctomycetaceae bacterium
CCACCAAAGAAGCGGCTTGTTTGACCCACCCTACCTATCATGAATAATCTGGGCTGGAGATGCCCACGGCTTGCCCGTGGGAGCTTCACATTCGGTGCTACACCGCAGGCACCCGTTTCCATGCCCTCTTTTGTCTTTTCGCCGAAGGCGATTCGCACCGTAGCCTGGGATCATCATCCCAGGACCAATGGCCACGCCCAATCCAAACGTAATCATTTCATCCATTTTCTGGTTGGTTCGTCGCCGCCAGAGGCGGCGACGAACCAACCAGAAAATGGGCATTGGGGGACGCGACGTCGACCTCCGTGGGAGGCTCGCTCATCCACGGAGAGTCGAATAAACCAAGTGTCTCCAGAGATGCGTCCTAGCCTGGCGAGTTGGTTCCGTTCTGGGAAAAGTGCATGGGGGCGGCGAGGCTGCCTCCGTGCAGGGCGCGGAGGACCGTGGCGAAGTCGGTCGTATCCTTGATGATCTGCCCGTCGCGTAGGACCAGGGTGCGTTTGGCGTGACGTCCGATCTCCTGGTCGTGTGTGACCAGGATGATGGTGATGCCTGCCTCTTCGTTCAGTGAGCGGAGGAGTTGAATCACCTCGCCGCTGGTCTTCGAGTCGAGATTCCCGGTCGGCTCGTCCGCCATGAGGATGGCCGGGCGATTGACCAGTGCCCGGGCGATGGCCACCCGCTGTTGCTGCCCGCCGGAGAGCTGGCCTGGATGATGGTTGATCCGGTCGCCCAACCCAACCTGCTCAAGCGACTCGATAGCGCGGCGACGCCGCTGGCCGGCCGAGACGCCGGGCGAGTACAGCAGAGGTAATTCGACATTCTCGACGGCGCTGGTCCTTGCCAGAAGGTTGAAACTCTGGAAGACGAAGCCGATCTTTCGATTCCGCAATCGAGCGCGGCCGTTGCGCGACATGCTGGCCACTTCCTCGTCGCCGAGCAGGTAACTTCCGCGGGTCGGCCGGTCGAGGCAGCCGAGCGTGTTCATCAGAGTCGATTTTCCGGAGCCGGACGGACCCATCAGGGCGACGTATTCGCCCGGCTCGATGCTGAGCGATACGCCGCGCAACGCCTCGACCGTAACCTCACCCAGGTCGTAGATCTTCCAGACATCGTCAATCGCAATGAGCGGCATTGGAGTCAACAGTAAGTCGGGAGATTATTCATATCGCAATGCCTCGATCGGATCGAGCTTCGACGCGCGCCAGGCCGGGTAGAATCCGAAGGCGATTCCCACGGCGCCCGAGAAGACAATGGCCAGCACGGCGGCTGGAATCGAGACGACCGTGGGCCACTGGACGGTCTTCATCAGGCTATTGATCACGGCGGTGATAGCCATGGACGCGCCCACGCCCAGGGCCAAGCCGATGAGCCCCCCAATCATCGCCAGCAATACCGACTCGATGAGGAACTGTCGCAGGATGTCGCCGCCTCGGGCGCCGACGGCCATGCGGATGCCGATTTCTCGCGTGCGTTCGGTGACCGAAACGAGCATGATGTTCATGATGCCCACTCCGCCGACGACTAGGGAAATGCCTGCAATTGACGAAAGCAACAGGGTCATCGTCCCCGTAATGATACCCAGTACGTTGGCGATTTCTGTCGTATTCTTCACCTCGAAATCAGACGGTTCGCCGGCGCCGATTCGATGGCGTTCGAGCAGCAGTTGCTGAACCTGGCTCTCGGCCTCGGCCATCTGGTCCACCGATCGGGCTGAGACGAGAATGACGTCGACGGTTTCGAACGACCGGCGGCGCAACCGTTTGGCGACCGTCGTGTGGGGCATCATGATGACGTTGTCCTGATCGTCGCCCACGAGGTTGGCGCCCTTGGGCTCCAGGATTCCGATGATGCGAAACGGGATGTTCGCAATCCGGATGGTTTCGTTGAGCGGATTAGTCGTTTGGAACAGTTTCGCTACGAGCGTGTGACCGATCACACAGACCTTGGCCGCCGAGGCGATGTCGCGCTGGGTAAAGAAGCCGCCGTGCCTGAGTGACCAGTTACGGACCGTCAGGTAGTCGGCGCCGACGCCGACCATCTCGCGTGGCCGCCAGTTCGTATTACCGTAGATGACCTGGCCACCAGCCCCCACGATGGGTGATGAGGCGAGCACGGCCGGGCACTCCTTGCCGAGGGCCTCGCTGTCGCCGGCGGTCAGCGAAGGCGCTGTCCCCTGGCCGTGACGGACCGGTCCGTGCCGCTGGCTGCCAGAAAACACCACGATGACATTGGTGCCAAGCGACTCGAACTGCCCCTGGACCAGCTTGCTGGCGCTCTGGCCGATCGAGACCATGGCCGTCACGGCGGCAATGCCAATCACAACGCCGAGGATCGTCAGCCCGGCGCGCATCTTGTTCTTGTGCAAGGCTCGCAAGGCGATTCGGATTGTCGTTAGCAGGTGCATTGGGCTACGGGGCTTCCACGCGGGTGACCAGCTTCTGGCCTTCTTTCAACTCGCCTTCGACCAGCTCGGTGTACTGGTAGTCGCTTAGTCCGGTTGTCACGGGGACGGCGCGGAGCAGGTCATCTTCGACAACCCAGACGTGGCGGCGGGATTGCCGGCGCCCATCTTCGGCCTTTTCGGAGGCCGATCGATTGTCGCGCGAGGTCTGAGCGTCGTCCTCGTCGAGATCGGCCGACACGGCGCCTTCAAGAATCTGGCGGTCGTCGGGATGGACGTGCTCGGGGTTGGGATAGAACCGCAACGCGGCGTTGGGAATCTTCAGCACGTCCTTCCGCCGGCCCACTTGGAAGGAGAGGCTGGCGGTCATGCCGGGCAGCAGCTTCATCTCGAGATTGGCCGCCTTGACGACGACCGGATAGGTGACGACGTTTTCCGTGGTCGAGGGGTTCAGGCGAATCTGGTCGATGCGGCCTTCAAAAAGGTCCTTGGGATACGAGTCGACGGTGAACTCGACGGCGGCTTGCCGTTGCTGGGCCTCGCGGATCAGCCCAATGTCGGCCTCGTCCACCGAGGCGTAGATGTTCATCTCCTTGTCCATGTCGGGCGCGACGACGAACAGTTCCGGCGTTGAGAACTGGGCGGCTAGCGTCTGGCCTTCGTCGATCTTCCGGTCGATGACAATCCCATCGACGGGCGAGCGGATTTCGGTATAGCCGAGGTTTGCCTGCGAAGTTTCGAGCATCGCCTCCGACTGCTTGATCGACGCTTCGGCTACATGGAGCTGCGCGTCGAAAGACTGCCGCTGGAAGCGATATTGGTCCATGACGGAATCGGCCAAGTATTCGGGATTGATCTCACGGAGTTGTTCGGCTCGTTTCTCGTCATTGATAGCCTGCTGCCTGAGCGCGACGACCCTCGCCATCTCGGCATTGGCGGTAGCCAGAACGGCTTCGTCGCGCGCGACCGCCGCGTTGTAGATCCGCGGGTCGATACGCGCCAGGCGTTGCCCCTTCTTCACCCGGTCGTTGAAGTCGGCCGACAGCTCGCTGATGGGCCCGGAGACGAACGTGCCGATCGACACGCGAAGGACCGGCTGGATCGTGCCGGTGGAATTGACCACGGCCACGATATCGCCGCGCACGACGCCCGTCTCGGTGAACTTGGGCTGATACCGCGCGTGCCAAACGGCCGCCAGTTTCATGCCGCCCGCGGCAAGCAGACCGCCCACCGCCGCAAGAATCAGGACGACGGCGAGGAACTTCTTCATGGGGCGAACGCTCGGGAATCGACGGGGCCAGTCGTGCCATTATACCAACGAACAGGGGCGTCGGGAATCGAATTCCTGCTATTGCTACAGAGGCATGGCATCCCACTCGCCAGGCGATCGGCAGGTTCGAGCTTACCTGCCGAATGTAGAACAGTTGTCCCAACTGTTCCCAAACAATTGGGACAATTGTTCTACACTGGGTATATTTCAATCTGCCGGTCGCCTTACCTATGAGCCGGACAGTTCCAACACGAGCATTTCGTGGAAGTCGAATGCCTATCGCATTGGTTGAATGCACTGCTTCACGTCGTCCGAGGCAACCCGGCTGGCGACCTCGTCGAGCAGATTACAGAAACGATTTCGGAAAAACACGGCAATCGTCACGGTCTACGTGGTGAGTCATTCTTGCGTTTGCTCGGCTGGCACACTTCGTCGACGCCAGCAACCCGACTGATCACACGAGGAGTAGCATAGCAGAAAGAGGTAGGGCTTGTCAAACGCTTGGCGCCGATCACAAGGCTCTGGGAGAGTGTAAACCGACCTTTCAATGGACTTGCGATGCGAAAGAGCTTTCTCCAGAATCAGCGGGGCTTGACTTATTATGAGTTGCTTCAAGGTTCGATCAGGTATGCCTCGTCGCCGAGGTTCAGCAGTACGGGCTCGTCGAAGACGAGGTACTGGGCGGCGCGGGTCAGGCTGCGACGGACCTGCCGCCACAGTTCCGCGCAACGCCGCTCGCGGCAGGTGTGCTGCCGCAGCTCGTCCAGCAACCCGCGGACCCGCGCCGCCAGCTCGTGGTTGCGTCCGAGGTAGATCAAGGTCTGTTGGGGTGCCCCGGCGCATGGGTTATGATGAACCCCTCGCTGTCGGCAAGAGACGCGAAAACAGGGGTCCAGCCGGCGTCCGCGATACGTTCGCTAGGTGACCTCCACGGAACCTTGCGCGGCGAAAAACGTCGCATGGGCAAGGATCTGCCCGCGTACTTGCTCAAACCGCGCCTCGATTTTTTGGGTGGCAGCTTTCTCATTTTCCACATTCATCATTTACCTCACCCCCTAGCGGCGTGGCCGTTCCTGACACCTGACACCTTTCCCCATCTTCCAGCTTCCAATTTTTGGGTGGCAGCTTTCGCATTTTCCACATTCATCATTTATCTCACCTCCTGTTTAAGTTACAGGCACATGCCCTGCACCACCCGCCACCCCCCGCGCGAGCCCGTTCCCATCTCCCATCTCCGGCCTCCCGTCCCCCGGAACCCGTGGCATGGCAATTCTCGGTCGGCGGACTTGGATACGGAGCATATACGCATGTATAGGTATCTGAGTTTAGCAGGTCGGACGCAAGTTGGCAAGGAAGAAAACTGGGCCACGGGGCAAATCGTCGCTCGACTCTCCGAGTCGAGTTCATGTCTGGGAGTTTCACGACTCGGAGAGTCGTGCGACGATTTCCAGCCTGATGTCAGGCGTCAGGCTGGAAAGCCTGACCTACACTCAACCCATGACGTCTTGAATGCCGCCTACGGCTACGGTTCGATCAGGTACGCCTCGTCGCCGAGGTTCAGCAGTACGGGCTCGTCGAACACTCTGACCTCAGATTTTCCTGTGCTCCCAATCGCTTGGGCCGGAACGACATCGTGGGCAACTGGGCCGTGGACCACACCTTTCCCGGCCCGACCGAGCGGCGAGATAACCCGCCTCCGCGAAGAGTGGAATCGGGAACTGGAGCGGGCGAAGGGGTGGGCACACCTGGAACAACTGCAATAACCCCGCTCTTGACAGCCGATTGGTCGGGCCGCACAATAACCTGATGTAGACGTTCGCAGGAGGGAATGTCCCTATTACGCTGCGGGGATCACCTCGCGACGATGGACTCGTTCGAGGCCAACACATGCCGCTGAAAGTTGAGTGGGACAACAAGAAAGCCGCGGCGAACCTCGCAAAGCATGGCGTCACATTTGAGGAGGCGAGTACCGTTCTGGGCGATCCGCTGGCCGTGATTTTTGACGATGAGAAGCATTCCCAGGATGAGCTACGCGAGATCATTATCGGCCACTCGTGCCGTCAACGGCTACTGTTGGTCTCCTTCACGGAACGCGAGGGAGGTATGGTACGCATTATCAGCGCGCGGAAGGCAACCAGAAGAGAACGAAACGATTATGAGCAAAGAACCCACCCGTAAACCGAGTGGCACAGCCGACAACCTTCGCGACGAGTACCGGTTCGACTATTCCATGGCGAAGCCGAATCGGTTCGCTTCGCAAGTCGGCCAGGCTCACCTTGTTGTGACCCTGGATGAGGACGTATCCGAGGTGTTCACAAGCCCCGAGCAGGTGAACCATGCGCTGCGTGCGCTACTCGCAGCAATGCCGTCGACAATGCGCGATCAGCCATGAAACGCCAAGATTCCCTCGGCCAACTCCGCACGGCCAAAGAGCCCCTGAATATCCTTGGGGTAAAGGTTGCTTAGTAGCTTGGCTGCATGGGTGGGCTCGGGGGGATCCCTGGGGCCGCCTGGAGAAAGTGCTTCGCTAATCACAAAGCAAGCTTTGCCCCCAAGGGAGGCTCGTGACGGTTTGAATGTCGCCGCCAGCTACGGTTCGATCAGGTACGCCTCATCGCCGAGGTTTAGCAGTACGGGCTCGTCGAAAACGAGGTACTGGGCGATGGTCTTGCCATGGTCTCGGGCCAGGGCGAAGTACTCGTCACTGAACTGCTTGACGCGGCGGGCGTTCTGCTCCTGGGCCTCGGTGACCCGGGAATCGACCCACTGCTTGCCGCGGCGGTAGAAGGTTCGGTTGGCAATCTGGCGAACGGCCTGACCGGCCCCCTTGAGTTCCTCGGCAGACTTGGCCACGTCGGCCATGGGCGCGGCGCTGGCCGGCATTCCACCGCCGAGTCCGCGGCCCGACTGCATGGGCGGTCCACCGGACGCCCGCCTGGCGCCGAACGCTTCGGCGGCCTCGGCGGCCGGCGCGAAGGTGGCATCGGCTACCTTGGCTCGCTGGAGGCTCCCCCGCATGGACCGCTGCATGACGCCCTCGCGCCCGGACGTTTGTGAAAGGGCCCCAAGCCGATTATCCGTCCGCCGAACGTTGGCGGCCACGTCGCGAAGATCGGTGTTCTCGTCGGCCATGAACGAGGTGTACGGCGTCAGGATGCCGTGCCGAGTCGAGAGCGTTACGAGTTCCTCGATCAACTCGTCGTTCTTGCCCTTGAGGTCCAGTTCGTCAAGCATCTCGCCCACGCGGCGGATGGCCCATAGCTTCTCGATGAACGCGTGCGTCTCGTCCTTACTGTGTTTGGTGAACTCGGCGGGGAACTCGACCTTCCGCGTCTTGCCGGCCACCGAGCCTTTAACCACCACGCGGGCCGCGCCCGACTTCCGGTACCGGCCGACCACCACAAGCTGCTCGCCGGCGAACAGGTCGAACGAGCCGGACGGATAGAGGCGGCTGACCGGGGCGCCCGCCGCGGTCTCGGCCTCGTCGAACTCGAAGGCAAGCTGCACGTCGGTCATCACGGGCGACTCGATCCGGTTGTACAGCCGACTGACCGAGGACTCGATATCCTCGTCGGGTCGCACGTAGTCGGTCTGGCCGAAATGCTCGCGGGAGAGCTTCTCCAGCAGCCGGCTGTTCACGTCGTAACCCACGCCGAACGAAAAGACCCTGGCGCGAACCTTGTTTTCTTTCGTGGCGTTTTCGACGATCTTCATTTCATTCGTTTCGCCGGTGGTGGGCAGGCCGTCGGTTAGGAACAGCACGTAGTTCGGCCGCTTGGAATCCTGGAGCTGCGCCAGGGCCGTGCCGAGCGCCCCGTCGATGTTCGTGGCCCCGCCGGCATGAATGCCTTCAATGAAACCGAGGGCCGCCTTGCGAGTCTCGTCGCTGAATCGCTCCAGTTCCGGGCGAAACACCTCGATCCGGCTGTCGTATGCAACAATGTTGAACAAGTCGCCTTCACGCAGGTTGTTCAGCACGAACCGAGCCGCCGCGCGTGCCTGCTCGATCTTCTTGCCGCTCATGCTGCCCGATCGGTCGACCACGAACATGACCGTCTTCTCGATCGGCTTCTTGTCCTTCGCCTTGATCTTCGGGCTGGCCAGCAACAGGAAGTAGCCGTCTTCGTCTTTTTCCGGGCGGTAGCTGACCACCTTGGCGCTGAGTGGGCCGGCGCCCGTGTCGTAGAACAGGCGAAAGTCGGTCGAGGGCACCGTCTTGGTCGCACTGTACGTTATCGTGGCGTGCCGGTCGTCCGGCCGCTTGATCTTCACCTCGTGCGTGGGACTGTAGACGTTCTTGATGTCCTCGGCGCTTTCGATGGTCACGCGAATGCTCACGTCGCCAACGGCCTCCGAGGTGTACTTGGCCGTCGAGAGCGGGAAGAGGAAGTCGGTCAGCCCGTGCTGCTTGCGGCACAACTGTGAGTAACGCAGCGAGACGGTGCGCTTGGCCCCGGGTGGAACCGGAAAGACGCTCGTCTTGAACAGGCCCGTGCCCATCCACTCCAAGAGCGCGGGATCCTGGTTCTTTCGCACGATCTCCTCGTACATGCGCCGCGCTTCTTTCGCGTCGAGCAGCTTGGCCGGGTATTCCTTGCCGTCGACCATGAGCGTCATTTCTTCAATCGCTCCGTCGTGAGGCAGTGGGAAGACGAATGACACCTCCAACGCCCGGCTGCCCGTGTTCTCGAATGTCTGACTCACCTGCGCCTGCGCTACCTGGTCGGTCAGGCGGACGTCCACCTGCAACTCGGCAATTTTGTACTGCGCCGGCGCGGGCCGGGGCGGAGGGACCGGTCGCGGGTACGGAGGATACGGCGGGTAGATGATGATCGGCCGCGGGAGTCGCACCACTTGGTCGGGATCGACCACGATCAGCAGCCCCTGGGCCGACGCCCAAGCCGGCGGTAACAGCAGAATCAGCAATCCGAGGACAACCGTACGGCGGAACATGATTTGGGCCTCCTGGCGGAATCTGTTAGGAACTTGAGCACGTGAATCCACCTACTCCGACGCAACGCAGCGGTCGGAAGTTCCCGCGGCATGGGCCATTGACGGCGAATCGGCTTCCGGGTGAGCCTCGATTGCGTTCGCCATGCGGACGATTACTCATTTTGGGGCATTCATCGCGACAATTTCAGAGGCATGAGGGGAATGGGTAATATCTGCGGAGGGGGAGTACCCAGCTAATGCACTATCGGATTTGACCGGAGCGACGCCTCTGCTATGATCCTATTAGGGGCCGATCTCGGATCGGCTCGACCATCCCGCCGGGCGTGGATGGGGTTCCTTCTGACGTTCTGTCAAAGAAAAGGAGTTGCATCATGGAAACGACCAAGCAACTGTCAGTCTCGTTGATCAACAAGCCTGGGCACCTCGCAAACATGCTCAGTGCGCTCAACAAGGAGAAGATCGGTTTTCGAGCGCTTTCGGTCATGGATTCCGGAGAACGCGGCAAGGTGCGATTCGTACCCGATGACGCCAAGGCGGCCGCCGAGGTGCTGCGCAAAGCCGATATTCAATTCGAGAAAGCCGACGTGTTGCTGGTCGAGGTGCCGAACCAGCCGGGGGGATTCCGGAAGATTTGCGAACGCCTCGCCTCCGAGCACCTGAACATCGATTACGCCTACTGCTCTTTCGATACCGGCGGCAAGGTGAAGGGCAGTGTCATGGCCGTCATTCGGGTGAACAACCTGACGAAGGCGCGGCAGGTATTGAGCGCCAACGGCAAAGTCGTACGCCGTAAGCTGCCGCAACGGAGGCCCGTCCACGCGAGGTAGAGATCGCGACAGCCGTGACATGAGGGGGGCGGCTTGCTATAATGGAGGCGGGCGCGGCAGCGGCGCTCATGTCGAGGCGCTCCCGTTGTTTTCCCGAGCGACGGGGAGGCTTTCCCGCCCGTCAGTGGGGTTTTCCAGGCGTCAGGCGAGTCGATGAGCATTGCAGCCCACTTCACAATCGCGCAGTACGACAAGATGATTGCCGCCGGCGTCTTCGGTGATTGTGGCAGTCGCCGCATCGAGCTGTTCCGCGGGGAGATTGTCGAAATGTCACCGATTGGCGATCGTCATGCGGCGGCCGTGGATCGGCTTACCCGTTTCAGTGTCCAGGCACTGCCTGCCGAGCGGGCGCATGTTCGCATTCAGGGGCCGATCGTGTTGGCCGAGCAAGAGAGCCGCCCCGAGCCCGATGTCCTTTGGCTGGCGCCCGGCGACTATGGCGCCGCTCCGGTCGCGGCCGACGTGTTGCTCCTCATTGAGGTGGCTGACGCGACATGGACCTACGATACCCGCGAAAAGGCGCAACTTTACGCCGAGGCGGGAATCGCCGACTACTGGGTTGTCAACCTGGTGGACAACTACGTGGTCGTCTTCTGCGAGCCGGGACCGGAGGGGTATCGGGACGCACGCGAATATCGCGGCGACGAGGAAATCCATCCGCTTGCCTTCCCGGAATTGGCCGTTCGTGCCGGCGAGATCATCCGGTAGCGTAACGCCCTACCCGGTTGATCCGGGCGTGCAGGTCGTCGACAACCCAATGGAGGACGCAGGCATGGATTGATTCGGCCATGCCCATATCGTCGATCGGGGCGTGAAGGCCGGCCGTTTGCATCTTGCGGAGTTTGCCGCCGTCGAAGCCGGTCATGCCGAAGGTGGTCAGTCCATGGCGGTTGGCCCAATCGACGGCGTGGATCACGTTCGGACTGTTGCCCGAGCCGCTAATGGCGATAAGCAGGTCGTCTGCCTGGCCGTAATGCATGAGTTGCTGGACGAACACCTGGTCGTAGCCAACGTCGTTGGCCAGGGCGGTGATCCAGGGCGAGTTGTCGGTCAGGCTGAGAATGCGGAACCGGCGGCGGCTCTCGTCGCGTAGATCGGCCTCGCGCAAGGTACCCTTGCCAACGTCCTCGGTAATGTGCGAGGCCAGCGAGGCCGAACCACCGTTGCCGCATACGAATACTTGGCTGCCTCGCTCGTAGGCCTCCAACAGCAGGTCGGACATGCCGACAATCTCCGCGCGGTCGGTGCGGTCGAGTACGCGGTTGAGTTCGGCCATGTAGTCTTCCAGTGGCAGGTCGGTTCCAATCATTGGTGGACTCCTGGGAAAGCTAACAGCGACTTGAAAGAAGCTTACCGCGAGTGTCCAGGCGGGCCAAGCGGGGGCTCCAAGCATGCAGGCAGAAGCTGTTCGAGTCGCCGTTCCACGGCCTCTTGCCCCTCGAAAAATCGTAGCTCGATGGCCACGGCCCAGAGCGGTCGGGAGCCGAGCTTGTCGGTCCCCAACTTGACCAGATCCTTGTGCGTGCATACGACGGCCGCCGCGTCGAGCCGCTGGGCCCACTCGGCCAGGGAGTTGATATCGGCCTCCGAGTAGCGATGATGGTCGGGAAAGACCCGAAAGTCGATCGGTGGCATGCCCGACCGTGCAAGCGTATGCCGGAATCCAGTCGGGTTGCCGATCGCGCAGAACGCGGCAACCGGCTTGTCGGTTAAGACGTCGATCGGACAGGTGGCGCCGGAGGAGGATCGCAATCTGACGGGCGCGTGGGCAGCCTCGGCATGGATCGCTTCGGGCGCCCAGCGGCGCACGCGGGCCCAGATTTGCTCGCGTTCGTCCGGTTCGAGCATATCGGCCCGGCTGAGAATGACGATGTTTGCCCGATGCACCGAACGGAACGGTTCACGCAGGGTTCCTCCCGGAAAGACCGAGCCGATGCCAAAAGGGACCGAGGCGTCGAGCAGAACAATGTCCAGGTCGCGAGCGATCCGGCGGTGTTGGAATGCGTCGTCCAGCAAGATGAGGCGGGCCCCCCGTTGCTCGATGGCCGTTCGAGCGGCGGCCACGCGGTCGGCGTTCTGCAAGTGCGGCACGTCTGGCAGGTTCTGCGCCAGTTCGAGCGCCTCGTCGTTGGGCAAGCCGGCCTCGGCCCCATAGCCGCGGCTGACAATGGCTATCCGCGCCCCGTGCTGTTGGAACCATCGCGCTAGCCAAGCAACGGCAGGTGTCTTGCCCGTGCCGCCCAGGGTAAGGTTGCCAACGCTGATCACGGGCACCGCCACGCGATGGATCCTTGCGAGACCCCAGTCGTAGCACCGGTTGCGAACCCATACGATTAGCCCAAACGCCAAACCGGCCGTACGCAACAGCCATCGCAGCAGCCCGACGCCGAGGCCTCGCTGCTTTCCGCTTACGATGTCGTGGAACGTCTGGGTACTGAGCACAATCGGACGGTTGGGGTGGGGAAGATGTGAGTCTTGACGGGCCACATTGTCGCAGTTTCCACGGGTATCGGCAAGGTCCGGCGGGTATGGGGACTGGTCTGACGGCCTGCTTTGCGGGATAATTGGGGTAGTGCAGGGCAGGGGAAGCGCACAGGCTGAAAGCTTACCCCACGGAATTGACAAGCGGGAAACGCGTGCCACGAGGTGCAGTTATGAGCGAGACGATTTTGGGCCAGCCGGCTCCTGAGTTTTCGGCGACCACGCACACGGGCGAGCCGATCCGTCTGAGTGACTTTCGCGGTGAGAAGGTCGTTGTGTTGTTCTTTTATCCCCGGGACGGTACCCCGGTATGCACCAAGGAAGCCTGTGCCTTCCGCGATCATTACGAGCAGTTTTCAGAGACTGGCGCCCAGGTGATTGGCGTGAGCAGCAGCGGCGAGGACAGTCACCGGGCCTTCGCGGACCGGTACCGCCTGCCGTTTCCGCTAATTAGCGACCGTGACGGTGCCCTGCGCAAGGCGTTCGGCGTGCCGAAAACGCTGGGCTTCCTTCCCGGCCGGGTTACCTACGTGATCGACAAGCAAGGCATTGTGCGCATGGCATTCAACGCCCAAATGACCGCCGACCGGCATGTGACCGAGGCCCTCAACGTCGTCCGGAAGCTAGAAGCTAGAAGCTAGAAGCTAGAAGCTAGAAGCTGGGAATCTGAGATATGAGATATGGGGATGCGATAGCGCGGCTGGTTAATCGCGTGAGCGCGTAACTGACACCTGACACCTGACACCTGATTTTCACCATGGCTTTATTTGAGCTTGCGGAAGTGTACGATTCACTGGTGGACTGGCCGAAGCGGCTGGCCAGGGAAGAGCCGTTCTACCGGCATGTATTCGATCAATTGGACGTACGGAGCGTGGTCGACGTGGCGTGCGGCAGCGGGCATCATGCCGCGATGTTTCACGACTGGGGGCTGCGAGTCGAGGCTGCGGACATCAGTCGGGAAATGGTCGAATTTGCCCGGCAGCGGTTCGGCGAGTCACCGAACTTGCAATGGGTTGTGCGAGGATTTGACGAGCCCATTGCCTCGGGTCCGTTTGACGCGGCCGTTTGCGTGGGCAATTCGCTTGCCCTAGCGCCGGACCACAAGACGGTTGCGGAGGCCGTGCGACAGTTGCTCGCCGCGGTTCGCCCCGGCGGCGCGGCGGTTGTGCATGTGCTCAACCTGTGGCGTCTGCCAGACGGGCCTTGCCGGTGGCAAGTCATCAAGCGGGCGACCGTTTCCGGACGAGAGTTAGTTCTCGTCAAGGGCGTGCATCGGTCCGGCAGAGGCGGATTCGTCGACCTCGTCGTCGTGCCGACGGCAGACGAGGGGCCGCCGCATACGGAGTCTGTCCCGCTCCTGGGAATCGACGCCGCGGAGCTTCAGCAGATGGCCCAAGACGCAGGCGCCACAACCGTGTCGCTCTACGGCGACTACCAGCGTTCACCGTTGGACAGTGGGCAGAGTTCTGATATCCTTGTGATCGCCCGAAAATGACTCTACTCTCGGAGCATGCGATCCTTCAGATTGTGACGGACCTCAGCCGAAGGATTGCGCCTGCCAGCCGGTTCCTCGAACGAACGTTCTCCCAGGAATTGAAACGATAATGGATTGTAGGTGGCTTAGCACTCCTTCTCAGGGCTTCCATTCCGAACGAAGTTTCTTTGCCGCCGGCAGCAAGTCCGCGGGAATATAGTATCGCATCCGTTCAGTCGGCTCTTGTGTCAGTGGCTTCAGTCGATCCAGTAGAGTCGATATCTCCACGGGTTCCGATCTGCCATCGACAAGGAGACGAATTGCATTCTTTACACTTTGCTCATCAGTTTCCTTCTCTGGGAAATACGGCTGGTTGTACTTTGCCTTTACTTTGTCTCTCAGGAAGTATATTTCAGGAGGATCATACTCCGTGTTCTTCTTCACTACTTCGAGAAGAGCCTGTTCCCAAGCATCATAGCTGGGGGCCAATCCTTTCTTCATTGGCGACGGTTCGATCATCGAGAACCGTTTGCGGGCAAGGAAACGTCGGGCTATGTCACTCAATGATTTGTCGGGGTGACTGGTCCAATTCTGAATCTGTTGGAGGACGGTAAACTCTTCAATTCGTAAATACTGCTGGACGGCCGGGGCCGACGAGCACCAGAAGTCTCGGATGGCGGGCATCAACATGAGTTTCTGGCCATTGTCGTAAAGCGATTTGGCTCGCTGCCACATCGCTTCCAGCATCTTCTCGAACCCCCGTGTGGTCTTGTGCAGATACACGTTTTGGTACATATAATGGCGGGCGAAGATGTACTCTTCAATAGCGAACTTCGACCTCTCCGACCAAACGATATCTCGGTTTTCCTCTGCATCCGGATGCAGCTCGAAGGTATTGAGAACGCGATAGAAGTCGTAGTGCCCGTAACCTGCGCCGGTGAACAGACTGTCTCTGCGGAGATAATCCAGCCGGTCCATGTCCAATTGGCTGGAAAGTAGGTACTTCATCCAAGGCGGCTGATCGAAGTTGTCGCCATCAATAAGTTCCGCAACGGTTTGCGGCAAGGCACGGTCTACTCGACGCAATGCTCTGTTCAACTGCAAGCCGGAATCCTCGCATAGAATGATCTTCTGAGACCAGACTTCATGGTCAATTCCTAGGCATGGCTCGAACAGATGCGAGAATGGACCGTGGCCAACATCGTGGACCAGAGCTGCCGCGAGCAGCGGAGCACGTCCACGATTGAAGTGCTCATCATTGTAACTCGACTCGATATGTTGGAATGCCTGCTGCATCAGGTGCAGCACCCCAAGACTGTGCGACAAACGATTATGGTCGGCACCGGGGTACGTGAGGTAGCTTATACCAAGCTGATGAATCCGCCTCAGTCGCTGGACTTCGGGACAATCAAGAAGTTCAATAAGCTAGCCATCACGCTGGCGGTCAATGCTGACATAGTTGTAGAGCGGATCCCGGAAGAGTTTGGCAGACATACTCGCTCCCACATGGACACCCAAATTGCTTCAGGCAATCACCTTGTGTGCCAATTGCTCGGCGTTGCGAACCGATTGCGTTTTCTTGAAGGCACACGCTTTCTCCACGGCGGTCGGCCAATCAAGTCCACGACGACGGAAGAAGACGATGGTTGAAGCATGCTCCAGTTGCTTCAGTTCGGCTGCCACAAGCTCCTTGGCCAGCGACTCAAAGGGACGGATTTGGTCAGCCCACCCCCTTCCCTGGGCGCTGGCTTCGAGGTCAGCGATCTGGCGTCTTGTGCTATCGGGAAGCTGGTACGAATACTCATGACCCATCATGTTCTGGCCCACGCTTT
Organism: uncultured Planctomycetaceae bacterium; assembly: GCA_964487655.1. GTDB lineage: Bacteria > Planctomycetota > Planctomycetia > Pirellulales > Thermoguttaceae > PWXP01. Next base: position 15,242 of record CAZASB010000036.1, read on the forward strand.
CTTCCAGTAGAGCATTGCGGACCATCTCGTCGGACAGGCGCGCGACCTCCTGAGAGTATGGCCCGTAATGGTGGAGCGTGAACTCAGCGTCGAATGGGCAACCGTTTGATTGCAGCATGTAGACGACCTTCTGCAATCGTTTCCGGGTATGCAGGCGATCCGCCCATTCCACAAGCTTGGCCAATTGGTATCTGTTCATGCCTTGTCTTTCTGGTTTATCCAAGCTGCCTATCTGGCGAGTAGCGACGTAGGGTGACCCTCCGATCACCCATGACGGCTTACATACCTAAAATGTCCCCGTCAGACAACCTCTATCGTCCCGAAATGTATGGGGAACAAACACGGTCCTTCTGGTCGATACTCGTGCCGGTAGCTTCCCTTCAACGCTCTCCAGCCGATGGGGGCGGACATGTAGGACAGATATTCATTCTAAGCCTACGGAAACAGCGACGCAAGCAGGACTCGGAGTCTCGTATGCTCACCATGCCGTTTTGGGGTTGCCATCCATCCTTGACGGATTTTGCGGTCCCACCTACACTGTAGTGTTACTCCAGGATGAAAGACCGGACGAGCCATGGAAGAACTAATTTCGCGAATATGGGAAGTCCTTAGCGACTTCGTTGGCAGTATTGCCGGGGGGTTTGAGCATGCCCTGACTGGACTGTTTGGATCCTCCAATGCCCGGTATCTCAAAAAGCTCGATCCCACCGTTGCCGCGATCAATGCTCTGGAACCGAAGTACCAGGCGATGACCGACGCCGAACTGCGAGAGCAGACGGATCGGTTCCGTGAACGCTTGGCGGCCGGCGAAACGCCTGACAATTTGCTGATTGAGGCATTTGCCGTGTGTCGGGAGGCGAGCCGTCGCGTGTTGGGCATGCGTCATTATGATGTCCAGCTCATGGGCGGCATTGTGTTGCACCGCGGTGCAATTGCCGAGATGGTCACCGGCGAAGGCAAGACACTGGTGGCCACGTTACCCGCCTACCTGAGCGCATTGGAGGGCAAGGGCGTTCACGTAGTTACGGTGAACGACTACCTCGCCCGCCGCGACATGGAATGGATGGGGCCGCTTTACATGTCGCTGGGCCTCACCGTTGGCGCCATTCAAAGCAACATGGACGCCGACGCGCGCCAGCGTGCCTACGAATGTGACATCACCTATGGCACCAACAACGAGTTCGGCTTCGACTACCTGCGGGACAACATGCGCCCCGCGCGCCGCGGCGACGACCGCTATCCGCGAGATCGGCAGCAGGTTCAGGGGCGGTTGCACTACGCCATTGTCGACGAAGTCGACAACATCCTGGTCGACGAGGCGCGAAC
>CAZASB010000036.1:16667-24468 GCA_964487655.1 uncultured Planctomycetaceae bacterium
ATCATCTCGCAGGCCGGCCGGTTGGGTGCCGTGACCATCGCCACGAACATGGCCGGTCGCGGAACCGACATCGTCTTGGGCGGTAACCCGGAGGCCATGGCCTGGGCCCAACTGCAAGACAAGTATCCCACTCGGCTCGAAGTGCCCCCGGACGAATGGGATTCGCTCGTCGCGGAAATCGAACAGCGCGAGCAGATGAAGGTCGAGGGACGCAAGTTGGCCGCCATGGGCGGTTTGCACATCATCGGAACGGAACGCCACGAGGCGAGGCGGATCGACCTCCAGCTTCGCGGCCGGTGCGGTCGCCAAGGCGATCCTGGCAGTTCACGGTTCCACCTGTCGCTCGAAGACGATCTGATGCGCATCTTCGCTGGTGATTGGGTTAAGAACATCCTGACCCGCCTGGGAATGCAGGAAGGCGAGGCCATCGAAAGCCGTATGGTCTCTCGACGAATCGAAGGCGCCCAGAAGAAAGTCGAAGAACGCAACTTCGAAATCCGAAAAAGCCTGCTCGAATACGACGAGGTGATGGACGAGCAGCGAAAACGTGTCTATGGATACCGGCAGGCCATCCTTGATGGCACGAACTGCAAAACGCTCATTGTGAAGATGATCGATCAGCAGATCGACCATTACATCGACGAATTCCTCGCCAAGGATTATGGTACTGAAAGCTTCGCCCGTTGGGCCGGCAAGGAACTCTCCGTGGAACTCGATGCGACTGACTTCCGCGGCATGGACCACGATTCCGCCGAGCGGTATGCCAAGGGCGAGGCGGAGCGGGCGGTCGAGGGGCAGGTGTTCGAGATGGTCGAGGAAAATCTGCCCGAAGAGGAAGACCCCGCCGATTGGAACTGGGCTGCGCTAGCCAAGGGGTCCAATCTCCGCTGGCGCCTGAACCTGCGAGACCGCGATCTGAAAAAGATCGGCCGAGACGAGGTGGGCGAGTTCTTGCAGCAGAAGGGCGAGGCGGCGGTCGAGCGGGTTGACTTGCAGCCGGGCGCTCGGTTCCTCGAGCCGGCGTTTGGTATTCAAACGGCGTGCGCGTGGGTGCGAAATAAGTTCGGCATCGAACTGGCGCCCGACGAAGTCAAGGATATGGAGCCGGAAGCCTTCAAGAACCTGGTTCGCAAGAACGCCCGCCAGGCTTACGACGAGAAGGAGGCCGAATATCCCGTCATGGCCGGCCTATACCACTTCACCACGCGTGACGCCGGCGGCCACAAGCGCTACGATCGCGAGATGCTGGTGGACTGGGCCCGCCGTCGCTTCGACGTCGAACTGAGCCTCGACGATCTGAAGAGCAAGCAGCGCGAAGAGATACGCGAGTTGCTCATTGAACACAGTCGCTCCCATGCCGACCGGGCCGCGCAGGTTCTGGCCGAGGCCGAACGCCGGCTCGACGAGGCGCTTGATGGCGTGGACCCCGGCGCGAGGGACCTCCGAACGATCTTCGAGCAGGGAAAGCTGCGGCTGCTCGCCGAGTGGCTGAAGCAAGAATTGCACTTCGACCTACCGGCTGACGAGATGCGAGATTTCTCGCTCCAGGAACTGAGAAACGAAGTGACCGGCGCCGTCGAGGAGCAGTTCCGGCCCGAGATGCGCCGTATGGAACGCGCCTTGCTCTTGCAGCTTCTCGATACTGCATGGAAAGACCACCTGCTGGCCATGGACCACCTGCGCAGTAGCATCGGATTGCGCGGCTACGCCCAGGTCGATCCCAAGGTTGAGTACAAACGAGAGGGTATGAAGCTGTTCGAGGGCATGTGGACCTCCACGGGCGAGCGGGTGACCGACCTGATCTTCCGCATGGAGCAACTCGACGAGGGATTCGTCGGCTCGACTTGGACCGAGGCCGAGGCCCGCCATGAAGACGCCACCAGCGCGGGTGCCATTGCCCAGCAACAGCAAGCGGCCATCGACGGCACCCAGGTGGACCATAAACCCGAGCCCATCCGCCACCACCAGGCCCGCGTCGGCCGGAACGATCCCTGCCCCTGCGGCAGCGGCAAGAAGTTCAAAAACTGCTGCATGCGCAAACGCAAAGCGGCGGGGTGAGACGAGATGCGTGCAATCGGCCTCCTTCTCAATGCCATCTACCTTCTGCTCATCGTGATTGGATTACCCTGGTTTGCGTGGTCGGCGTGGCGCAAGGACAAGTATCGCGAAGGGTATGCCGAGAAGCTGCTGGGCCGCGTGCCGAAACGTGCTTCGGGCCGTCCTTGCATGTGGCTTCATGCGGTGAGCGTGGGCGAAGTGAACTTGCTCAACCCGCTGCTCCGCGCCATCGCCCTCCGCCGCCCTGAATGCGAGTGTGTGATCTCAACCACCACGCACGCCGGCATGAAGCTTGCGCGGAAGAAATACCCGGAATACACGATCTTCTACTGCCCGCTCGATTTCACCTGGGCTGTGGCAGAGGCCATGCGCCGCGTCCGGCCCGACGTGCTGGCGCTCGCCGAGTTGGAACTATGGCCCAACCTGATTCACGCGGCGCGCCGCCGCGGCGCCTGCGCGGCCGTCGTCAACGGACGGCTCAGCGAGCACAGCTTTCGCGGCTATCGACGAATTCGGTTCCTGCTGCGCCGCGTATTCGAGCAAATTGACTTAATGGCTGTACAGGATGCAACCTATGCTGAGCGATTCCTTGCCCTGGGCGCGCAGCCGAAAACCGTACAGGTAACCGGTTCGATGAAGTACGACGGCGCCCAGACCGACCGCAACAACCCGGCAACGCGCCGGCTGGCCGAGTTGGCCGGCTTTACCCCGGACGACGTCGTGTTCCTTGCCGGCAGTACGCAGGAAGGTGAGGAAGCCGCGGCGCTCGAAGCGTTTTCCCAACTTGTCACGCAATTTTCTCGGCTACGCCTCGTGCTCGTGCCGCGACATCCCGAGCGGTTTGACACGGTCGAGCGGATGCTCGACCAGTCGGGCGTTGCCTGGGTGCGCCGCAGCCGATTGCCTGTTGCGGCTGGGGGTGGTGGCGAGACGCCTTCCGCCCGCGTGCTGCTAGTGGATACGGTGGGCGAGTTGGGCGCATGGTGGGGCACGGCGGATATTGCGTTTGTGGGCGGTAGCCTCGGCAGCCGTGGCGGGCAGAATATGATCGAACCGGCCGCCTACGGCGCGGCGGTCAGCTTCGGCCCCAACACCCGCAACTTCCGCGATATCGTCTCTTCACTTCTTGCCTGCGATGCCGCCGCGGTCGTTGCCAATCACGACGAACTCACCGCCTTTGTCCGCCGTTGCCTCGAAGACCGCGACTGGGCCGAACAACTCGGCCGCCGCGCGCAAGAGCACGTTCGCCGGCAGCTTGGCGCGACCGAGCGAACGGTGGAGTTACTGGTCCGGCTTCCATCGCTTGGCGTTCCTTGCCCGTAAGACGACCGGCAGATTGAAATATGCCCAGTGTAGAACAATTGTCCCAATTGTTCGGGAACAGTTGGGACAACTGTTCTACATTCGGTGGGTAAGTTCGAACCTGCCGATTGCCTAAGACGCGCGACTATCGCTACAAGATGTTGAGTCGAGATACCAGACCCGACAGCAAGCAAAAGCGAATCCTGGAAAAATTACTCTTCCGTTTCTAGGTGCGAACGGCAAACCGTTGGAGTCCCGGCTTTAGCCGGAAGAGAAGAGTCGCCTAAAGGCGAGACTCCAAGCAAGGCGGCCTGCACCTAGAAACGGAAGGGCCGAAAAAACGCTGCCGCGGCATATTCCATCGTCATGCTCGCGGCTCATCCACCGACCTCGGCACGCCGATCAGTCCGTCTTCTCCGCCGCCTGAACCCGGTCGACGACCATACGCCGCAGAACCTTGTAATCGGTTTTCCCGGTGCCGAGCACGGGAACGGCATCGAGACGCACGACCTCGTCGATCCGCATCACGCCGCAGAGCCCGGCCTCGGCAAGAATCGTGTTGGCCTGACGGGGGGAGAGGTCTTGAGTGGCGAACAATACGATCCAGCGTCCATCCGGCGTCTCGATCCCTTCGACGGCCACTTGGGGGCCGTTTTCACCGGCTGGGAAGCGGTCGGAGAAGGGTTCCTCCAGGGCCGGCAGGGAGATCATCTCGCCGGCCGCCTTGAGAAATCGTTTCAGACGCCCACGGAAGTGAATGAACCCCTCCTTGTCGAGTTCCACCAGATCGCCGGTGACGTACCAGCGTTTACCGTCGACCTCGATGAAAGGATCGGGGCCGTCATAGTTCAGATAGCCGCGGAAGACCGACGGCCCGCGGACCAATAAGAGGCCGGTGGCACCCGTCGGCAGCGGCTGTTTCGACTCCGGATCCACGACCACGATCTCCACCCCGTCGACCGGCTGCCCGACCGTGCCGAGCCGGACGTTCTCGGGACGGTTGCCGGCCACAACCGGCGAGCATTCGGTGATTCCGTAACCCTCGATGATCGTCGTCTGCGGGGCCAGTTGCCGTGCCTGCTCGAAGAGCCTTTCGGGGCACTTCTCCGCGCCGGTGACGACGATCCGCAGCGAGCGCAGATCCTCCGGCGCGGCCACGCCGAGCATGTAGCTTAAGAAGGTCGGCGTGGTGATGGTAATCGTCGTGCCATAGGCGGCGGCTGTGCGCACCAGGCCCGCGGCGTCGGTCGGGTCGGGATGGTGGACAACCCGCACGCCGCTGAGGATCGGGGCGATCACGTTGCCCATCACGCCGAAGCTGTGAAACGGCGGCAAGAAGCCCAGGATCGAGTCGGCCCGCGTGGCTTTCAGTACGGCTAGGCTCGCCCGGACGTTCGTGATCAGGTTGCGGTGGCTCAGGGGGACGGCCTTCGGCGTGCTCTCCGACCCCGAGGTGAACAGCACGACGGCCGGCTCGTCAAGGTCGGGCTGGGGGAGATGGCGGAGCAGGCGGCCCGGAAAGACGTAAGTTCCCAGCAAGGCGGCCAGCGCCTCGAGCTTGCCGATCTCCGCCCGCAGGTCTTCGAGGAAGACGTAGTCGGCCCCGCGGACTTCGATCCCCAGCCGATCAATCAGCTTGCGCGAGGTGATCACGTGACGGATCCCTAGCGACGCGACGGCATGGGCCAGATTGGCCGGACCGGTGGTCCAGTTGAGGATCACCGGGAGTCTTCCGACCCGATGGAGGGCGAAGAAGACGATGTCGGCCGCGGCCGAGGCCGGCAGGAGCACGCCGATCGCGTCCCCCGACATCGCAGCGAACCGCCTGGCCATGAGTTCCGTGGCGACCAGCATCTTCCGGTAGGTCAGCACGCCGGAGACGCGGTCGGCCACGGCGACGTCGTTCGGCTTTTTCAGGGCCCGGCGGACGAACGCTTCGGCCATCGTCTCGGCCAGCACGCTGGTCGGCCCGAGCGTGCTCGGAGGTCGATTCCAGACCTTCGGCGCCTCGAGGGTCGCCTCACCGTTACCGCTCAGAAGGCCCTCGGCCAAGGCCCAAAGCTCACCGAGCATCTCGGCCACGCGATCGGAGCGGAAGCCGAACCGGTCTTCGAGTTTCAGAGCGATGTCCATGCGGTCGAGGCTATCGAGCCCGATCCGGTCCAAGGACATGTCCGGCAGCGTCTCTTCCTCGCCGAGCGTGCGTCCGAGGTGCTCTTCCAAAAGCGCGTTGACGGCGTTGATCGTCGCCGGCCGTATCTTGCTCAGGTCGATCCGGGCGCTCACGTTCGGATCGGGGTAGCGGAACTCCCGCGGCCCGAAGAGGTGATGATAGGGGACATGGGTGGGCGCTTCAGGCCCCTCGCGGTTGTACCACTCTTCGAGGAAGCGGTTGAGCTTCTCCCGACCCTCGGAGGGCAACTCGGCGCGATCGATCGCCTCGACGGTCATCGTCACTTCGCGCCGTGGAGCGAACACTAGGAGATTGGCGATCATCCAGCCCAGCGCGCGCAGCACGCAGCGTCCGAGCCGCGGGGCCTGCCCGGTCCGGGCGAAGCTGAACATGCTCCCCCAGACTCCGCGCGTGCGGACCAGCACGACATTGGCCTGCGGGCACCGTTCGAGGATCTCGGCGGCCGCACGCGCCGCGCCGATCTCCTCCATGCCGCGGCGCTGGGCGCGTCCAGACGGGTAGAGCAGGTAGCTCTCGCCCCGCTCGACCCCCGCGACAATCGCGTCAATCACCGCCAGCGTCTGCTGTCGGGCATCGTGGCTGTGCTCGCTCAGGTCGGGCACCTCCAGGGCATTGGCCAGACGCATCATCGGGTAGAGGATCGGATTGCGGTACATCCCCGAGAACACGGTCGGCCGGATGCCGCTCTGGAGGCGCAAGTGGCTCATCACCAACGGCGGGTCGATGTAGGCCGGGTGATTGGGCATGATCAGCGTGGGCCCTCGAAGCCCGGCGAGGTGTTCGCCTCCCACGAGACGCACGCGATAGCGCAGCCGAGACAGCAGTCCGGCAAGCGACCAGAACAACGTTTGGAGGAAACGAGCCATATTCTTCGCTTCAGAGGGGGCAGTAGTGATACTAGCGGAGCCGAACGACGCCAAGAGGCTACCTGCCCAGGCGAGTCTCGGGACGAAGTATAACGATTGTAAGCCATGGCTAGGAGGGGAGTTTTGACAGCAGTGTCTCCAATACCCGCAGACGAGGGGTGGGCTGCTTCAGGCACGATGCGCAATTGGCGCCCACCGTATCGCGAGGCAACCTTGGCCGGGATGAAAATCGCCGCCGGCGTACACGGTGATCTATCTTGCTGGTGAGGCTCGTACCTCGACGACCCGCCCTACAATTTCTGCCCTCGCCCGTTCAGAACGTCCCCAACGCATCTCGGTCGATCGACTCGCCACCACCTCGCGTGAGTAGCGCCGCAACGTCTCTGCTTGAGGTTGTTCAGGTATTGCATTCGCCGTGCTGGTTCCCGCGCGGCGCTACAGGCCGGAAGAAATAGTGCAACAAGCATCGCAAGGAGAGGCAGCCCTATCGCCCAAGGCCGGTAGCGCGAGGAGAAAACGGCTACAAGCACAACAAGGAGGAACGCCGTGAGGACTGTCCACGGCGCGCTCCATGGGAACCCGACTAACCCGGTCAGCACGATACCGCCTGCCAGGACGAGCAGGTCGCTGAGAAGTGATCGGTGTCCCGCTTGCGCTGCCTAGCCCTTGCCGTATTTTGCTCCTTGCCTTGGAACTCTGATTGGCAACCGTGGTGCTGCGCGGTATACTGGACGAAACTGCATGAGTGGGAGGTAGAAGTATGAAAACCGATCTGACCGCAACGGTGATTGGCGGATCTTTGGAACTCGACGCGCCGCTTGCGTTGCCCGATAAGAGCCGAGTCCGGGTGACGGTCGAGTGGCTAAGCGAGACAAACGACGGGTGGCAGACCGCGCTCAGGGCTTTGGATCGACTCCGCCGGGAGCGGCCCATCCGCGCCCAGGGGTTGCGATTCACGCGAGACGAACTCCATGAACGCCATTGATACGAACGTGCTCGTCTATGCCGTCGACGAGTCTGAACCCACGAAGCAGGCCAAGGCCATTAATCTGCTGGAGACGTTAAGCGCACAACCAGTGCGTCTCGTCGGTCGCGGCGGTTGGAACTGCTTGGCTACCACCTCTTGAGAGCGGTCGGATCAGAGCGTCCCCTTGGTGCTCGGCACGCCCTCGACTCGGCTGTCGGGCGACAGTGCCATGCGCAGAGCCCGGGCGACCGACTTGAAAATCCCTTCGGCAACGTGATGGGTGTTACGGCCATAGCGGACCTCGACGTGCAAATTGCAACGGGCGTTCTGGGCGAAGGCGTGCCAGAAGTCGGCCACCAGTTCGCTGTCGAACTCGCCGATCTTCGGGCTGGGCATCTCGGCCTGGCAGACGAA
>CAZASB010000037.1:0-24251 GCA_964487655.1 uncultured Planctomycetaceae bacterium
CGAATCCATCGGAAATCGCCTTCAGCGTCCGGATTCCATAGGTGTTGCCGTTTTCGCCGTCCGTTGCGGCAGGCTTCCTCCGCAACCCAAACGAACCCACGTGCCCGATGACTCAGTCACTCGACATTGCCGGGCTTCGGATCGATCCGCCCCTGCTAGCCGCGCCGATGGCCGGATTCTCGAACTACCCGTTCCGCGCGCTGGTGCGACGGTTTGGCGGGGCAGGTTTGCTGTTTACCGAGATGCTCAGTGCCCGCGGGTTGCATGCGATGGCCGCGCGGGGCGAGCCGCCGCACGATCGGCTGTGGCGAGTGGCCGAGGAGCCCCGGCCGCTGGGCATCCAGATTTGGGACAACGACCCCGAGGCCCTGGCCGAGGCGGCTCGCCGGCTGGTTGCCGAGTTCCGGCCGAGCCTGATCGACTTGAACTTCGGCTGCCCGGCCCGCGACGTGGCCGAGAAGGCCGAAAGCGGCGCGTATCTGCTCCGCTGGCCGGATCGGGTGGGCAAACTGGTCGCCCGCGTGGCGACTGCGTGCCAAGGCGTGCCGGTGACCGCCAAAATTCGCCTCGGGCCATCGCGGAACTTCATGACGGCGGGCGATGTAGCCCAGGCGGTGGAAGACGCAGGCGGCGCGGCCCTGACCGTGCATGGCCGCACCACCGATCAGATGTTCCGCGGCCAGGCCGACTGGGACCAGATCTCGCAGATCAAGCCGCGCCTGCGGCGCATTCCACTTATTGGCAATGGCGACCTGAAGACGGCCGAGGACGTTGTCGCCGCATTGGCTCGCCACGACGTGGACGGCCTGATGATCGGCCGGGCGGCGTTGGGCCGACCGTGGCTGTTTCGCGATGCGGCCGCCGCGTTGCGCGGGGAGCCCATTCCGCCGGTTCCCACGCTGTCCGAGCAGCGCGGACTGCTGCTGGAGCACTATCGCCTGCTGGCTCAACAGCACGGCGAGGAGCCGGCCATCATGCGTTTTCGCCGTCAGGCATGCCGCTACGCCCAGGGCCAGCCGGGCGCAAGGGCCTTCCGCGCCGAGATCAGCCACGTGGTTACCGCGGCACGGCTTCTGGCCATTGTCGATCGGCATTTCGCGGACCCCAAGGCGAGCGGTGAAAAAGGCGATATCGGACCGTGGGATGGACTTTATTGATTCCTGCATAGTCAATGAGCGGTTCGCAGCCGTTTTACCGGGGAAGCCGGGCTTCGCCCTCGTCCATTGGCTATGCAAGCTCCAATAGCCCGTCCAGGAGACACCCGCTCCGCGGAATTGGAAGACGACGGGCTGAAGCCCATCCCACTGGTAAACCTCCAGCTTCTTCTACCCTGCCTCCAACTCTTCCCACCGCGTGTAGGCCTCGGCAAGCTGGCGATCAACCGTTTCCAACTCCGCTGTCGTGGCCACGATCTTCTGGCGATCTTGCCGGTAGAAGCCGGGGTCGGCCATGGCCTCGTGAAGCTGCCGCTGCCACGCGTCGAGCGCTTCGATTTGTCCGGGCAGCGCCTCTAGTTCCAGCTTCTCCTTGTAGGTCAGCCGCTTCGCGGCAGGCTTGGGACGCGGCTTCTCCGGCTTCGGCTTTTCCACGCGAGGCGCCGGTTCAATCGCCGGCGGCTTGCGCTGTACAAGCCAGTCGTCGTACCCGCCGGCGTACTCGTTCACTTGCCCGTCGCCCTCGAAAACCAGCGTGTTGGTCACCACGTTGTTGAGAAACTCGCGGTCGTGGCTTACCAGCAGGACGGTACCGGAGTATTCCAGGAGAAGCTCCTCCAAGAGGTCAAGCGTCTCGGCGTCCAGATCGTTCGTCGGCTCGTCCATCACCAGCACGTTCGACGGTCGGGCCAGAAGGCGGGCCAGCAGCAACCGGTTCCGCTCGCCGCCCGAAAGCTGCTTGACCGGGCTCTTCGCGCGTTCGGGCGTGAACAAGAAGTCTTGCAGGTAGCCGTACACGTGCTTCTTCTTGCCCTCAATGGAAACCGTATCGCTGCCATGCGATAGGTTCTCGACCACCGTCTTCTCCAGGTCGAGCTGTGCATGGAGCTGGTCGAAGTATGCCGCCTGCAATTTCGTGCCGTGGCGAACAGTGCCCTCCGTGGGCGTCAGCTCAGCGAGAATGAGCCGCAGCAGCGTGCTTTTTCCCGCGCCGTTCGGACCGATGACGCCAATCCGATCGCCCCGCATGATAACCGTTGACAGGTCGCTTATGATGGGCCGGTCGGTATAGCTGAACGACACCTTTTTCAGTTCCGCCACCAGCCGGCCGGAGCGTTCGGCCTCATGGAGCTGCATGTGGGCCGTGCCGGTCCGTTCTCGTCGATCCTGCCGCTGCCGGCGCATGGCCACCAGCCGGCGGACGCGGCCCTCGTTGCGCGTTCGGCGCGCCATGATGCCGGTGCGAATCCACTTTTCCTCCAGGGCGAGCCGCCGATCGAACTCGGCCTGCTGCGAAGCCTCGGCGGCTAGGGCCGCCTCCTTGCGCGCTTCGTACGTATCGTAGTCGCATGCCCACGAGGTGAGCTGCCCGCGGTCGAGGTCCAAGACTCGCGTGGCCACCCGCCGCAGGAAACGCCGGTCGTGCGTGACGAACAGCAACGTCGTTACCTGCTTCAAAAGGAACTCTTCCAGCCATTCGATGGTGGCAATGTCGAGGTGGTTGGTCGGTTCGTCCAACAGTAGCACATTGGGACTTTGCACCAGTGCCCGTGCCAGTAGTACGCGGCGTTTCATACCGGCCGACAGGGTCGCCACCTCGGCGTCGGCATCGAGCTGCATGCGGGAAAGGATGGTTTCCACCCGCTGCTCGATGCTCCATGCTCCGGTGAGTTCGAGCTGGTGGGTCAGATCGTCGAGTTTCACTTGCAGGGCCCGCTCGTTGCGCGTGGCCAACTGGCGGACCACGTGGTGATAGTCGGTCAGCAGTTTGCCTTGCTCGGCCAGTCCACCGGCAACCAGATCGAAGATACTACCAGCCAGGTCGAGCGGCGCCTGCTGATCGACCATCGCGGTGGTCACGCCCTGCCCCCGGACGATCTGCCCGTTGTCGGGTTCGATCTGCCCATCGACGAGCCGCAGCAGCGTGGTCTTCCCCTCGCCGTTTCGTCCGATCAGGCAAATGCGTTCGCCCCGATCGATGGTCAACCCCACCCCGTCCAGCAGCTTCGGTCCATTGAACTGAAGATCGACCTCGCAAAGTTGAATCAGACGCATGGAGATACTAAGGGGGGGACGCGAGGTTGGATCATGGCGTCAGCCAATCTTCCAGCGCCAATTCGGGGATGTTCTCAAACCGCCTGACGCACCATGCCTCCGCCGGACACCCTTCAGCACGCGGGAAGGCAGTGAAAACGGTCCAAGCAGAATACCACGAACAGGGTGTTCTTGCAAGAGACCGGGGCGGGTTCGGAGGTGAGCATTGTGCGTCCGGCGCTAGTGTAAACCACGACTTGTATGCGCTTGAACGCCTGAGCCAAGCGTGCCAGAAAAACTTGCCGTAAACGAGCGGCACGGCACGGTAGAGGGCGCGAGAAAACTCTTGCCCAACAGACTTTTCGCATCGGCTACGCGATGCGAAAAGTCTTGTCTCGTTTGTCTCTTGAAGTCTTGTCTCGTTATAGCGTCTTGCGGACACTCTCAAGCTGGCCGGCCGAGCCGAGCTTGGTGTTCTTGTGAACGATGTAGTCCGCGTAGGCAGGCATGAACTTCTTGCCCGGAGTGCGCGGATCGAAGTCTTCCGGCTGGTCGCGGAATGACTCGCGGTAGATGGCGCACCAGACCAAGCGGCCGTCGGTGTCGATGTTGATCTTGCACACGCCCATCTTCGCGGCGGGCAGATACTGCTCCTCGGGCACGCCGCTGGAGCCCTTCATGGCGCCGCCGGCCTTGTTGATTCGCTCAACCCACTCTTGCGGCACGCTGCTCGATCCGTGCATGACCAGCGGGAAGCCGGTGGGGACGGCCTTCTGAAGCTTTTCCAGCACGTCGAGACGGAGCCCCTGCTTGCTGGCAAACTTGTACGCACCGTGCGAAGTGCCGATGGCCACGGCCAACGAGTCGCAACCGGTTTGCTCGATGAACTTGGCGGCTTCGGCCGGATCGGTCAGCTTGACGCTGCCGACGATGTCTTCCTCAACGCCGCCGAGCTGGCCCAATTCGGCCTCGACCACAACGCCCTTGGCGTGGGCAGCCTCGACCACGCGACGAGTAATCTCGACATTCTTCTCGAACGGTTCGTGCGAGGCGTCGATCATGACCGAACTGTAGAAGCCGCTCTCGATGCAATCGTAGCACGCGTCCTCGGTGCCGTGGTCGAGATGCACCGCGAAGACGACCTCGGGGAATACCTCGTCGGCCGCACGAATCATGGCTTCGAGGAAACGCTTGTCGGTGAAGCCCCGGGCACCGCGCGAAATCTGGAGAATGAACGGCGCGCTCTTGGCCGAGTCAACCGGGTCGTCGTTCGACTTCGACTTGCTCAGATTGCCGCGGAACAAACCGACCGTTTGCTCCAAGTTGTTGATGTTGTACGCGCCGACGGCGTACTTGCCGTAGGCATGACGGAACAGCTCTTTGGTTGTGACGATCATGACGTGCAAAACCTCCTTCGATTTTGGAAATCCTTTGGAGTCCAAGCCGCAGTTATTCGGCTGGGTTAAAATGAGCCCCCAGAAGCAACTAGGCTCAGCTTAAGGAAGGCATTGTATCGCCAGTCAGGCCAAGCTGCCAGGGGGGGGCGGGAAATGGCTGCGAAAGCTTCAGTACAGAGGACGAATCGCAGCTCTTTCTGGAGTGGTAAAACGCGGATGGAAGATTCTGGCATTCTGGCAACAAAACCATGGAATGGGGTTGACGGATCGTCCAAGAAGGGTTTCAATCAAGTTTGGCTATGGGCAAAGCGCTCGGCATTGGGTTGTCGTGCGAGTTTGAAGGAAATCATGACCAACCACTCGGAACCCACGGTAACGATGTGCGTCGCACATGAGGTGCAGCCGCGAGCCCAGCTTGCGCTGAAAAGCAGTCCTTTTTATGAACTCCGCGAGCTTCAGGTGGGGCCCGTGCGTGATTCTCTTGTGATCACGGGCTTCGTTTCCAGTTTCTACTACAAGCAATTGGCTCAGGAGGTTGTTCGGTCGGTTTGCCGAGAAATCGATGTCGTGAACTCAATTTGCGTGAAGTAGCAGCGAGTGCCCCTTTTCTTCAGCCCGACGGGTGCCGCGGACGCTCAGGAGGAACCCATGGATGAACGACAATGTTTCCCCCGCGATATCCATCGTGACGAGGGGAATGGCCACCCTCTGTCCGAGACATTGGCCGAGGCAGAACTGCTGGTAGCCTCGATTGAGCGGGCCGTGCAAGAGGAAACCGGACGCGGCGTGCGCGACCTTTCCGTTAAGGTCAGCGAGGAGGGCGTCTTGCTCCGAGGGCGGTGCAGTAGTTATCATACTAAGCAGTTAGCACAGCATGCAGCCATGGCTACGCTAGGTGGCGATGCCGTTACCAACGAAATCGAGGTGAGTTCCTGATGCAGTCTCCGCCAGTCCATAATGCTTTGATTAGTGTAAGCGACAAGATGGGCCTCACCGGCTTTGTCCGTGGACTCGTCGAGTGTGGCGTGCAAATTTACAGTACCGGGGGCACGCGACGCCATCTGGAAAGTGAAGGTATCAATGTTCATGATATTGCCCATTACACGGGCTTTCCAGAGATGATGGATGGGCGGTTGAAGACCCTCCATCCGGCGGTCCACGGTGGAATCTTGTGCCGTCACGATCACCCGGAGGACATGCTTGCAATCTCCGAGCACGGCATTGTAACGTTCGAACTCGTGGTGGTGAACCTCTACCCATTCGAGGCAACCGTTGCCCGCGAAGACGTTACCCTTGACGAGGCCATTGAGCAAATCGACATTGGCGGCCCCACCATGGTGCGAGCTGCGGCCAAAAACCATGCATTTATCACCATCGCGACCGATACGGAGCACTATAGCGAAATCCTGGAGCAAATTAAGGACCAGGGTCACACCACGCCGGAATTGCGGCGCAAGCTCGCGGCCGAGGCGTTCGCCCATACGGCCCGTTACGATCGGGCCATCGCCGATTTCTTCGCCGGGGCAACGGCCCAGGGGCCGTTCCCCGGCACGCTGAACGTGGCCCTCCGCCGCCGCGTCGTGCTGCGCTACGGCGAAAACCCGCATCAGCAGGCGGCCCTGTATGCCACGACGAACTCCATGGGCGCCAATCTCGTCTCTGCCAAGCAGTTGCACGGCAAGGAGCTTTCCTACAACAACCTGCTCGACCTAGACAGCGCTTTGGGCATCGTACGCGGCTTTGACGCCCCGGCGGCCATCGTGATCAAACACAACAACCCCTGCGGCGCCGCCGAGGTCGACACGCTCGCCGAAGCGCTCCGGCAGGCGATGGCCGGCGACCCGCTCAGCGCGTTTGGCTCCGTGCTGGGGTTGAACCGGATCGTTGACGCCGCCACGGCCGAGGTTCTTTGCTCGCCAGGCCTGTTCGTCGAGGCGATTGTCGCGCCTGACTTCAACGATGATGCCTTCAAACTCCTTACCACGCGGCCGAAATGGAAGGCCAACGTCCGCTTGGTCAAGGTCGGTCATATTGAGCCGTCGAACGAAGCTTGGTCGTATCGTTGCCTGACTGGTGGCGTGCTGGTGCAGCAGGCGGACGTGCTCCCCGATCTGGAGGACGAATGGACCGTCGCTACCGACGCCAAGCCCGCCGACGCGCAGATGACCGATCTTCGCTTCGCCTGGGCCTTGGTCCGCCACGTGAAGAGCAACGCCATCGTGCTGGCCAAGAATCGCACGCTGCTCGGCACCGGCGCGGGACAAATGAGCCGGGTCGATTCCGTTGAAATCGCCATCAAGAAGGCAGGCGACCGCGCGGTCGGCTCTGTCTTGGCCAGCGACGCCTTCTTCCCCTTCCCGGATTCGATCGAGCAGGCAGCCGCCGCGGGCATCAAGGCCGTGATCCAGCCCGGCGGTTCCAGGAAGGATGCTGACGTTATCGCCGCCTGCAACCAGCATGGCCTCTGCATGGTCTTCACCGGCCGCCGGCACTTCAGGCACTAAGGGCCCGCCAGGGTTTATCCAAACTCAGAACGCCCCGAAAGCGGGTCTCAACGGCGCATTGCCGGGCAAGCGGCCCGGATTGCAGCCGGGTGCATCGGGAGAGCGAAGCGGGGCGTTCCATCGCAGGAGCCGGCTGTGGGCTACGTCGCCGTCGGCCGGGCCAGCAAACTCCACCTCGCTGAGAACCAGGCCGGCAATCGGCACGTTGGTGTCATCGAGCCGGTTGGGCATCCCGCCCGGACGCTCCTGCATGGCAATGTGCGTGCCGGGCGTTACCAAGGCGCCTTCGCCTTCCCACACAAGGTTGTGCAAGATGGGCATGGGATCGCCCTCGCCGTGGAATCGGATCAGCGAGCCGCCTTCGGCCGGGACGAATACGCTGCGGTCGGCCCGAACGAGGATACGTCCGGGCTCGGCTGCCACCGGGGAGTCAACGCCACACCGCCAGAGCGAGGCTGCGCCACGCAGAGTCACCTGTTCGAGCACGAGGTTCATTGAGTCTTCGGCGCGAGGCCCCTGCGGCGAATACATCAGCGGTCCCGGTCCGAGATGTAGTATATTGACAAACTCAATGCGTGCCGCGCCCAGCGTCCGACAGTCGAGCCCGGCGGCCACGTCGTGGAATAGGCAGTCGGTGAATCGGATTGAACCGCTGGGAAGCGCTATCGCACTGGCCTGTAATGCCGAAGGGTGGATCCATCGCACGGCGGCAGGCATTACGGCGTTTGAAGCCCTCGCGTGGAACGTGCAATCCCGGAATTGCACGTGTCTCGCCTCCACAACGAGCATCGCCGCGTCGGCCGAGCCGGGGTGATCCCAAACAAAGTCAATCCCCTCGAATTGGATCGGATGTTCGGCATCCGCTCCGTCAACGGCAACGTGCAAGCCTACGGCCGGTACGAGCAGTTGCGCACGCGAGCCGTTCGGCCCGAGTACCCTCTGTCCTGGACGAAGGTCGAGTCGCTCAATGCTGGCAAGTTTATTGCCTTCAAGGAGCAGGTCCTCCACGGATGAGACGCCAGACGGCTCAGCCTGCTTTGCAGGCAAGCGTTCACCGTCTTGACGTCGCCGATTGTCGGCCATATCTTCCGAGTTCGCCAGGTACGTGGCGGGCAGGACATCACGGTCCGTCGTCTTGCCGCCGGCGACCGTGGCGGGCGCATCGGGTGAAGCACCCGATTCGGTCTGCCTCGCGGGCTCTTTCGCCTGGAGGGCGATCTGTCGCCCCGATTGAGCGTCAGCCCCCTTTTCTCGCACAGCGCGCCAGATAGGCCACGCCGCGACGAGAAGCGAGGCCGCCAGCGCGAGGCCCATGACCGCCGGTTGCAAAAGCCGACGAGGCGGTCGTTCCGAGACCGGCGCGCGCATCGAGGGCCAGCCCAAGCTGGGACTCTCGGCGGCACGCAGCGCACGACGGAACAGGCGATACCCCTGGGGCGTGGGTGGCCCCAATAAGCTGGCAAGCTCGGCAGCGCCGCGAGGCCTTCGCTCAGGCTCCGGCCGGATGCAGGCCAGTAAAATCTCCGCAAACGCGGCTGGCGTATCGGGGGCCAGTTCACGCGGGTCGGGAATGCGCGCTTCATGCGCGGCACGCAGCTTCGACAGGCTATCGCCACCAGCCAACGGCGCCCGGCCACACAGCAGGTGCCACCATACACAGCCGCACGCGTAGAGGTCGGCGGCCATGTTGGGCGGCGTACCCTGCGAGACTCGCTCCGGGGCGAGGTAGTCGAAAGCCTCGGGCGTCAGGTCCGCCCGGGAGTAGCCTTCCTCCGGCCTCAAAATGCCGCGCACTCCCGGTAACGGTAGCAGCATGCGTCCGTCCGCGGCAAGCCATAGGCTCGACGCGGCAATATCGCCATGGCACAACCCAACCGATTCGAGCTGGGCGAGACCGGCGGCCATCGCGCGGGCAATCTCCACGACGGCCGCAGCTGGCATGCGCCCGTGGGCAATAAGCCAATCGGCGGCCGAGCGGCCCGGCGTCCAATCGGCGGCAACCCAGAGGCGAATCACGCTGGACAGTCGGCCCGTGTCCGGCCTGCCCGCCGGAAAAACCGACGGGATGGGTTCCTGCTCTACCTGCCCTGCAGCGATTGGCAGAGCACAATAGTCGGTCTCCAGACCGCCGGCCACCTCGATCAGGTCGCGGAGTCGTGCGCCGGCCTCGCGTGCGTCCCGGCCGCCGCGCGGAGCGATAATCAGGCGAACCCACTGCCCCGAGTCGATGTGCCGCGCCCGACAGGCTTGGGCGTAAAGGCAATCGGACAGCGGCTCGGTGGCAACATAGGGGCCCAGTTTCAGTTGCTCGCCACGACCTGCACAAATCTCGCCTGCCTGCCAGCGAGTAATCACGCCGCACTGCGCCAAAGCATCGGCCCAAACCGAATCAAATTGCGGCAACTGCCGCCCAAGACGCCGCACACTCCTACCCGCACGTCGAATCTGCCCAGGATCGGCCAACCCAAAGGCTTCGAGAAGTTCGGCAATATGCGGCGGTGGCGCAAAAGACATGAATTACGTTCTCGGCGAAACTGCCGGGTATTGGACCATCTTGCTCCCGACCAGCGAATGTTTCTTGCTGATCCGGGCTAGTTCTGAAAGACATGGCCTGCTCGACGGCGGCGCGCCATTGTCGCCAACCCGCCATCTTGCCACAAGGCCGGATTATCTCTGCCGCATAAGGGAATTGCCGACCAAGCGATGTTCCTGTCGTAGCGTGTTCAGAACCGGATTTCCACCTGGATTTCCTCGTCAAACGGTACTCCCGTCCCTTCGGCATGGAGCCAGCCGGGCGGTTGCGTGTAGGCTGGGGTGGATATACGTGAAGTACACTGGCGTCCGTCGGATAACTCCAACTCGATCCAAAAGCGGCGGATCTTGAAACAGTCCTGGCCGGGGTTCTCGATCGCGAACTGGTTGACCAGGTCGAGCGAAGCGATTGCCTCCGGACCGAGTGGCATACTGCCTTCGCCCCAGGTTCTCTCCTGCTCGCTACCGCCTGCCGCCGATGGGATATTTCCTACCGTCACGCCGTTGAGCGTGCCGCGAGAAACGTACTGCCCGCCGCATTGCAGACCAATCGCCTGGTAGTGGAGCGTTGCCGACTTGGCTTTGCGCAGATCGTCGGCCGTCAGATTTGCTACGGGAAGTGGCCCGGGCTCGAAACGCAGTGCTACCGGCTGGTCGTGCAGCGTCAGGTCGAGCACCGGCTCAAGGCTTTCAACACGCATGTCAGTCCAGCAGGCCCAGTCGCCTGAGGAATTGTTCGCAGGCCCAACGTCGCTGATGAGCTTGAGCTGCACTCGCCGCCCGGTCCAGCGAGAGAGGTCGGCCTCTAGCGGCGTCCAAGCGTGCTCGATCCACTGCCGCTCGGCAACGACTGTTTCCTTGCCGTCAGACTCGATCACGGCAACGCGAAACAAGATGCCGTCGCCCGAATCGCTGCCGTCGGCCTTGCCGATCTCGCATCGCAGCGCGGCGGCAGGTTCAGCCGGAAGGTCTATCGGGCCAAACATGGCAAAGGCGTAACCCGTGCCGGTCTTGTACGGCGGATGCATGAACAAGGCCGATTTCGCCACACCGCCGCAAGTTCTCTCGGATCGGTGTACCTGGGTACCACTCATACCGTCCAACTCGGTTTCGTTGCCGTTACGGAGCCACTGGCCGGTGGCAGTCTCGACGCCCAGCTCGGCAACCGGCATAATGGCGTTCTCGGCCTTCAGCCACCAACGACGCCTGTACGATAGATCGCCCACCTGGACTTCGAGCGCCAGCTCACGAACCTCTTCCTTCTCCGGTCGCGCAAAGACGTACTCCGCGCCGACCGGCGTATTAGGCTTGAGCGTAACCGGCCGGGTTTGCCCAGACAGGGTCGCCGTGCCATCCGCGATTGTACCGAAGCGCGAAACCAGTTCCAGTTGCAAAGACGGGCCGATCCGTAGCGTTGCGTCGACCAGTGGGACGACGGTAAAGTCAATCCACGCGCTCTCAAACGACTGCCAGAGCCGAGTACCCGGCGAGGCGTCTTCCGGAATGCGGAACTCGTGTTCCGCAGCGCCGGCGATACGCACGGTTTCGCCCGGCACAACCTTGGTGCGGTCGCAGCGCAGTGCAATGGCCGGAGCCGACTGCGGCGTAACGAGATAGCTGAAGACGTCGGGAATCGGTATAACGTAGACCAGTCCGCGGCTAAAACGCGTTTCAGCCGGCCCCATCTCTTTCCCCTCGACGTCCATCGCAACCGCCGTGGCGGCGCGGCCATCCATCGTGATACCGAAGTCAGCGCAGCCACCGACGGGAATGACTTCGACGGCGCCGTCCTTCCGCTTGTGCGCAATCACCTGGCCGTCGGTAGCCGCCTTTTCAAAACGGGTGAACCGGCCGCGGCCGTCGGCGTAGAGATAGTCGGGCGAGTCGACGTAATCGACCCGATGCCCGTCGATCAGGGCGCTGAAGGCCGTCAGCGGCACATCGGACGTTCCCTGGACACACCAGCCGTTGGGTGGCAGGACAAAGCCGTCCGTCCGCCAGTCTTCCGACGTATGACCGTTGACCGTCACGGTTAGCCCATTGGAATAGCGCGTCCGAATTTGCGACCGCTCAAACGCGCCCGAGGCCACCGCCGCGCTCGTGTCCAGCAAGTTTCCCTCGGCGTCGGCGTAGCGGATCTCGTCGGCCGTTTCCTGAGCATAGTGTTTGTGAACCTGTTGAACGGTGAAATAGCTGCGAACGGTATTGGCAATGCCACCTTCGCGGACAAGGAAGCCGGTATGGCCGAATGCCAGCGTCGCGGCGAGGAACCGATCGAGCCGGGCTTCTCGCTCCGCAGGCGTACTGCCCAGTTGTTCCTGGCGTCCAAAGAACATGCCAGGGTTGCCCATTCCAAAATTGCAGCAGAGCGGGTGCAGTTTGCGTAGATCGAAGTCGACCAGCCATGGGTTTTCGGCGAGTCGAGCCGCTTGATCCTGGCCGTAGTTGCCGTCGGTCAGGCCGCAATAGTACCAGTGGTTGTTTCCTTCGCTGTAGACCGGCCCGTTCCACGTCTTCTTCTGGTGCAGCATAATCTCACCGTAGGCGTAGAACGTGGCGGCAAACGTACCGGCGCCGGGCACGCGGGCGTCGAAGTCGCAGTAGCGCCACGGCTGCACGGCCGTATGGACGTCGCAATAGGCCGTATCGAGATGGAACTTCTGCTGAATGATCGGTGCCAGCTTCGCCTCCAATTCCACGGCGCGGGCCGGTTTTGGGTTGTAGCAGCGGGCCCACGCGGAGCGCCACTCGCCATCGGGCGTACGGGTTACATAGTCTTCGTCCCAGTGTTCGTTGACCGGGGCGTAGTCGGTGTAGTTGTTGTAGATGCCGTAGCGGAAGCCGAGTGCGTGCAGCTTGCTCGCGTAGTCGGCTTGCCCCTCGTCGCCCCCCTTGCCAGGCGCCGCACGCGTGCGCATGGTAAAGCTCTCGCCGCCGTCGCGCCAGCCGACCTCGTGGTCGGTGATCACAATGTTAGTCATGCCGTGGCGGGCGATATTCTTCCAATAGGCATAGTCCTGCTCCCGATTCCCCGCCCCACAAGCGATCCACACCCGCTCGCCTGCCACGTGCATCCAAGGCGACTTCGGATTCGCCACGTTGGGCAACACCTCCTCGAACCGTGGCGATACGGTGAGGAACAGACGTTCGAAGCAGTCATTGCGCGTGCCGTCGGTCTTGGGCGTGTAGCGGCTGCCGCCGTTGTAGGCCACACCGTCGTCGGCCACCTTGTTCACCGCCCAGAGCGACGAGGCATTCGAGCGGTAATGGTCGACAATCGAGAAGACAAACAGCGACCGTTCGACTGGCCCGGAAACTAGGACAGCCGGGCGTTGCGCCTCGCAGGCGAGGTAGGGGAGCGTGACCAGTCGAGGGTTCTCCACGCCCTCGGCTCGACCGATGCGGAACTCACCCACTGAGCCGCCGAGACACTCAACGTCGACCACCAGCGACTTCTGCCAGAGGCGGAACGTGTATTTCACCTCGACGCTGCGTTCGCCGACGCGGCACTGCCAGACCGATTCGACCGTCTCTCCCACGCACTGCGAGGAGACCGGTTCGATTGTCTCCGGCGGCACGGTCTTTTCCCCGTCATCAACAGCGAACCAGATGCCTCCGTCTACCGTCGGTCGGAACGGCTTGCCGCGGCCAATCCATTCGGCCGTAATATCGCCCAGCGTGCCCGTTTGCGGCCTGTAGCGATAGACCAGTTCCCCGTCGTCGCCCTGATAGCGGAAGTGGTAGATGCCGCCGATCTCTTCAAAGTTCGCCTTGAAGTCCCGTGTGAGATTGTCCGACAGGATCGTTTCTTCGCGGGTTGGGAACGAGAGTTTTCCAGGCCCTGTGTTCGTCCCGGGTGTCTGACCGGGGAAGAGCGTGAGGTTCCGCTCGGGCCGGGGGGCGAACTTCAGCGACGGCAGCTCTTCTTGATAGACGGACAAGTTGTCGAAGTAGAGTGTACGGTCCTCTTCGTTGCGGCCGCCATTGACTTCAATCCCTTCGAGCTTCGCATGTTGCCCAAGCTGTTCGATCTGGTCCTCACTCAGCTTTCGGTGCAGGAGCCACCACTCTTTCCATCGCACGTGGGTCATCGGAATACGGACTGTTTGGCCTGCCTCGTTTTGAAACCGCAATGCGATTTCAACTTGTGGCGTGGTCTTATCCGACGCCCAAGCCCAATTGTTGCCGTACACCCAGAAGTTGACACAATCGAACGGGCCGGTTACGGCAATAGGCTGAGGCGGCTTCACAACGACCGACGGCCGCTTGCCGGCGCCGCGATAGACGAGTTTGCCTACATACGGCCCCCAAAGCTGCTGCTGCCGGCTCCGGGTGAAGGTCGCTTCCGCATCGACGCACTCGACCGTCCAACCGTCCAGGTTTTCAAAGTCGACCAGGGGAGGATGGTCGTCCTCGGTCCGATTTGCCCAGACCATTTCATACGGCCGCTCGCCAACTTCTTCCTCGGCGGCGCCGGCCCAAACAATCGGGCTTGTCAATGCCAGTATAAACGAGAGGGGAATCAGTTGCCTTATCATGCTTGTTGCTCCTTTGGACGCAGCCTTGCGCCGCGTCAAATGATGCCTGGGGTTTTACACGGTCGCTTGATTGTGCGTTAGAAGCTACGGATTCGCAGGTTCTTAAACTGAAAACCCGAGTTACCGCCTGCTCCGGAAATACGGTAGCGGCATCGCATTTCGAAGTTGCTCGGTTCGCGGTCTTTCCAGTAGAGGTAATAGTCTCATGGCATATCCCTTTCCTGAAATGGTCTTCGTTCCGTTCCACCGCCGTCGTAATTCGTCGGTTACCCCGACATCGCTCGGCGGCACAAGACATTGTGGTCTTTGAAACGCGAAACCGCAAGACAATCGTGTGTGTGGCCAGATTTTCTGGCGGTCGGGTGGCACGTGCCTCGGCCAAGCGGCGTCCACCGACCAGTGCGAGCCCGTTGCCGCAGCCGATTTGGGGCATAAAACAAACACCCTATTCCCTAAATTCTCCAAAACCTTTCCAAAAGCCCCATCCGTCCACCTCTACATTTCCGAGGTTTATGCTGCGGCCGGGAATTGCTGTCGGTCATGTGATATCGACCGGCACGTGTACCACAGTGTAGCGCGTGGATGAATCCGACTGCCAAGACAGTCGGAACCATCCACCCTACGTTGCCAGCTACCATCTGTTTCACATTCGAGATCAGCACATTTCGAATATGAGATATCAGATTGGCCGCTAAAGCCCCTCTTACAAGTGCCGCGGGGAACGGACTTACAGGGAGTTGGAACCCTGCCTTTTGAGACCGTCCGACTTTTACATGAAAGCGTAGCCCCGAAACGCCGCCAAGGGCCGTCAACTCGCCGGCCCAGTGCGCAACCGAGGGGTAAAGAAAAATCGTCGCGTACGGATGAGCCGGGGACTCCGGGTTGCCGAAACCGGCCTCAGCGTGGTAACCTGTAGTATCAAGGGGCATGATCTTCGCCCTCGTCGACGCTTTGCGCGGGTAGTTACCCGCCAAATTGGGGGCGTTCCGTTGCTCGGTGGGTACCGGCCGCCTCACGAAACCCTTGGCAGAATTGAGGAACGCCTTATGAAGGGGTTGCAGGGTCTTGTCATTGCGATTGTCCTGGGCTTGGCTGCGGCCGTGCTGAACTGGTTCTATCTGGTCCGCCAATCGCAGCAGGTGGAAATGGTCGCATTTGTCGGCGTCCATCCGGAGCAGTACGTGGAACGCGGCGAGCGGCTGCGCGACGAGCAGCTTGTAGCGGTTGAGGTTCCGCGGAACGCGGTGGGCAATCTGCGCGACTTCGCTGTGCTCGATTCCGCCCGGCGGTCGGTGGTTGGGCAACCCGTGTCGCGGCCGCTGGACGGAGGCCGTCTGCTCTTGCAAGACGACCTGGACACGCCACCGCCGAAGCTTGTGCTGGGCGAGAACGAACGGATCATGTGGATTCCCGTCGATAACCGCTCCTACGTGCCCTCGCTCGTCACGCCAGGCGACATGGTCACGTTCAAGGTGGTTCGCGTGGCGCCCACGCCGGCCGGCATGCCCATTGATCCACAAATCGGCCACCCCCCGACGCCTGCCGGGCCCGTCGAGCGGATTGGTCCCTTCAAGGTTCTGTCCGTGGGCAACCGGTTGGGCAGCGCCGAAGTCATGCAAGCGGCAAAGATTCCGCAAATGCAAGAGAACGTGCTTGGCATCAGCGTGACGCCCGAGGTGGAAGCGAAGACCGACAAGCTGTGGGCGATGATCCAGGCGTCCGATTTTCGAAGCGTGGGCATTGAGAAACATGGGGAGCGGTAGTGACGGCATGAAGATCTGGTTTAACCGCATTAGCGAGAGCCGCCGCGGGGTGGTCGACACGGCCGAGGTGGAAATCACCATCGGCCGCGACCCCGGCTGCACCGTATGCCTGCAAAGCCCGCTCGTTTCCCGACGTCATGCCGTGGTGTGGCCGGAGGGTGTCAAACTACGGTTGGAAAACGTCGGGCTCAATAGTTGCGTGGTGGGCGACGAGGAGGTACTGGGCGGGCAGTCGGCCGTGTTCGAGCCGGGTACGAAGGTGCGCATCTGGCCATTCACGCTCACCTTCGAGACGGAGCAGACGCCGAGCATCTCGCGCGCGGACCTGGAAGTCCACTTGCGCGGCATCATGGCCGACCTCGAACTACGTATCCACCGCAAGCTGCTCGAGCGGCTCGACCTATACGAGTTCGAGTCGGGCCGGTACGCCGATTCCGAGGGTATTCTCCTGCTAGAGAACAACATCGACGACGTATGCCGCGAACTGCGAGTGTTCGAGCCGGAAAACGAGGCCCTTCTGGAGGAAATCACCGGGTTGGTGCTGCGAGATCACCTAGTCAACCACCTGATCATGAAAACCGGCGCCGAGCAAGTGTTCGACCTAGCCGCGCTCACGACAACCGAGTACGACATTCCAGCCACCCTGGTGCCCGAGCGCGAGGCTGAGCTGCACGGGCTGATCAATTTCGTGCGAGAGCGGCTCGCCCTGGCCGAATGCCGCGATACGAGCGAGGAGGTGGCGCGAGTCGAGTCGCGGTTTGCCGACATTTTTCACCTTGTTCGTCCGCACCTACACCATGAGCTGCGCAAGTACCTCGTGCTCAGAACGCTCAAGAAGGACCTGAAGGATACGATCTTTGGGTTTGGGCCGTTGCAGGATTTGCTTCGGGCGCCGTCGGTCACGGAAATCATGGTGGTCGGACGCGATCAGATTTACGTGGAGCGCAACGGACTGATCGAGAACTCGGGCCGCCGGTTCCTTTCGGACAAGGTGACCGAGGCGATCATCGAGCGGATCGTATCGCAGGTGGGCCGGCGCATCGATCGGAGCCAGCCGCTGGTAGACGCCCGGCTTCCCGACGGGTCGCGCGTGAACGCCATCATTCCGCCGCTGGCCGTGAAGGGCCCGTGCCTAACGGTGCGCAAGTTCCCGGCGCAACGGCTGACGATGGACGATCTCGTGGAACTGGACAGCATTACCACGGCGGCGGCCACCTTCATTCGTTCGTGCGTAATCGATCGGCGGAACATCCTCGTAAGCGGCGGCACCGGCTCGGGCAAGACGACCATGCTGAACGTGCTGAGCGCGTTCATCCCGTTCAAGGAGCGGATTGTCACCATTGAAGACACGACCGAGCTTCGCCTGCACCAGGAACACGTGGTCACGCTGGAAACGAAGCCGCCCAACGTCGAGGGCACCGGGGCCTACACCGTGCGCGACCTGGTGCGGAACGCGCTACGAATGAGGCCGGACCGCATCCTGGTGGGCGAATGCCGCGGGCCCGAGGCGCTCGACATGATCCAGGCGATGAACACGGGTCACGACGGGTCGATGACCTCGCTGCACGCCAATAGCTCGGCCGAGGTGATCGAGCGGCTCGAGGTGCTCGTGCTCATGGCCGCCGACCTGCCCGTGTCGTCGATCCACCGGCAGATCAGCTCGGCGCTCGATTTGATCGTACACTTGGATCGTCTTCCGGGTGGCGGGCGGGCCGTCACACAAATCTCCGAGGTGGTTCGGTACGATCCGGAAGAACGGACCGTTGTGCTGCACGACATTTTCAATATGCGCGATGGCCAGACGCTTCGACCGACCGGCTACTTGCCGTCGTTCATCGACTCGCTGGTCGAGAAGGAGCTTCTGGAACTGGAGTTTCTGTACGGGCGCGAGGCTGCGCCATCGCCGGGCATTCCCGCAGCCCCGAGTGTGCTGACCGCGCCGCCTTCGGGGAGGAGCCCATGAATCCTGGCATCGACACGTGGCTGGCAAGTTTGCTGATGGGCCTGGCCGTGGGCTGGGGGTACTTCGCCCTGCGCGGGCGACTTGCGTGGGCGCTCGACGCTGTGGAAAACGACCTAGCCGAGAAGCTGCGGCGATTGCGAGCGTCTACACGCGGGCTGCGCCGCTGGATCGTCTTCTGGCTGACTACCGTGGCAGGAGTGTTCTTCACGTTTTGGCTGCTGCTGGATAACCTGGTGTTCGGCGCGTTGGGCGCGGCGTTCCTGATGGCCGGCCCATGGTGGCTGATCCGTCGGATGGCTGAGCGGCGGCGCCGCCGGATCGAAGACCAGTTGGCCGACGCCATGGTCACGCTAGCCAACGCGGTACGAGCGGGCCTTTCGCTGGCGCAGGCGATGGAAATCCTCGCTTCGCAGTGTCCGAAACCGCTTAGCGAGGAGTTCCGGCAGATCGTGGGCGAATATAACCTGGGCAAGCCGCTCGATCAGACCTTGCGCGAGGCGAAGGTCCGACTGAAGAGCGAGAACTTCGCCCTGTTTGCCGCGGCCATCCTGGCCAGCCATGAAAGCGGCGGCCGGCTGAACGAGACCGTCGAGCGCATCGCGTCGAGCGTGCTGGAAATGCAGCGGCTGGAGCGAAAGGTGCAGTCGGAAACGGCTCAAGCTCGAAAGTCGTCCGTCTACATGGCAATGGCGCCCGCGCTGATCCTGCTGGCGTATTACTTCATCGACCCGGACAATACCATGCTCCTGTTCAAGACCGTGCCGGGGCAGACCATTCTGGCCACGGCCGTCGTACTGAACGTGATTGCATACTTTTGGGCACAGGTGATCTTGCGACCGAATTTATGAGGATGACTTAAAGCCCTTTGGGGCAAAGCCAATGGAATAATGCCTGCCCTTCTAGCCAACGTCGCCGCTCCGCTTGTTGTCGCCCGGCTCATCGCCTGCGGCGTGATGGGGCTCTCCATGAGCTTGCTGGTCTGGTGGCTGCTGCGCGCGTTGCGGAGCGACGACATCGCCCAGGGGGCTGAGTGGCGGTACGACATAAGCCGCATCAACGAATTGCGCCGCGCCGATCCGCTGTTCCGCCTGCTACAGCCGGCCATGCAGTTGCTTGCAAGGTTCAACCGTGGCGCGTTCCGCGAGGCGTTGCCAGAGGTACAGCGGCACATCCATGCGGCGGGACTTTCGCGATTCTGGCTGGCCGAAGAGTACCTAGCGAAGCTCGAAATCCTTGCGCTTCTACTCTTGCCCGTGTACGTGTACATGTTTTTTTCCTGGCTCGGTCCGATCGGACTGCCGGTTTCCCTGTTGGCCGTGCTGGCAACGGTTTGGCTATTGCGCCGCCGGCTGGCGTCGCGAGCGGCGAAACGGCTGATGGAGATCAAGCGGCGCATGCCCTTCCTGCTCGATTTGCTTACGCTGCTGATGGAGGCCGGGGCCACGTTCCTCCGTGCGCTCGACGAATCGGTGGGCGAGTTCCACGGGCACCCGGTTGCCGAAGAGTTTGGTCGCGTTCTGGCCGATATGAACCTGGGTAAGACCCGTCACGAGGCGTTCCACGCACTGCGGGACCGGCTGGCCGACGACGAGATTACGAGCATTGTCGGCTCGATTCTCCAGGGCGAGCAGCTTGGAACGCCGCTTGCTCGCGTGTTTCGCACCCAGGCCGACGTGCTCCGGCTGAAGCGCTCGCAGCGCGCCGAGACTCTGGCGGGCGAGGCCGGCGTGAATATGCTTCTGCCGGCTGTCCTGGTAATGGCCGCCACCGTCTTGATCATTTTGGGGCCGTTCGTATTGAACTTCCTGACCTTCGACCTCGCGATGTAACCGTCATGCCGCTAAAGCTCACCTGTCCGCGCTGTAAGAAGGCGTTGACCCTGCCGCGAAACGTAGCAGGGAGCTATACGAAGTGCGCGCACTGCGGCGGTCGGATTTGGGTGCCGGAGATCCCCGGCACTGAAAGCGGCGCCGCGCCCAGCGCGGGGCCGTCGCCCGTTGCGACCACCCCTCCTGAGGTTGCGCCTGGCGCGCCCGCAGCGGGGCAGCCGGTGCAAGCAACGCGCCCACCGACCGCGCCGCCGGCCGCCCCGTGGACTGCCGCCGGCCAGGCGAGGGGGCCGGCGCAAGCCGCTGGCGCGCTGACCGGGCGCAAGGCCCGGTTTGTCACCGCCGGTAGGGCCGAGTCACGATTGCAGCCGGCCGCCGACGGCAAGCTGCCGAGTCTGAAACTCGAACAGGACGAGCCGACGGAGAAACCGAAGGAGAAGGCGGACGGAACCGCCATCCATCCGCTGGTTCTCTTCTGCGCCCTCTGCCTAAGTGTACTCATTTCGATTACCATGGTGCTGATCGACATCGACAGCCCGCAAACCGATCGCGGCCGCGAGCAGATCCAAGCCCGGTGGACGATTGAGCGGGAGTATTTTTCCCATCTCGATCCGAACCAACCCTTGGTCCCATACCAACTGCTGCTGCGCGAAGCGCAGCGGGCCCACGCGCGCAGCGACCAGCGAGCGGAACGCGACGCCTACCGAGCCGTGCTCCGCCTATTGCGCGCCGAACGTGGCCGGTTCGAGGGACTCACCGGCAGTCCCAAGAGCGACCGCGAACTAGAAGAACTGATCACCGTCGTATTACGAGAGTAACTCGCCCAACCGCAAGCCCAAACAACACGACTTCACCACCATCTCAAATCTCCTATCTCAAATCTCAAATTTGAGATTTGAGATTTGAGATATCAGATTTTCCCCTGATAGCTGTCAACTAGCTCCTAATCACCGTGGACCCGAGCCAGCGCTACGAGATTGTCGATACGATTGCCAGCGGCGACTTCGCCGTGGTGTACCGGGCCCGCGACCTGGAACTGGGTCGCGCGGTGGCCGTGAAGCAGATTCACGCGCAATACCTCTCCAACCCACAGCAGTTAGCCCGGTACTGGCAAGAGGCCCAGTTGCTGGCGTCGTTGCAGCATCCGAACATCCTGACCGTCTACGACGTGGTGCGGCCCCGCGGCTGGCTCATCCTGGAGCTGATGCAGCGGAGTCTAAAGTTGGAAACCGAGGGTGATGGCATCGATCTGGGCGCGCTCCGGCGCGTGCTGATCGACTGTGCCGAGGCGCTCCGCTTCTTGCACGCCAATGGCGTCATCCACGGCGATATCAAGCCGAGCAATCTCCTGCTGAGCGCGCAAGGCCGCATTGCCGTGGGCGACTTTGGATTGGCTCGCCGCGCCAGTAGCGAGCAGGGTAGCTTGCTGAAAGGCACGACCAAGTACATGGCGCCCGAGCTGGTCTCCAATCAGTTTGGTCCGGTTGGCCCGGCCAGCGACCTGTACTCGCTCGGTTTTACGGCCTATGAGTTGATGTGCGGCAAGCAGTTCGATAACCTATTCCCCGGCCTGAGCAGTTTCGGGCGAGACCGGCAGATCGCCTGGATGATGTGGCACGCCGCCGCCGATCGCCGCTTGCCGCCGATCAACAAGGTGCTCGAAGGCGTGCCGGGTGATCTAGCGCATGTCATCGAGCGGCTGACCGTGAAGGATCAGTCGCGCCGATACCAATCGGCCGAGGAGGTGCTTCGCGACCTTCAGGCGGGCATGTCGGGCGTGGCGCCGCCGCCGGTGCAGGAGGATGCCGAGGCCCGAGCCGCAAGCGAGGCCGCAGCGCGAAAGAAGAAGGTTACTCGCATCGGCGCGATCGTGGCGCTGGTGTGTTCGCTCGCGCTGTCGGCGATCATGCTGTTGCCCCGCGGCGAGGCGCCACCGCCTCCAACGCCGCCGGAACCGGGATGCGGCGTGGTGCGAAACGTGCTGGTTGGCGAGCGGCGACTCGTGATCGAGGCAGCCCAAGACGGCAGCGTCGAGGAACTCGACTTCCGGCCCGGCGACCGGTTCTTCGTGAACGATCGGGAACTGACGCTCCGCGATCTGGCGCCCGGCGACGAGGTAGCGGTGAGCGAGTTCCGCGACGAGTCGGGGCGCAAGATCAAGGAGGTGCGCGCAACGCGCCCAGTGGGTCACGTGGGGGTTGTCGCAGAAGTGAAGCCCGAGGATGCCACGTTCACACTCGCTGTTTCAGAAGGCGACGAAAAAGACGAGAAGCTCGTCATTCACGTACCGGCCGAGTTGCCCATCGCCTTCAACGGCAAGCCCGAACGCGACGGTCGCCCAGTGATCCTTGCCGATTTGCAGGTGGACGACTGCGTCTCGGCCCGGCACAAAGGCATCCCCACCGGTCGTGTGGCGACCGAGTTGAGCGTTACGCGGGTGGTGGAGATCGAGGGCGTGCTTCGCGAAGTCAATGCCGAACGTAAAGAGCTAGTTCTCGCTTCCGGGCCCGCCGAGACTCCAAAGCTGGTCCGTCTTCCCCTGGCTGACAAAGTCGACGTAACGGTCAACGGCCGTCGCGACCTGGACCAGAAACTGCTCCGGCCAGCCGACCTGAAGCCGGGCGACAAGGTTACCGTGGCGCACGATACCCGTGTGGTCCGCGTGGATGCCTACCGCATCCTAGGCACGGGCGGGACGATCGAGCAGGTGCATGTCGACGCCGGTACCCTTGACGTAGCGACCGGGAGCGCCGACCGCGCCACGAGTTTTCGAATCGGGCCGCGGTGCGGTATAACCCTTTCCGGTCAGCCGGTCGAGCTGGCCGACCTACGGCGCGGCGACGAAGTGGACATTACCCACGATGATCCTGGGGCGACCAGTCCGGAACCGATTGCCGTCGTGGCCCGCCGCCCGCCGGACGCGCATCGCTGGGTCCTGCTCGTGGCCAACCAGGAGTACGACGACCGGCGGCTATCGCCGCTGAAGCACCCGGTCGCCGACGCTCGGCTGCTTCGCGATACGCTGACCAGCCGGTACAAGGTCCCGGCCACGCAGACGCTCCTGCTGGGCGACGAAAGCCTAGTCCGCTTGGAACAGGGCATTCCCGACTTTCTCCGCCGCCTCGGGCCGGAAGATCAACTGCTCGCCTACTTCGTCGGGCACGCGTACCAGAGCGACCAGGGCGCCGTATTCCTTGCCCCGAAGAACTTCGACTTCACCCGTATGGACGTCACCGGGCTGCCGCTGCAATGGCTGGTCGATCAACTGGAGGCGTGTACGGCCGGTGAAAAGCTCCTGCTGCTCGATACGGCCCAGGCGGGCACGGGCGCGGACCTGAAGCGACAGCCGTCGGCGGCCGAGATGATCGGCATGCTCAAGGCCCCGCCCGGCCGCGCGCCGCTACGCACGGTAACGGCAGTGGCCGGCACCAGTGCAGGCCAGCGCGGCCTGACGCTCGACGACGGCAAACGCGGGTTGTTCGCCGCCTCGCTGGCGGCAGGCTACGCGGGCGCCGCCGATAAGAACCGCGACACGCGCATCGAACCGACCGAACTGTTTACCTATCTTAACGAGGCCATGCCCCGCGAGGCCGCGAAGCTCTCCGCCGCGCAGACGCCGCATCTTGCGCTGCCCGACGATCGGCCGCCCCGGTTGACCGAAGACGCGAAGAAGGCCATCCGCCGACTGGCCGGCCATTTGCGGTCCGCCCGCCCCGACCCAGAGACCATCGAGGCCGACTACATCGCCGCGAGCGAGCTTGCCGGCAAGGAACTCGAGCCGCGGCTGCTCTACGGCATGATCCTGCTGAAGGCGCGCGATCGCGAAAAGACCTTGCCGCATTTCGAGGAACTCCGGCTGGAAGACCCGGAACTGCTGCTGCCGCTTGAAGCCATGGCCTGGACGCAGTTCGACATGCGCCGCTATCCGGCCGGGGTCGTCCAGTTGGCCGAACTCGTCGGGCGTATTCCCGTTCCGAAGCAGGAAACCGGCGAGTACGACGCACACACGCTGGGCGTGTTCACCTGGGCCGGCCGGCTGCGCGAGTTCGCCGGATCGGCCGGTTCCGACGTATGGCAAGCTCCGGCCGAAACGCTCGACCGGCTCGACGCGGCCGTGGCCCAGCATGGGAGTGACGCACGGCAGGCGTTTGAGCAGGGCCGCGCGGCCGTGAAGGAAGTTGTTGCCGAGTTCGGCAACCGCATTGCCACCGCCGACACCGACGCCACGGCGTCCCGGCTCAGGATCGACCGCCGCCAACTTGTTCACTACGCATCCTTCCCCTTCGACGCCGAAGTCACCCGTATCCTAGCAGGGCTGGACCAGGAATGACGGCCGCAGGCAAGTCGGCGTGCAAGGGGGAGCCGAGGACTGGTCCCTTTTTCGGCCAACAGACTCGACGGACGGGAAAACACGCAAGCCAAAAACATGGACCTGCCCCCTTACCGGCCGAAGGAGACAGTCCCCATGAACGGTTACCTGATTTGTAACCGTTCACGGGGCGGCGCAGGCAGTTTTCGCCGCTGTATGCGAAGGGGA
>CAZASB010000038.1:0-23535 GCA_964487655.1 uncultured Planctomycetaceae bacterium
TCCCCTTCGCATTTAGCGGCGAAAACTGCCTGCGCCGCCCCGTGAACGGTTACCGATCGCTTGTCCCGACGCCATGAAGCCCGGTCATCCACAACGACGAACGACCAGTAGGGCCGTCCCGCCGGGCGTCAATATCGGAAAGCACCCGTGTTACTCGTGCCGCAAAGCCGAAACAAGCGATTGACGAGTGAATGACTTCGTGAATACGCGGAGTCACCGGCGTATTCCGCGAGCAGATTTAGTTGCGGCACCGCGACAAGTTTCTCTATCCCTTCAAGAATAGGTTGCGCCAGCTCACATCGCCGCCTACTCCGGAGAGGCCGATCCGCCAGGGTCCGGCGCCGTGGCCGGTATCGCCAGGTTTGACGGAGACTCGCAGCCGCGTCCATTTGCCGGCTTCCAGCGGAGAGGTCTTGCAGGATGTGACGTTGCCTTCCGCGTCGCGCAGCAGGATGCCTTGCGGCTTATCCGGCACGACGGCTTGCGGCTTCACGTCCGCTACGAGGTCGAACGTGGCATAGGCCTTCTCACTCCAAAGCGGGGCGATATCGCCCGTGCCGGCGAGACACTCGCCCGCCACGCGCCACCCGTCAGAGTCCGGCAGCCAGCCGCGCAGGTCCAGGCCCGTGAAGATCGGCAGGAATCCATCGGCCGCGTCGGCGGTATCCTCCGGCTTCGCGCCGGTAGACGGCAGTTCCTTGATGCGAATGTTGCGGAAATGGCACTCGCCTCCCTCGGATTCCAGCATGAGGTAGCCCTTTCGCGGCGAGGCGTTCCGCGCGATCGTCACCTCCTTGCCGTTGACGCTCAGGCTGAGGTCGCCGTTGTTCGCGACGAGCCGGTAATGGTTCCACTCGGGGGAAGGCTTCGTGCGTTCTTCCATCGGAAAGCTACGTGCCCCGTTTGGCGAGATTCGCCCCGCCAGCGTGAGTTTCGCGCCGTTGACCGGGAAAATATCGCCGTGCGTGCTGTACCACTCGTTCTTGCCCTTGACGTCGAAGCCGGGATCGAGCACTTGAACCTCGATTCCGCGCGAGAAAGCGGAACCGGTAACCGGTAGTCCGTCGGCCCAAACGAACAGACCGGAGTTGCCCCCGACTTTCAGATGTCGCCACTCGAAGTCGATGACGAAGTTCTCAACCATCTTTTCCGTACGCAGCGTACCCACCGGACGGCCGGTCGTGACGAGCAGGCCGTCGCGCGCCGTGAAGCTCTCCGGCGCGATATTGCAGGGCGTCCAGCCGGTAAGATCCTTGCCGTTAAACAGCGGCGCGAAGCCTTCGTCAGCGGTCGACAGGCTCGCCTTCCACGTTTGGCCATTGTTCTTTGCAACGCGGGCCTTCCATTCCGGTTTGACGGCTTCCGGCGTGGCGGCGGGGCGCGGCGTGTAATAGTCGTGTTGCACCAGCGTGAAACGCGCCTCGTCGTCAACGAGGTCCAGCACAACGTACCCAATGTCGCCCCAATGCCCGGTGGAAGGGAGGCAGAGTGTGGGAACGGAAGGATTACTGCCGTGTGTGCGCCAGGCGTGCTCGTGCCCGTGGATGTAGCCGACGACTGCCGGCGTCGCGATGAGCAGCGGGCCAACCTGCGTTTCATGGATGGGGTGATGCGCGCCGATGAAGACGGGCTTCTTATAGTTACTGAGCGTTTCGCGCAGCCAGGCCGCCTGCTGGTCATCGATGCCGCCATTCACCGGGCCTGGCTCGCCGGCGGCGTCGCTGGGGGCAAGGCAGGAGTCGAGCAGAATGAAATCGGCGCGGGGCGTTTCAACGACGGAAACGACACGATCCGGAACCTGTGTCTCCACCTTGCGTTCCGGGAAGGCGGCGTGGAACGGAGCGCGGCGGTCGTGATTGCCCATGACCGGGTGCCACCGGATGCCCGCGGCGTCAAGCGGGCTGAGCAGTTCCTTGAGCAGGATATACTCTTCCGGGTTGCCGACCAAGTAGGCGAGGTCGCCGTAGAGGATGACGTTCGCCGGACGAGGCGAGAGCGCGAGAATCTCCCGGACACTGCGCGACAGCCCTTCACGCTGCCAAGGGCTGTCTGGCTTCGGCGTGACGTGTGTGTCAGCGAGCAAAACCAGGCGGTTGGGATCCGTGCCTGGGGCACTCGTCCCCGCCATGCCACTTCGCGTTAGTGCGTAGGCCGCCGCGGCCTGAGCCAAAAACACCCGCCGTGTGATCGTAATCGTCATATCCTCTACCCCTAAGTTTTGCTTCCAGCCAAGGACAACTCTGGCATTATTATACCTTACGCGACGCGTCGGCGAAAGGCAAAACACATCCTCGTTGGCACCACCCGTTCGAACCCCTTGCGTGACTGGCCCGGATCGGGCAAACTATTGGGGCTTGTATAGCCAATGGACGAGGGCGAAGCCCGGCTTCCCCGGTAAAACGGCTGCGAACCGCTCATTGACTATGCAGGAATCAATAAGACCTTTTCGTCTGCTAGGCACACCATTCGCGCACCATGCGTTCCCACGAGGCACGTCAGCATGATCGATCCATTTTCCGCACGCAAGACGTTCGATACCGGCGCTGGTAAGGCTGCAATGTACAGTCTGGCAAGCTTGGAGGAGGCAGGCCTCGCCCAAGTCGAGCGGTTGCCGTACTCCATCCGCGTGCTCTTGGAAGCCGTACTTCGCAACTGCGACGGGTTCCAGGTAACCGAGGCCGACGTGAAGGCCCTGGCCGGATGGCGGCATGAAGGACTGGGAAACATCTCCGTGGCGTTCAAGCCAGCCCGCGTGATCCTGCAGGACTTCACCGGCGTGCCGGCCATTGTCGACCTGGCCGCGATGCGCGATGCCATGAAGCGACTCGGGGGCGATCCGAAGCGCATCAACCCGCTCATCCCGGTTGACCTGGTGATCGACCACTCAGTGCAGGTGGATAGCTACGGCTCGTCCAATTCGCTTCAGATCAATACGAATCTCGAGTTTCAACGTAACCGGGAGCGATACGAGTTCCTTCGGTGGGGTCAGAAATCATTTGCGAACTTCTTCGTGCTTCCGCCTGCGTTGGGGATCATTCACCAAGTGAACCTCGAATACCTTGCTAAGGGCGTCGTGTTGCGTGACGATGGGCAGGGCCCCGTGGCCTTTCCCGATACACTCGTGGGCACCGACAGCCACACGCCCATGATCAACGGCCTGGGAGTGCTGGGCTGGGGCGTGGGCGGGATCGAGGCCGAGGCGGTCATGCTGGGCGAACCGCTGGGCATGCTTGCGCCGGAAGTGGTTGGATTCGAACTCGTTGGAGAGCTGAAGCCCGGCGCCACCGCCACGGACATTGTGCTGGCCGTAACGCAAATGCTCCGTCGCGAGGGCGTGGTGGGCAAGTTCGTCGAGTATTTCGGCGAGGCGGTTGCCACGATGGGCGTGGCGGACCGAGCGCTGGTGTCGAACATGTCGCCGGAGTACGGCGCCACGGTCGGCTTCTTCCCAACCGATGAGCGCACGCTCGAATACTTGCGACTGACCGGGCGCGACGAGGTGCAAGTCCAGTTGGTCGAGCGATACTGCAAAGAGCAGCAGTTGTTCCGCGGCGCGGCCGCGCCGTTGCCGCAATATACCAGACAGTTGCGGCTCGACCTGGGCACGATTGAACCGAGCATGGCCGGACCGAAACGACCGCAAGACCGCGTGTTGCTGAAAGATATGAAGTCCTCGTTTCGCAACTCACTGACCGCGCCGCACGCGGACCGTGGCTTCGATCTGACGGAAAGCGACCTTGGCCAAACGGCGGAAGTGGTAGGCATGGCTGGCGGCGACAGCCGGATTGGTCATGGAGTCGTGGCGATCGCCGCCATTACGAGCTGCACGAACACGAGCAACCCCGACGTCATGCTGGCCGCCGGCCTACTGGCGAAGAAGGCAGTCGAGCTAGGCCTGCGCGTGCCGCCGCACGTAAAGACCAGCTTGGCCCCGGGAAGTCTCATCGTGACCGATTACTATGCCAAGACCGGGCTCGACAAGCCACTAGAAACGCTCGGGTTCCATACGGTCGGATACGGTTGTACGACGTGCATCGGCAATAGCGGTCCGCTGCCCGAGCCGGTTGCCGAGGCGATTACCCAGGGCAAGCTCATTGCCGCCTCGGTGCTGAGCGGCAATCGGAACTTCGAAGGCCGTATTAGCCCGATGGTCAAGGCCAACTACCTGGCCGGGCCGCCCCTGGTGGTGGCTTACGCGCTGGCCGGCACGGTCGATCGCGACCTGCTAACCGAACCGCTTGGGCAAGGGAGCGACGGCCGCGACGTTTTCCTGCGCGATGTGTGGCCGACGCCCGACGAGGTGCGGACCCTTGCCGCCGAAGCGGTCAACGCTGAGATGTTCCGGCGACGATACACCGCCGTTTACGACGCGAACCCGACGTGGAACGCCATTGAGGTCGATGGCAGCGAGCTGTTCCCCTGGTGCGATGCGAGCACGTACATTCAAGAGCCGCCGTTCCTACTCGACCTGCCCGCTTCGCCGATGCCCATTTCGCCCATCTCGGGCGCCCGGGTGTTGGCCATTCTTGGCGATTCGGTAACGACCGACCACATTTCGCCGGCAGGGGCCATCGGCTCCAACAGCCCGGCCGGACGTTATCTACAAGAATGCGGCGTTGAGCCGAAAGACTTCAACAGTTTCGGCTCTCGGCGCGGGAACGACCGGGTGATGACTCGCGGCACGTTCGGCAACATCCGCATTCGCAACCAGCTCGCGCCGGACACCGAGGGCGGCGTTACCCGGCATCTTCCGGACGGCCGGCCGATGAGTATCTTCGACGCGGCCATGGCGTATCGCAAGGAAGGCGTGCCGCTGGTGGTTCTCGCCGGCGCGGAGTATGGCTCGGGTAGCAGCCGCGACTGGGCGGCCAAGGGCACGCAGCTCTTGGGCGTGCGCGCGGTCATTGCACGGAGCTACGAGCGCATTCACCGCAGCAACCTGGTGGGTATGGGCGTGCTACCGCTCCGGTTCAACGAAGGCGATTCCTGGCAGTCGCTCGGCCTGACGGGCGAGGAAGTCTTCGATCTTCCAAGCCTGAACGACCAGTTGACGCCGGGCCGGCAACTTACCGTGCGCGCGACGGGCGCGGATGGGAGCGTGAAGGAGTTCAGCGTGCGCGCGTGCATCGACACGGCCGTCGAGCTAGCCTACTACCGCCACGGCGGCATTTTGCCCTACGTGCTGCGTAAGCTGGCTTGACCGTGGACGCGGGAACCGTTTCCATTGGGCGCCCCGCGCCTCGAAGCCCCGATTATTCATCACGTTTCCGGCACTCGAACTCAGCGATCTTCTGAAGACGCCGCGCATGACGCCCACCTTCGAACGGAGTATTCAGCCAAATCTCGACCAACCGGTCCAGCAGGTTTTCGGCGACAATGCCTTCGGCAAGGCAGAGCACGTTCAGATCGTTGTGACGACGACTCAACTCGGCGGTGAGTTCGTCGTGGCAGGGGGCCGCGCGCACTCCGGGCACCTTGTTTGCCACAATGCACATTCCCAAGCCACTGCCGCAAATGAGAATGCCACGGTCCGCTTCGCCACCAGCGACCATGCGAGCGACGATCTCGGCAATGTCCGGATAATCGCAGTCGCCGGGAGTATGAGTGCCTACATCGACGACCTCCTGGCCCAGCCGGCCCAACAACTCGACCAGCGCGCTTCGTGTCTTCACCCCTCGATGATCACTACCAACCGCGACCCGCATGTGACCGCTCCCAGCAAAAGGCGTTCTTCTCTAAAACGTCCGCATTTTAGGGCAATGGCCACTCGGCCACAACCCCGGGCAGGAGAACTGCAAACGGATCCTTTCAAGGTTGATACCCACGACGGCCACGGCGCTGGGCGGTCGCGTTGTCAATGCCGTCCTGCCAACCATTACGCGACGTGTCAATCGCCAACGGGGATTCCATAGTCAATTGGTCCTTCCTTCTTGGATGAACTCGGCGGCGCCTTGGGCGAGCAGGGCCTCGGCCACGCGTTGCCCCAGCGCGACTGCGTCGTCAATCGCTGAACCGAGGGTAGCCTCGACCATGTGCGTGCCTCTTAGTTGAATCACTCGCCCCCGTAGTGTCAAACGGTCTGCTCGAACGCTTCCGTGGGCGGCAATGGGAGCTAGGCACCCGCCGAGCAGCGCGGCCAGCATGGCTCGTTCCGCCGCGACGGCAGCATGAGTTTCCGCATGGTCGAGCCCGACGGCAGCCTGGATAGCCTCGACATGGTCGTCGCGGGCTTCGATACCCAGCGCGCCCTGCCCCACGGCCGGCAGCATGGTGTCCAACGGCAATCGCTCGGTGATTCGCGATGTCAAGCCCAGTCGCGTCAGGCCGGCCTCGGCCAGGACGATGGCGTCAAATTGCACCCCATCGAGTTTTCGGAGCCGCGTGTCGATATTTCCCCGAATTCCCTCCACTCGCAAGTCACGACGACGTAAGAGAAGCTGTGCCCGACGCCGCAGACTGCCGGTGCCCACAACCGCGCCTTCCGGAAGCTCGTCGAGCGAACCGATCTGCCGGCACACCAGGGCGTCGGCCACCGGGCCT
Organism: uncultured Planctomycetaceae bacterium; assembly: GCA_964487655.1. Taxonomy (GTDB): domain Bacteria; phylum Planctomycetota; class Planctomycetia; order Pirellulales; family Thermoguttaceae; genus PWXP01. Next base: position 6,541 of record CAZASB010000038.1, read on the forward strand.
CGCGCGGGTACGGCAGCCAAGCACAGTCCGTTCACCTTGTCGGTGGGCAGATCCTTCAGGCTGTGGACGGCCAGGTCAATCCGACCGTCGAGCAACGCTGCCTGGATTTCCTTCGTGAAGACCCCCTGACTTCCAATCGCGCCAATGGGATCGGTTTGTTGCGTGTCGCCGCAGGTGCGGATTGGCACGAGCACGACCTCACGGCCTCGTTCGCGAAGACCCGCGGCTACCCACTCAGCCTGCCATTGGGCCAAGAGGCTCTCTCGCGTACCAATACGAAGGGGCATCGACTTTGGCTCCCGGACAATCAGTGTTCAGCGGTGGCGGGCTCTTCGGCTGGGATGAGTTCCGCCGGCTTCTTGCGTTCCGCGACCAGGTCAACGAGCTGTTGCGGCGGCACGACCACGCCGCAGCTTATGACGTATTGCAGCGCCTGGTCAATCGTGATGTTCAGATCGATGATCTCGCTCTTGCGTACGGTGATGGTGAACCCTGTCATTGGGGCAGGCGAGGTACACATAAGGATGGAAACCACCGGTTCGTTGGCGATGCTACGGATGTCCGCCAAACTCTCGCCGGTTACGAAACCGAGCGACCAAATACCCGCCCGGGGATACTCGACGGCAACGACGCGAGTGTACTGAATGTTGGTCTCGCTGAAAAGAAAGTCCGTTACCTGCTTGACGGACGAATAGACACTTCGAACCAGCGGCAGGCGATGGATGCCGCGTTCAAACAGATTCCAGAAGAACCGTCCCATCCCTGCCGCCATGAACTTGCCAAGCAAGTACAAGACCAACACAAAGATGGCCAAAAAGAAGGGGACTACATAGTAAGGACGGAGGAACGTCAGGTCGATATACGCGCGGTAAACCGCATCGCCCGTTTCCGGCATGGACGTCCGGCCATTATGGTTCTTGCGTACCTTATCGTAAACTACTTGCGGCACAAAGGTGTCGTTCGGCAGCCGACGGTAGCTCCTGCCATCGAGCAGGACGGTACGTTGCGCCGGGTTGGCCAAGGGGACGTTGTCGCGAATATCAGCAATACGCAGCAGGATGGCCTCGCGCACTCCAGTGGTGACTGGTTGAAGCACGTACCCTTCGATGGTGTTGCCAACCCAAACGAAGATAACAATGGTCATCAGTGGCGGCACCAGAACGCCCAGGCCGCGTAGTATGGCCGAGCGAAACGGCCGATCTGGCCGGTTGCGGAGGTCGCCACCGGTGGGAAGATGTGGTTTCATACCAGCCAAAGTCTGTTGGGAGTCCGTAACGGTGGATCAACGGTTTGTGCCTTGCGCCCGCGCCAGCACCGCTACGTGAACCGCGGCGGCGCCGGACTGCTTCAACGCCCAGGCAATTTCACTGCACGTGGCTCCGGTGGTCAGAGTATCATCGACCACGAGCGCACGGGCACCCACTAAATCGTAGTTTGCCCGAACCGCAAAGGCGTTTCGAACATTGCGGAATCGAGCCGTCGGTGGCAACTCCTTCTGTGGCAAGGTGTTGCGCCGACGAACCACCATGCGAGGGGGTGCCGGCAGCTTCATCTGCCGAGCGATCGCGCGGGCCATGGTTTCCGCGCCATCTGCCCCACGACCTATCCGCCGTCGCCAATGTTGGGGAACGGGCAGGATACAATCGGGTTGCAAAGACCAAAGCTCAGCCTCGCGGCGTTCCAACAGCAGGCAAGCCATCGCTTCCGCCATCAACCCGTTCGATGGGCGTTTTATCGCGACAACCACATCCCGGAGCGGGCCGTGGTAGTCGCCCAAGGCCACGACGGAATCGAACTTAAGCGGCACGCCTCGGCACCAGGCACACTGCTCCGGCGCCGGCATGTGTTTCGGCGCTCCGCCTCCGCAACGTCGACAACAGTGCCATGTCGTCGGGCCAAGCCGGTCCGCGCAGTTCGAACACAACAGCCCTCCAGCCGGCCAATCGGTGGATGTCGTAAGTTCCGCCTCGCACCAAACGCATCGAGGGGGGAACAGCAAATTGGCCATCCCTCGCACGACGCCGGCAACTTTCGCCCACCCGCCATCAGCGGACAACATCTTCCAACGATCCAAAAACCGGAGCACCTCGGCGGCACGCCTCCCGTCGCAGAAAGACCACTTCGCGTTTTACCCTCAACACCATTATACTAGGGGTTATCGTGGAGCGTCAGGCTTCCCCTGTAGGAATTACATCCGTCGGCCTTCCACGCCTCCCGACTGACGGGAAAGGATACGGCTAGTTGCGTATTTTCGCCAGAAATCCACACTTACCTAAAATGTCAATCCGAGGCGGCGACCTCGCTCGCCCCTCCAATGGCCTAAGTCAGTGTGTCCACTGGGCAAGTGAAGTGGCGACCAGCCGCAATCCCGCGGGTCGTAGACGCCTCAAAACGGAAGAGCCCCATTTCGTCTATGTGAGAACACAATCCCGTGAAGGTATGCGGCGGGGAATTAACGCCTTGGCGCGCGCTGTCAATCTCGTGATGTAAGGATGCCTCCGATGCGCATTATCGACCGCTACATGCTGCGGCAGTTTCTGAAGACCTTTGTGGTGTGCTACCTGAGCCTGACAGGCTTGTATATCGTGTTCGACGCATTTACGAACCTCGAGGAGTTCATTCGTTGCAGCGAGAAGGCCGGCGGATTGTTTTGGCTCATGACGACCTTCTACGGCTACAAAGCCATCCTCTTCTTCGACCGCACGGCCGGACTGCTCATCCTGGTTTCGGCCATGTTCACCGTCAGTTGGATTCAACGGCATAACGAGATGACTGCCCTGATGGCCGCCGGAATACCGCGGGTGCGCGTCGTCGCGCCGCTTGTGGTTGCCGCTATTTGCATTGCCCTGCTGGCCGCGGGCAATCGAGAGTTGATCATCTCGCGATTCCGCGACGAAATGGCCCGCACGCCAAACAACCTGATCGGCGACAAGGCCCAATCCCTCGATGCGAGGTACGACAACCGGACCGACATTCTCATGCGCGGACTCAGGACTTATGCCGACCGCAAGCGCATCGAGAAGCCCAACTTCCTGCTCCCGGGCGACCTGCGGCATTATGGCAAGCAAATTGCTGCCGAAAACGCCTTCTATCATCCGCCAGAGGGCGATCGGCCGGGTGGGTACTTGTTTGAACAAGTCAGTCAACCGAAAGACCTCGACACGCGTCCTTCCCTCAAGCTGGAGGGACGCCCGGTGGTGATTACCCCGCGCGATGCCCCCGCCTGGCTCAAGCCGGATCAGTGTTTCGTCGCGAGCGACATCACGTTCGAGCAATTGACGGGCGGGCGAGCGTTTCGCGAGTTTTCATCGACGGTGCAACTGGTTCGCGGGCTGCACAACGCCAGCCTCGACTTCGGCGCCGACGTGCGCGTGGCCATCCATACTCGCATGGTGACTCCGCTGTTGGATATCACCCTGCTATTCCTCGGTCTGCCGCTGGTCGTTACCCAACGGAACCGCAACGTGTTCATGGCAATCGCCCTATGTGCCGGCGTTACGACGCTGTACCTTCTGACCATCATCGGCTCGCAGCATCTGGGCGCCATGCTGGTGGTCAGCCCAGCCCTGGGCGCTTGGCTTCCGCTGATTCTTTTTGTTCCCGTCGCGGTCGGACTAGCCAGCGCGATGTGGGAATGACCCCACCGGGCAATTGTCTCCACGCATGTCCTTGGCCGTCTCTTTTAGCTATCTTGTCTCGTTTAACTGACCACGACAAACGGTTCTCGCCGGCCCCCTCGTCAGGGTAGGATTCTACACGATACTGCGGAATATCTCGCTTCAACTACTTGCAAATGATCGCCAGCAATGAGAAGATCGGACACACCATGCGAGATCAGCATCGCGAATCACCGTTGACTGATGACGTGCCACTCGCTTCGGTGGACCTGCGTTGGGAGAGTGACCGCGCGGCACTTTCGACGAGGTTTTGTTTTACCAGAACAGGAGAATGATGATGGCATCAACAGGACGAAAGCTTCGCTGGTATGAGGGACTTAGCAAGTACCAGTGGTGGGTGTTGGTTATCGCAGTGGCGGCATGGATGTTCGACTGCATGGATCAACGGCTATTCGTCCTTTCCAGGGCACCGGCCGTGAAAGAACTTGTCGGCTGGCCGGAGCGACAGGTGGCACTCCGCCCCGACGTGGAGAAAGAGGCCGCCCGCGAGGTGCAGGAGAAGCTCGACTCCGGCGAGGTGATGGCCGACCAGAAGGACGAGGAAATCAAACGTCATGTACGGGAGAAATTGACGGCGGTATACGACGCGGAGTTCAAACAGAAGGCCGATTCCGTGGGCGATGTCGTTACGGCGATCATGGTGTTTGGGTGGGCCGTGGGGGGCCTGTTCTTCGGCATCTACGGCGACCGGCTTGGACGGGTCAAGACGCTCGCGATCACGATCGCCATCTACTCGGTGTTCACGGGGCTGTCGGGACTGTCGGTCGGACTTATCGATTTCTGCCTCTATCGCTTCCTGGTAGGGTGCGGAATAGGCGGCGCCTTTGCCACTGCGGCGACACTCGTAGCCGAGACCATGCCCGATCGCTCCCGAGCAACGGCCCTGGGAATCTTCCAGGCACTCTCGGCGTTGGGCAACATCACAGGTTCGTTCATCGCCCGATTCATCGTTTCACCCGACATCAATACCAATTTATTTGGAGTCCTGGGTGAACACGACGTATCCGGATGGCGGATTCTAATGTTGATAGGCGTTGTGCCCGCCCTCCTGGTAGCTCTGATCATGCGAACGATCAAGGAGCCCGAGGCTTGGCACGAGGCTCGTAGGACTGCCTTGGACAACGTTGACCGACAACTCGGCGATATCAAGAGCCTGTTCGGTACGCCTCGCTGGCGTCGAAACACCCTAGTGGGGCTCGCGCTGGCCGTGGTGGGCGTGATCGGCCTCTGGGGCGTGGGCTTCTACTCCCCCGAACTGATCGGCGAAGCGCTCAAAGACCTTCCCGTGCAAGAGCAGAGTAACGTCAAGGCCATGGGGACGCTGCTACAGGACGTGGGCGCCGCGCTGGGTATGCTGACGTTTACCTATGTCGCCACGCACATGGGTCGAAAAATCGCCTTCGGTGGATGCATGATCTTCTGCTGGGTAGTCGTCTCGGGCGTCTTTCTGTTCCTTGACTCGGCTTGGCAGGCGTATGTGATGCTGCCCATCTTGGGCTTTGCCACGCTCAGCCTCTTCGGTGGATACTCGATCTACTTCCCCGAGCTTTACCCAACGCGACTGCGGGCGACGGGTACCGGATTCTGCTACAACGTAGGCCGCGTGGTCGCGGCGGCTGTCATCCTGTTCAGAATCCCGATTCGCGACGCGTTCGCCGCCGCCGGCTTTACCGAGATATTCCGTAGCGTCTCGGTCGCGCTGGCCAGCGTCTATCTGCTCGGGTTGCTCGTGCTGATCTGGGCGCCAGAGACAAAAGACAAGCCGCTCCCGACCGACGACGACCTGGAGGAGTAGAAGAAGCTGAACCTGGCTCTCGAAAGGCCAGCAAAACAAAACACCGGTTGAACTCCAGCGCGATGTTCAACGGCTTGCACTCCAATTCCGAGAAAGCCACGCCATGAAACGACCCCTGATTGTATTGTTCGGTCTGCTTTTTCTACAGGCCCCGTTGTATTCCGCCGAACTGACGAAGGACGGCACGACCGGTTGGACAATTGTCCTGCCTGACGAATCAACCATTGTCGAGAAGACCGCTGCACGCGAACTGTCCGAGCATCTGAAGCTTGTTACTGGCGCCGATTTCCAGACAATCGCCGAAAAAGACGTGCCCGCCGGCGGGCAGTCGCTGATTTTCATCGGCAATACGGCAAAGGCGCCGCAGAAGGACTACGCGTTCGACGAAATCCTGATCAAGATGGACGACGGCAACCTGATTCTCGCTGGGCACGAGAAGCGAGGCTGCCTGTACGCGGTCTATTCATTCCTGCAGGACATCGTTGGCGTTCGCTGGTGGACGCCCGAAGATACGTTCGTGCCGAAGAAGCCGACGCTTGTCGTGCCCGACGACCTGGCCGTTTCCTATGCGCCACAGATGATCTCGCGCGAGATGTACCATCGCGGCGCTCAGCCGACCGTATTCTCCGCTCGCATGAAGGGCAACGGGTTCCTGACCCCGGAATACGGCGGCGGCGTCCGAATCATCAATTTCGTCCATTCGTTCTATAAGTACCTTCCGCCGGAAAAGTACTTCGATGCCCATCCAGATTGGTACTCGGAAATCGACGGCAAACGGCGGCACGAACGCGCGCAGCTCTGCCTGACCAACGAAGAGATGATCGCGGAGTTGACCAACAATGTCCTGGAAACGCTGCGGAAGCATCCCGATGCAAAGATAATCGACATTTCCCAAAACGACTGGTACGGCTTCTGCACGTGCGAGAAATGCAAGGCCATGGACGACGCGGAAGGAAGCCACGCAGGTACGCTTGTTTTCATGCTCAATAAAGTGGCCGAGGCGGTCGAAAAGGAGTTTCCGAACGTTCTGGTCGAATCGCTGGCATACCAGTATACGCGTAAGCCACCGAAAACGATCAAGCCTCGTGACAATGTGCTGATTCGCCTTTGCACGATCGAGTGTTCCTATATCCAGCCGCTTGACGGCGAGCAGAACCAGACGTTCGCCGCCGATATGGAAGGCTGGAGCAAGCTGGCGAAATACCTATTCGTCTGGGACTACACGACCAACTACAACGACTACCTCGGTCCGCACCCAAACCTGCGGGTTCTTGTCCCGAACGTTCGCTATTTCGTCAAGCATGGCGCCATCGGGCTGTTTGAGGAGGGAGAGGGTGACGACTTTTGCGAACTGAAGAATTGGCTGCTCTTGCGCGTCATGTGGGAACCGCGCCTAGATGCAGACGAACTGATTGACGAGTTTCTCCGGGGCTATTATGGTGACGCGGTCGCCCCACTTCTGAAGCGATACTGGGATGTTCTGATTGCGCAGGCGGAGAAGGAGAATATCTACCTCGGCTGCTTCGGTATGAACTCGGCCAAGTGGCTTGACCTGGGCGCCTTGAATCAGGTGACCGAAATCATGAACAAGGCGGTCGAGACGGCCACGACGGTCTACGGTCCCGATTCCGACGAACTGCGACGACTGCGGAAGTCGAAGATGGGCGTCGACCACGTCTGGCTGAGCCGATACTATCCACTTCGCTGCGAAGCACGCGAGAAGAATCTGTCGTTCCTTGGGCCGAAAGACCCGTTGGAGGCGGCCGACGAGTTCACGCGGCTCTGTACGCGGTTCAAGACGAAGGCAGCGGTTATTTCCCAGGAGAAGAACTTCGACATGTACCTCGAAGGGCTGAAGGCAGGCTTCTTGGCGCAGAAGAATCCGCCGGACATTTGCAAGGATGTCCCGGAAGACGGTTGGGTCGTTTTCGACGCAATGGCGTTCAATAACGTCCACGATGCGGCGACCATTGTCGACGACGCGGAAGGCTGGAACGGCAAGAGCGTGCGTATGGGAACAAAGGTTGACTGGAATACCAACTTTACCCCGCCGGTTCGCGGGAAGTACCGCATTCTTGCATCGCTGCGATGCGAGGGAACGATCAAGGAAGGCCGACTTGGCTCCTGGGGAGTCTACGACTCGAAGGGCAAGACGTCACTCAAGTCCATAACCCTCCAGGCAAAGGATTTCACCACGGAAGATGGATCGTTCGACCAGAAGTTCCGCTGGATTGATCTGGGGCCTGTCGACTTCGTCGCCGGCGCGTACTTCTGGTTCGCCCACGGACACAGCCCCGAATTGGACGCGATCTTTGTCGATCGCGTCGTGCTCATCGCGGCGGAGTAGAGTGCTGAACAACGTGAATCATTCCGCTCCGCGGCGTTGCCAACTCACGGTCGGAATGAACTCCCAGCTATCGCCTGCCCGGGCCTCGACGCCGACCCCGCCTGACTTGGTGTAGAGTCGCACGAGGTTTCCGTCTGGCTCCACACGGCGAATCGGATAGGCACGGCGCAACGCCCCGTCCTCAACGAACACCGTCTGACCGACCAGGCTGGCCGGACTGGGCAATTCGCCCTCGACGGTGAACCATGACTCGCCCTGCGATCCCGCCACGCCGACCAGTTTGCCGCGGTACTCGCCGTGCAGGCAAGATAGGCTCGCGTCAGCCAGCGCCAGGCGCGTGCCGCCGAACAGCGCTGCATCGGTAGGCTTTGTCTCCGCTGTCAGCACCACGGCGATTCGGCCATCGGTGGCCAACTCGCCTACCACAGTCGACAGTTTGACTGGCTCGGGCTCCAGCATGGACATGAGCACGTCGGTCCCAACCACCGTTTCCACCTCGATCGCCACGGCGTGAGGGGGCGCACTCGACGGAAGCGGTAGACAACGTACGCCTTTGACCAGGGGACGAGCCGTCGGCTCGCCGACGAAGACAGAGATGAACTGGCTGAGGTGACCACCGTCGATGGTGCGGATTACGTAGGGGAGCGTTGCGCCGCGATCGCTGTTACGATGGTCGCGCTGGCCCCAACCGTCGCCGAGGGTAACCGTTTCACCTTGGATACCCGGCGAAAAGGCCGTGAATCGGTAGTCCTTGCCCAAGTGCCAGGCGATGTGCCATGGTGTGTCGCCCGACGATTGGCGTACATTCTTCAGTTCCACGGGCAATGCATCTCCCGCAACCGCGCCGAGGTTGAGTCCGTGGGTCTCGAATTCGTTGCCCGGACCGTGAAAGACGTATTGGCGCCGGGCGTCGGCCCGAACCCGGAAAATATCCACCAGATAAGAACCTGCTTCACCATGGTCGACCTGGATGCATGTGCGGCGATAGAGCGAAGCTTTCTCGTAGGCCAGCGAGGAAGCTTCGGCTATCTTGGCACGCGGAGTCACCGCGAAGAGGTGGAAGCTTCCGCCGCGGCCTTTGGTCCGCTGCTCTTTTCCATCAATCATTACGAGGTTGTGGGCACCGGAACGCACTGTCTCTTTCTTATCGGGATGGTCCCAGAGATAGCCGAGATCCGGAAGCAATTCCCGGCCGTCTTTCCAATAGTATAGATTGAGGCTATCGAGGTGGTGATGGCCGCCCCAGTCGCTGGCATTGAGCAGTGCGAGGCTTGATCGACCGGTCGGTCCCGTACGAAGATAGCCTTGGGCAAGGAAGGGAAACACAACGTCGGGGAGCACAAACTCCGGCGCGACGCGCGATTCCAATCCGGGCTCGCGCAGGAACATGGCGCGCTCATTCCCGCCTGCGGCAAGGTTCCCGCCAGCCGATTCCTTGAGAAAAGCAATGTGCTCGTCCGTGGGGTAGGCAATCGCGATTAACTCGGCAAAGGACGAGCTGATTGAAGTCGTGCGATAAGAGTCGGCAGCGGGCGGGTGGCGCAGGTCGCCCTGAAGGGTCCAGATCAGGCTCTGCCAGCAATCGCCGTAACGCGTATCGCGGAAGGAGTCGAACCGATCGAGGCGTTGGCCGTCCGGGCCGATGTAGTTCTTGGGGTCTGAGTACCCGCGCAGCACCAGCGCAAGATTTTGGATGCCGCCCATGGTCATCAAAGCGTAGGCGGACGACTCGGAGGTTCCACCGTCGGGCAGGAACCAGCCGTCCACGGTGTTCTGGAAACCCTCCAGCCCGAATCGTACCAGGCCGGGATGGCCAACACACATCCCTACCATGGCCGCGCCTGCCCGATTTCCCACCGATTTATTGTTAATCGCCGGATCGCATACCGCCAGGTAGACGCTCTCCAGGAGCACATCACGCTCAATGCAAATACGCTCATCATCCGAGTAAACGATCGTATCGCCATCGCGGGCCGAGCACGTCAGATCGTAGGCCTGAGCAACCTGACACACCCAGTGCCCGTCCATTCCGGATGTGCCGACGCGACTGGCGGCCCAATAGCCGGCATAAACCTTTCGGTCAGGCTTGTTCGGTGGATACACGAGTTCATCCTGCGGTAGATCGCTGATCCGTTCGGCAGCCACGTGCGGATCGGTGTCGGCGTATTCGCCGTAGCCGTATCCGGCGCGCACCAAGTACTTCGGCAGCACCTCGGCGAAGCGCAGGAGGATCACCTTGGCCGCACGGGCATATTTCGGGTCCTCGGTCAGTGCGTAGCTCAGACCGAGAACGTGCAATTGGCCGGTGACGTGGCCTAGCTTGCGTGCCCGAATGATGCCGGAAATACTCGGCCGAGCTTGGGCATAGCCGTGGCAGCGAAAAGGCTCGCCACCGATGAAGCCGAAACGTTGCTCCGGATCCCACTTACTTTGAAGAACGATACTCTCGGGAAACTCATCATTGGGGAAGATCGTCTTGCACGCGCTGCATGTCAGTTGATCGGGCTTTCCGGCCGACCACGTCCACTGCCCGTTCGGATGCCAGGCCAAGCCCTTGGCCCGGCAGGCGGGGCAAGGCCCGACACAACCCGGCGTGGTCCGCTCGACCATCTGAGCCAGGTAGTCTTCGGTGATTTGCTCACAGATGCGGTCAGCATTCTTACGCAAGCTGGCAAGGTATTTTTGCGCCCAGGCGTAGCGTTCGATGTTCCGCCTAGCGCGCGCAAGATCAGCTTCCTTGATCGCCGCGGCCGGATGATACACATGGCTACGATAGGTTTGCCAATCGGACCAGTCGGTAGGCCCCTTGCCCTGGGCCAACGCAGTGTTGGCGGCTCCCGAGAACAATATGCACAACACTACGGGCCGCAGGGACGAAGGGACGCTCAACCGCATATCTTTTCCACCTGTGGTTCTGATTTCAAAATCAGGAGATTCCGGAATTTCAGGAAGGCAAAGCCTATCCCTCGCAGATCTCGCGTTTTTGCGGATCGAAAATCTGCCGCTTGCCGGTATCCATGGCCAGGGTGCCCATAATGACCGGGACGGAATGGTAGTAACCGGCCTCGATCGGCGCGTTGGTCGTCTTGCGCGTGCGCAGGCATTGCAGCCAGTCCAGGTAGTGGTCGGAAATCTCGACCGACTCGACGGGCGTCTCCTCCTTGGGTAACTCGGTGGGCTTGATGGCCCCGGTCGCCGAATAGGTGGGGCTCCGCCAGTTGGTCAAGTCCATGGTCCCCAGGTCGCCGTAAATCTTATGAACGCTGCCGCTCGAATTGCCGAAGTTCGTCGAGTAGTGAACCATGAAGTCTTCGGGATAAATCCAGGTGGCTTCGCAATGGTCCGGGCAGGTGAAGCCCTCGTCCTTCCAGGTGAAGGTGCCTCCCTGCGCCACACAACTCAACGGAAGCGTCGTGCCGACGATGTAGTTGTACAGGTCGATGAAATGGCACCCCAAGTTCGCGATGGGGCCATCGGTAAACTCGCGGTAGCCGTACCAGCCGGTCAATAGCTTGGGGTCGAAGTCCCGCATCGGCCGGTCGCCAAGGAACTCCTTCCAGTCCACGTCTTCGGCCTTCAGCTCCTCGGCCCGCTGCATCCAGGAGTACCAATACGGCTTGCCGCCATTACGGCACTGTTCGATGCGCGATACCTTGCCGATGGCGCCCGATTCGAAAAACTTCTTGCAGCCGGCGCTAGTCTCATAGCTGCGCACCTGGGTCCCCATCTGGACCACTTGAGGGCTGGCCTTGACCAGATCGAAAACGCGATTGAGAGTGGCCATGTCCATGGCCAGCGGCTTTTCGACGTAGGCGTCCTTCTTCGCCTTGATGGCGGCTTCCAAGTGCAGGCAGTGGAGGTGGTCGGGCGAGGCGATCATCACGGCGTCGACGTCGTCCAGGGCCAAGACATCGCAATAGGAGACGAACTGCCGTGCCGGCCGGCCGTACCACTCCTCGGCCCGAGCGGCGGCCCGCTCGCGGCGCTGACGCCACGGATCGCTTACCGCGGTGAACTCGACGTTCTGCTCCTTATCGAAAGGATGAACGCCGTTCATGTGGGCGTTGTAGCCGCGCCCGCCACAACCGATCAGCCCCAGCGAGATACGCTCGTTGGCGCCTGCGATCTTGGCATAGCTGGTGGCGGTAAAGGCCAGGGCGGCCCCGGCCGAAGCCGTCTTGATGAATTGCCGACGTGAAGCGGGAAACGTCATGATTGTGTCTCCGGTAGGTAATGTAGCTGGTATGAACGGCAACGGCTGGAAACCGTTTAGCCGATGATGCCTATTGTAAGCTGGGCGCGACCGACAAAGCAACCTCCACGCCCTACCCCCTCGGAGAACTGCAAGAAGCATGGAATGGGAGGGCGAAGCTCCTGCTGAGCCTTATCCGGCTGTACGTTGCGAACCGATTGACGGCCACGGTCGCGGCGTGACAAGTGATGGACGACGATTCGATAACGCCCCCAGCCCAGAATCGGAATGTCGGTCGCCCAGGTCGCGGCTATCCTGGAGCCATGCTCGGGCCCTCGCATCGCCTGGATCGGTGAGGACGCGATGCTTCGCGCTCGGTTCGACGAATCGGGCAGAACTCTGTCCTATGCAGTGATCGGCTGGCCGGATACTCAGCAGGTATTGGACCTGCAGCATCACGGCCGTTCGTTATCATGCATGGCGGCGAGCAAAGCACCACCAAGCCATTGCGTCATCTCGCCGGCCAAGTGCGCAGTCCCAGAGCATGCACCGCTTCCTGGAGATTTTACCGCTTCAAACGCGGTTGACGCCCTGGCGAGACGGACTATAATTCTGGTCTATGGTGAAGCGACCCAAGTACACGTTGTGTTTTGCGCCCGAAGCGATCGAGCACTTGGCCGCAATTGAGGCGAAGTACCACGGGCTGCTGCGGCGAACGATCAAGGAGCAGTTGACGCATACACCGACCGAGGAAACCCGGAATCGGAAGCCTTTGGATCAGCCTGCACCGCTAGCGGCATCCTGGGAGCTTCGCTGTGGTCCCGACAATCGTTTCCGTATTTTCTACGATGTTGACCTAGCGTCTAAAGAGGTTCATGTCTTGGCCGTTGGCGTGAAGGATCGCAGCCGCCTTTTGATCGGAGGAGAGGAGTACGAGTCATGAGAATTGCCCCGTTAGCGGATGTGAAGGCGCGTTTGAGCGCCTATGTGGACGAGTGTGGCACCGAGGGGCCCGTGGTCATTACTCGCAATGGCAAGGCCGTTGCCGTATTGCTGACGCCCTACGACGATGACGATTTGGAGCGGCTGATGCTGGGGCGTTCGCCGCGATTTCAGGCTTTACTCGATCGTGCCAGGCAAAGTATCCAGGAAGGGAAGGGCCTTTCCGAGAAGGAATTCTGGGAGGCCGTCCGGAAACGGCCCCAAGAAGGAAAGGAAGCAACTGCGAAACGTCGCCGAACCAAGCGCTCCACCTGACCGAGGCCGGGTTTACGGACTCTTGAAGCGCAACGGCTCGCCAGAGGCCCCGGCAGGTGAGCTTGGTCGTTAGCCTCAGACGCCTCGGTATCCCTAACTGCTCAACGCGGAGGATTTCAGCCTTTGGATCAGCCTTCCTCGACAACGTTCAGGTTCATCAGGCGCGCCAAGTGGCGGATGCTATCCATGTGATCGCCATAGAATACCACGCGGTGCAGCAGAGTCATGGCGTCTTCGGTCTCGAGAATACTACTCCAGTTGGCGGCCATCTTCGCCGCGTCGCGCACCTCGGTGACGATTTGGGTACGGCAGCCTCGGACTGATTTCTCTGGCACCTCGATGATCTTGCCCGTCGACGCGAGGATCGTGTTCAGATTGACGAACTTGGTGCGAGTGATGGTCTCGCCGAGGCGATACTGGACCTCGGGCACGCAGCCACTGCCACCTACCTCGGAATGCCCGCGCAGTAGGTAGGGCGCCGGCTTGCTATCCGGCCCGTCCATTTGCAGCGGCGCGGTGCAGTGGGCGGTCCACAGCACGTTGCGCGAGGTGTCGAAGGTCGCGTTCCCCTGAAATCCGGGACGATCGATAGCGTATTGGAACAGGAGCATGGTCAACAACGAGTCCATGTCTCCCTCGCAGGCGGCGGGGATGCCGTAGTCGCGCAGTCGCGCAAAGCCCAGGCAAGGGAACCCTCGGGACAGCCAACCCATGCAAGTACCGACGGCCAGTCCCTGGGCCTGCTCCTGCTGTAGCAGATTCTGCAACGCGATACTGACGCGGGCCGCCTTCACGATGTCGTCCTGGTTGGGCTCGATGATTCCCTTCGCCTCTTCGGTCCATCGAGCGACTTCGGCCCGAACCGCCCCGTCATCGGCGGCGGCAACCATGGCATCGAAGGCATTCTCGGGAACGGCCACCACTTCGGCGCCCAGGATGTTCTTCACTTCGTCCGGCGACTGGGCCGGTGCCGTCCCTCGGGCAGGCGGGAAGAGCAGGATGCGAGTCTGTCGCATCATGGGGATGACCCGGAGCAAACGAATGGCTCGCTCGAGTTCACCGTAGTCGCTGCTGGGCAATAGGGTGACCGGATGCCCCTGCCGCCGCCAACGGTGCGGATACATCCAGTCATGACCGCTGGCCGGCAGCGAGAAGACGACCATCGGATGCTTCCCATCAAGAATCGGCTGTGCTACCCGCGTCAAGGCAAAACAATTCAAGTTGATGGCAAGCACCGGCGCGGTCGGCCCGGCTTCCTTCAGCAAGGCCGCCGTCTGTTCGACACTATTCGATTCACCGATGAGCAATTCGACGTTTCCCAACTTCTTCTCCACATCGGACAGATGGGTCTTCATGGCCTCCATCTGCTTGGGATCGGCGTTCCATCCGCGATCCTCCGGTCCGGGTGGGCCGGTGAAGATGACGCAGATCCGCGATTTCCCCCGAGGTTTGGGGAGCGAGTCGGACGTCGAAGCGTGCGTCCAGGCTGCGCTGGCAAGCATCAGCCCGCCTGCCGCGGCGCCGGTCCCTAGGAACTCTCGTCTCGTGCATTGTTCACACATCGGAATACCCTCCCATAAAGTGCGCCATGTCCTAGCAGTAAGCCTGAACACAATCCAGGTCCACATTATCCATCATTGTAACAGCACACCTCCTCCGCGCGCCTACCTGCGGCTTAATCGCCAGGAGGAATGAGAATCTGGATTCCCATAGCCGCCGAGCCGTCGTGCCCTGTCTCCTAGAGCGATTCCTCCACGGTGAGCCCTTCCTC
This sequence comes from uncultured Planctomycetaceae bacterium, assembly GCA_964487655.1. GTDB lineage: Bacteria > Planctomycetota > Planctomycetia > Pirellulales > Thermoguttaceae > PWXP01. The sequence continues at coordinate 21,580 of CAZASB010000038.1, forward strand.
TCGACGAAAGTTCTGATAGGTGTAGATGGGGGCTGAAAAGCCCACGCCAGCCTTGCTACAAGCGTCGTGATTGGTGGTGTAGGTGTGAATATCCATGGTCGTGGTCAGTCCACCTCTTCAAGAAACTCTTTTTGCGTCATCCACTCTTCCGCCTCCTCGACTGAGCGAAATATTCAGAACATTCCCAACTCCATCCTGATCTTCATGACCTTCATCACGGCTTCTTGCTGCGACATCTTGCGGGTCTTCTTCAGAAACCGGATGGCCTCTTTCTCCGCTCCTGTCCTCACCATGCCGTAGAGTTGTGTTTCCCATTTGGCATCTATCCCAGGAGCAACGGGCGGCAGCCATTCGACCTGTATCGTACCCTTCGGGGTGCCGCCACAGGTAAGAATCCGCCGCCGGTCATCGGGGAAGTGGGTCTTCTTGTATTCCACCAGTTTGTCGATCATGGCGTCGATGTCCCTGGACTCCAGTTCGTCCCACAGATCGGGTTTCCCAGCTTCGATGGCCTGCCAGACATTGTGATAACCTTCCCGTTCGCCATCAAGCCCAACACACTCGTTCCATGCGACGTTGGCAAGAAACAGGGCGACATGGGACGCCTCGGCTGAGGGAACGCCCTTTGGGTCACGGAGCAGTTGTTCCATCATCTCCTTCATCATGTCCGACATTTTGCGGTCGGAAGCCTTCTTGGTTTTCATCGATCATCGTTCCTTAGTGTTTGAGTCTCGCCTTCTTCTGTGGAATGAGGCTTCGTGCTCGGAAAATGCCCCTGAGAGCCACCAGGAGGCTCTAGGTTGTGTTCTTTTGTGAAAAAGGCGTTCTGGGTCATCCTTGTTTCATTTTTTGTAATTCTACAATTATTTTCATTTTCCCGTGGGGTTGGTATCATCCGTGGGGTCTTACTGGTGGCTGTGGGTTGGCATTTCTTTCATTGTGAAAGGTTTGGGAAGCCCTCCTGGAATTCTCCCGACAACCTTCGTTAACATTGACGGAGGTTGTCTGGGGCCCTTTTCTCAAAACATATACCCCACTGGGCCTGTGGCACATACTTAAACCCTCGGACGTGGCTTTACTTCCTCCATGACTAGGCTTGCCCTCGATATACTGTGCGACCATTTCAAAGTACGAGAATAGAATTGAGACAAGGGCGTAACCGGCATGTCGAAATGCCCCGTTTTCACCACCAGACTCGATTTACCTGCGGACTTCTTGCGCTATCCCGATCTGCTATTCAAGAACCCGGTTTTCAAACACGGTGATCTTCTTGTCAAGCGTTGGCGGCGAGGAGAAATCAGAGTTCAGGTGTTTTCGACTGACAAAGGAAGGCATCATGGTGTCTCCAGTGGCTACGAATTGTGAAGGACTACTCTTCTATGTTCCTCGATGGCTTGACTCACTCCCGCCCGATCATCGAATCTCGACGTGAATACTTCGGCAGCGATTTCGGGGGACAGGCATTCCGAGAATTTTAGATTCTCCATGGCGTTGTTTAGTGATCCCGCCGTGATGTCAGCCCTGTATCGCATCCTGAACGGTTCCCTCGCAGTGAACCAGTATCCGATCCCCCCCCACCCGCCAGCATCGCAAGCACAAGCCCCCATCTTACCCCTTACTAAGAGCGTGACAATGGGATACCCCCTGGCATTCAAACCCAAACCTAATGGATTTTGAACTGGTTGAAATGGGGAAACTGTGGCGGCTCGCTGCCGTCTTCGCCCCCATTCTACCTGGGCCGGTTCCCAGGAGATGTCCAGCCAACGTGTGGTCCTGGAACAAGAAGCAGTACAGAGGCCGACCTTAGCCAAAAAATTGGCTAAGGTCGGCGGCAAAGGTAAAGGGAAGTCCAGCTAGCCCGGATTATTCATGATAGGTAGGGTGGGTCAAACAAGCTGCTTCTCTGCTTGGCAGCAAGGAAGGGACCTGCAGGGTAAGAGGAGCACGATTCGCGCT